>JAYTXQ010000155.1:0-3239 GCA_043742825.1 Caulobacteraceae bacterium | reverse complement strand
GAAGATCTGCGCCGATCAGCGCGGCGTCGGTGAAACGTGCGTGGTCAAGATGGGCTCTGGCAAGGTGAATGCCCTGGCCTTCCAGGCCGTCAAGATTAGCGCCCTCCATATTCGCCGACGTGAATTGAGAGCCGACCATGCTTGCGCCGCGCAGGTCAGCGTGCGCCAGGTTTGCCAGGCTGAAGTTCGACCCGATGAATTCGGCACCCCGAAGATCCGCCCCCTGAAAGTTTGCGCGCGTGAAGTTGGCCCCGACAAAGCGTGATCCGGGAAGCTTGCGCCTGGTCAAATTACAACTGACGCACGTTCCCCCAAAGGAGATCAGGCGCTGAACCGGGGCGTCCGCCGCGCTCACTGCCCCATTACCGGCGGCGCACACCCAGACCATCACGGACAGGCAGCTGTGGGCCAGTCGGCGCAAGCGATGAGGAGAGCAGAGCAGGATCAAGTTTTTGGGTTCGCAAATCAAGTTTGGGCCTGGAGAAGGGTTCAACGTTTGCATCTGTTCCGTGCAAACGCATCAACCTCTCACCACGCTAAATGCCTTGGTCGTATCGCTGGCACCACTTAATTCGGCGTAAGCTGCAAGCGCAAACGATCGTGTTAAAACGAGGGCGTTGCACCCTGGCCGGGGTTTGTTATAAGCGCGATGCTTGTCGGGGCGGCGGGCATGTCGGTGAAAAACGAGGCGTCGATGCTTTTAACTTCGGCACAGCTGGATGAGACCTACCAGCCATCGGTGGATGAGCCGTTCATGAATGAACGCCAACTCGAATATTTCAGACAACGGTTGCTCAAGTGGAAGGATGAAATCCTCAAAGACTCGCGAGGAACTGTGACGCATTTGCAGGCCGAGACTGAGAACCATCCTGATATCGCCGACCGCGCATCCAGCGAGGCGGATCGATCGCTCGTGCTGCGCACGCGTGATCGCCAACGCAAGCTGATCACTAAGATTGACGAGGCCCTGCGCCGGATCGACGAGCGCAACTATGGGTCCTGTCAAGACACCGGAGAGCCGATAAGTCTGGCCCGCCTGATGGCCCGACCGACCGCAACCCTGGGCATCGAAGCGCAGGAACGCCACGAACGCCGCGAACGGGCGCATCGCGACGATTAGCGCTTGATGCGTTTTCACGAAACAGACGCAAGCGTTGAATCAAGCTTTAAACTCTTGGCGCGCGTAGGCCCGATCCATTAGAAGCCTGGACATGAAAAACCGTTTTGTCATCGCCTGCGTCCAGGCCAATCCGACCGTGGGCGATATCGTCGGCAACGAAGTCCTTGCCCGTGAGGCCTTGGCCAAGGCTACCGCAGCAGGGGCCGACGTGGCGCTGTTTTCCGAGCTGTTCCTGATTGGTTATCCTCCTGAAGATCTGGTGCTGAAACCTGCCGCTCTGGCTGCCTGCGCTCAGGCCCTGCAGCGGTTGGCCGAGGAGACCGCGCGGGGTTGTGAGGCGATCATCACCCTGCCGTGGGCCGGCGAAGATGGCCGCCCGCTTAATGCCGTAGCGCACCTGGCGGGGGGCAAGATCCGGGGCATGGCCTTCAAACGTGATCTGCCTAATTATGGCGTGTTCGATGAAAAGCGCATTTTCGCCGCCGGGACCGACTCGGGTTTATTCGATGTCGCGGGCATCAAGATCGGCGCACCGATTTGTGAAGATATCTGGGGCGAGGGGCCCTGTGCCGACCTGCGTGATCGGGGGGCAGAACTTCTGCTAGTGCCGAACGGATCACCCTATCGTCGTACCTCAGACAGCGAACGCCTTGGGGTTGCGCGCGAGCGGGTGGCCCAGACGGGCCTGCCCCTGATCTATGTCAATCAATGCGGCGGTCAGGATGAACTGGTGTTCGATGGCGGGTCGTTTGCTCTGCAAGCCGACGGTAGCCAGTGCATGAGTCTGCCAAAGTTCGAGAGTGCACTGGAGATCACGAACTGGACGCGGGGTCAGGATGGCTGGCGGTGCTTGGAGGCGGCGAACCAACCCTGGCCTACCGGGCCCGAAGCTATCTACCGCGCCATGGTCCTGGGCCTGCGAGACTATGTGCTCAAATCAGGATTTCCCGGTGTGTTGCTTGGCCTGTCCGGCGGAGTCGATTCAGCCCTCTCCGTGGTGGTTGCGGCAGATGCTCTAGGAGCCGCGAACGTGCGCACCTTCATGTTGCCGTCTCGATATACCAGCCAGGAGAGCCTCGACGACGCTGCGTCCTGTGCCGCGGCCATTGGGGTTGCGCTCGATGAAATTACCATCGCCCCGGCCGTCGAGGCTTTCGACTTCATGCTGGCTGACCAGTTTTCGGGTCTCGTCGCCGACATCACGGAAGAAAATCTTCAGGCCCGAATTCGCGGCGTCACCCTGATGGCCCTGTCCAACAAGCTAGGCTTGATGTTGATGACCACAGGTAACAAATCCGAGATGGCCGTGGGCTATGCAACCCTCTATGGCGACATGTGCGGTGGCTATAATGTGCTCAAAGACCTCTATAAAGTTGAGGTTTATGAGCTTTGCCGTTGGCGCAACGCCAATACACCGTTCAACGGCCCGGAAAATCCCATTCCGCAGCGGATCCTGACCAAGCCGCCCTCTGCGGAGCTGCGGCCCGACCAGACGGATCAGGATAGCCTTCCCCCTTACGAAGTCCTGGATGCCATCCTGTACGGGCTGGTGGAAGAGGAAGCGACGCTGGACGAGATCGTCGCCCGTGGCCACGACGCCGCCACGGTCGAACGCATCCAGCGCCTCCTCTATGGCTCAGAATACAAACGCCGTCAGGCTGCGCCTGGCGTGAAGATCGGCGGCAAGGCCTTCGGTCGTGACCGGCGCTACCCCTTGGTCAACCGATTTCGTGATCGGGTCAGCTAACTTACCATCTCCACCCGACCAACTGGAAAGACGTCAGTTGGCAGCGCGGCCAGGGCCGGCAGAATGTCTTCGATCTCCGTTACGGCCCGCCAGCAATCTGCAAACGCAGGCGGAACAAGTTTCTGCGCAATGAATTGCTCAAATAGCACGAACAATGGATCCCAAAACCCTCTGGGATTGTAGAAAACTATCGGCTTGGCGTGCAAGCCGAGCCTCCGCCAGGACAGCAATTCAACCACCTCTTCAAGAGTGCCTATCGCCCCAGGCAGCACGGCAAAGCCATCCGCTTCCTCAAACATCCTTATTTTACGCTCGTGCATCGTCTGAACCACCACCGTTTCGACGCCTGTTGGCGGGCGTTCCACAAGGGTG
>JAYTXQ010000154.1:0-25121 GCA_043742825.1 Caulobacteraceae bacterium | reverse complement strand
CGACCCTCTTTGTTGAACCGGCTGTGTCTTTTAAGGGTTTTCCCGACGAGGCAGACGCGGTTCGCAAGGCGAAACTTGGAAAGGCTAGCTTCGGCTGGCTTGGCAGGGTCAACGCCCCCGCAGTTTACTGCGCGCCGGCCATTCGTTTTTGCGGGCTTACGTGTTTGCTCGGCCATCTTGGCCGAGTTGGTCGGTCTTTGACATGGTCTTGTATCACGCGGGTCCCCACTGGGGCTTGAAAGGAAAAACAGAGCGAAATGGATCGTCAGAACATCCGCATTCGGCTCAAAGCCTTCGATCACCGCGTGCTGGATCATTCCACACGCGAGATCGTAAATACGGCTAAGCGCACCGGCGCGACCGTGCGGGGGCCCATACCGCTCCCGACGCTGATTGAGCGTTTTACCGTTAACCGTTCGCCGCACGTCGATAAAAAGTCGCGCGAGCAGTTCGAAATTCGCACGCACAAACGCGTGCTCGATATCGTCGATCCCACCCCGCAGACCGTGGACGCGCTCATGAAGCTCGACCTGTCCGCAGGTGTGGACGTCGAGATCAAGCTGTAAGAGGGACCGGGCAGATGCGTACCGGCGTAATCGCCAAGAAACTGGGCATGACGCGTCTCTTCGATGAGGCGGGAACTCATGTGCCGGTGACCGTGCTCAGCCTCGAAGGCTGTCAGGTCGTCGCTCAACGCACGCAAGAGCGGGACGGCTATGTCGCCCTGCAACTGGGTGCAGGAGCCAAGAAGGCCAAAAACACCAGCAAGGCCGAGCGCGGCCATTTCGCTAAGGGTCAAGTTGAACCCAAGCGTCATGTGGCCGAATTCCGAGTCTCTGAGGAGAACCTCGTGGATGTCGGTGCAGAGCTCAGCGCCGAGCATTTTGTTCCCGGCCAAAAGGTTGATGTCTCCGGCCTCACGGTTGGTAAGGGGTTCGCCGGGGCGATAAAGCGCTGGAATTTCGGAGGCATGCGCGCAACCCACGGCGTCTCGGTATCGCACCGAGCCCACGGCTCGACCGGCCAACGCCAGGATCCGGGCAAGGTGTTCAAAGGCAAGAAGATGGCCGGCCACATGGGCCAGGAACTTGTCACAACACTCAATCTGACCGTGTTTCGCGTCGATGCTGAGCGCGGTCTTATTTTATTGCACGGCGCGGTTCCCGGCACCGAAGGCACGTTCGTCAAGATCCGAGACGCGATCAAATCACCGGCCCACGCCGACGCGCCCTATCCGGCGGCGATCAAAGGCGCAGTCGCCGATGGCCCAGTTGCCGAAACGCCCGCTGAGGCCGCTCCGGTCGAAGATATCGTCGAGGGGGCCGAGCAATGAAAGTCGATGTGATCAATCTGGATGGGGCCGCTGACGGCACTGTCGAACTGCCGGACGATATTTTCGGCATCGAAGACATTCGTGGCGACATCCTACAGCGCTGCATAACCTGGCAGTTGGCCAAGCGCCGGGCCGGCACGCACAAGATCCAGGTGCGTAACGAAGTCTCACGCACCGGCAAAAAGATGTACCGGCAAAAAGGCACCGGTGGTGCCCGTCACGGTTCGCGCCGCGCGGCTCAATTCGTCGGTGGTGCCAAGGCCCACGGGCCGGTCGTCCGCAGCCACGCGTTTGATCTGCCCAAAAAAGTCAGGGCCATGGCGCTGCGCCACGCCCTGTCTTCCAAGGTCAAGGCCGGGACGCTGATCGTTCTGGACGGCGTGGCTCTGGCCGAACCGAAAACCGCCGCTCTGCGGGGACAGTTCGCCGCCATGGGCCTGCGCAATGCGCTGATCATCGCTGGTCCTGAAGTCGATACGAACTTCAAGCTGGCGGCTCGCAACATTCCCAACGTCGATGTGCTGCCCAACGCAGGCCTGAATGTCTATGACGTCCTGCGCCGTGACACCCTGGTGCTCACCCGCGCCGCTGTCGAAGCGATCACCGACCGCTTCCAAGATAAGGATGCCGCCTGATGGCCGTCTCCGTCCGACACTATGATACGATCCTTGCACCGATGATCACGGAAAAGGCCACGGTGCTTTCCGAGCACAATAAAGTGGTCTTCCGCGTCGCCATCACCAGCACCAAGGAAGAGATCGCCTCTGCTGTGGAAGAGCTGTTCAAAGTTAAGGTGACCAAGGTCAATACCCTGATCCAAAAGGGCAAGACCAAACGTTTCCGTGGCCGACCCGGGCGCCGCATCGACGTAAAAAAAGCTATTGTGACCCTGCAAGAGGGCCAATCCATCGACATCACGACGGGGCTGTAAGAGATGGCTCTGAAGCATTTCAATCCTACGTCTCCCTCGCGCCGAGGTCTGGTCCTCATCGACCGGTCCGAACTGCACAAGGGTCGCCCGGAAAAGAGCCTTGTTGAGGGTCTGACCAAATCGGGTGGACGTGGCGGCGGCGGCCGTATCGCGGTGCGTTTCCGCGGTGGCGGCGCGAAGCGGCTCTATCGCATCATTGACTTCAAGCGCCGCAAATGGGGCATTGTCGGCAAGGTTGAGCGCATTGAGTATGATCCCAACCGTACCGCCTTCATCGCATTGATAAAATACGCCGACGGAGAACTGGCCTATATCCTGGCCCCGCAGCGTCTGAAGATCGGCGATGAAATCATTGCCGCTGAAAAAGTCGACGTGAAACCGGGCAATGCGTCACCTCTGCGCGCCATGCCCATCGGCACGATTATCCACAATGTTGAGCTAAAGCCCCTGAAGGGCGGCCAGATTGCCCGTTCCGCCGGATCCTATGCACAGCTGGTCGGTCGTGACGCGGGCTATGCTCAGATCCGCCTGGGCAGCGGCGAACTTCGCATGGTGCAGGATACCTGCATGGCGACAGTTGGCGCGGTCTCTAATCAGGACCACATGAACCAAGTTCTGGGTAAGGCGGGACGCGTTCGTCATATGGGTTTCCGTCCACATGTTCGCGGTGTGGCCATGAACCCGGTCGATCACCCGCACGGCGGCGGCGAAGGCCGCACTTCCGGCGGTCGTCACCCGGTCACCCCCTGGGGCAAACCGACCAAGGGCCGCAAGACCCGCACCAACAAGACCACGGATAGATTCATTATCCGCAGTCGCCATCTGAAGAAGGCCCGCTAAGCGATGACACGCTCGGTTTGGAAAGGTCCGTTTGTGGACGGCTATTTGCTAAAAAAAGCAGATGTCGCACAAGGCTCGGGCCGCAAGGATGTGATCAAGACCTGGTCGCGCCGCTCGACAATCATGCCTCAGTTCGTCGGCCTCACCTTTGGGGTCCACAATGGCCGCAAGCATGTGCCGGTTCTGGTCAGCGAGGACATGGTTGGCATGAAGTTGGGTGAGTTTGCTCCCACCCGCTACTTCCCCGGCCACGCTGCCGACAAGAAGGCGAAGAGAAAGTAGCATGAGCCAGCAACCCAAAGTCCGGCGCCAAGCGCCTGCAGAAGCCATGTGCAAGGTGAAAAACCTGCGCACGGGTGCGCGTAAGCTGAACGTAGTCGCTCAATCGATCCGCGGCCTGCGCGTGCAGCGGGCGCTCAATGAGCTGGAGTTCAGCCACAAGCGCATCGCCAAGGACGTCCGCAAGGCCCTGTATTCGGCGATCTCGAATGCCGAAAACAACCATAACCTCGACATCGACAACCTCATCGTCGCTGAGGCCTTTGTCGGCAAGAACCTGGTGATGAAACGCTTCTCGGCCCGTGCCCGTGGACGCTCATCGCGAATTGAAAAGCCATTTTCCGAGATCACCATCGTGGTCCGCGCGTTGGGTGAGGCTGTCTGATGGGTCATAAAGTCAATCCGATCGGTCTGCGCCTGGGCATTAATCGCACTTGGGACAGCCGTTGGTTCGCCGCCGGTGCCGAATATGCCAAGCTGTTGCACGAAGATCTTAAGATCCGCCGGCAACTCAAAGAGCGCCTCAACCTGGCTGGCGTTTCGCGCATCACCATTGAACGTCCGCACAAAAAGTGCCGCGTCACCATCTATGCCGCACGCCCTGGCGTCATCATCGGCAAAAAGGGTGCCGACATTGAAAAGCTGCGCAAAGACATTTCCGAGATCACCGCCGGCGAAGTTCACCTGAATATCGTCGAGATCCGCAAACCCGAAACAGACGCACAACTTATCGCTGAGAACATCGCCCAACAGCTCGAGCGCCGGATTGCCTTTCGCCGGGCTATGAAGCGCTCGATGCAGTCGGCCATGCGCTTGGGGGCGAAGGGGGTCCGTATCGAAGTTGCCGGCCGTTTGGGCGGCGCCGAAATCGCGCGCGCAGAATCTTATCATGAAGGCCGGGTGCCGCGTCACACCCTGCGTGCCGATATCGACTACGGAGTTGCTGAAGCCAAGACCACTTATGGGATCATCGGCGTTAAGGCCTGGATCTTTAAGGGCGAAGTGCTTGAGCACGATCCCATGGCTCTGGACAAACGTCTGGCCAGTGAGTCCGGTCCTGCAGGTGAAGGCGGGTCTCGTGAAGGTCGTGGCGATCGTCCTGATCGCGGACCGCGTCGTGACCGCCGCGATGCGGCAGCGGCCTAGGGATTTTCGATCATGCTGTCTCCAAAGAAAACCAAATATCGCAAGCAGTTCAAGGGCCGTATCCACGGTCTTTCGAAAGGCGGCTTTGCCCTCAACTTCGGCTCGCATGGCCTCAAAGCCGCCGCGCCTGAGCGGATCACTGCACGTCAGATCGAAGCGGCCCGCCGTGCTATAACCCGCCAGATGAAGCGTCAGGGCCGGGTCTGGATTCGCATCTTCCCGGACGTCCCGGTGACGGACAAACCGGCCGAAGTGCGCATGGGCAAGGGCAAGGGCTCGGTTGAATACTGGGCGGCGCGCGTTGCTCCTGGCCGGATAATGTTTGAAATTGATGGCGTGCCTGATGACGTCGCCCGCGAGGCGCTGCGCCTGGGTGCGGCCAAGCTGCCGATCCGCACACGGATCGTTACGCGTATGGACGCCGGCGTGGAGGCCGCGTGATGAAAATTGAAGAAGTGCGTCGTCTGACGCCCGACCAACTTACCGACCAGCTGCTGTCGCTGAAGAAAGAGCAATTCAACCTGCGCTTTCAGGCTGCGACCGGTCAGATGGAAAAGAGTCACCGCGTAGAAGTGGTCCGCCGCGATATCGCCCGCGTCAAGACCGTGCTGCGCGCCAAAGGCCCGGCGGCCTAAAAGAAAGATCTAGACGTCATGCCAAAACGAATTCTTGAGGGGCTCGTCGTTTCCGACAAGGGCGACAAGACCGTGATTGTGAAGGTCGAGCGGACCTTCCTGCACCCGCTGTTGAAAAAGACCGTGCGCCGTTCCAAGCGTTACCACGCCCACGACGAGGCCAATGACTACAAGTCCGGTGACATGGCTCGAATCATCGAGTGCGCGCCGAAGTCAAAGCTGAAAACCTGGGAGGTGCTGCCCAAGCCTGCCTCTCAGGTAGGCGCGTAAGGCGAAGAGTTTAAACCATGATCCAGATGCAAACCAATCTTGAGGTTGCCGATAACTCTGGCGCCCGCCGCGTCATGTGCATCAAGGTGCTCGGCGGTGCCGGTCGTCGTTATGCCAGCGTCGGTGATAAGATCATTGTCTCGGTGAAAGAAGCGATTCCGCGCGGCCGGGTGAAAAAGGGCGATGTTCTCCAGGCGGTTGTCGTGCGTACTGCTGCGGCGATCAAGCGTAAGGACGGCTCTGTGATCCGTTTCGACAAGAGCGCTGCGGTCATCGTCAACAAACAGTCGGAGCCCATCGGCACGCGTATCTTTGGTCCGGTTCCACGTGAACTGCGCGCCAAGGGACACATGAAGATCATTTCCTTGGCACCGGAGGTGCTGTGATGGCCGCCAAGATCAAAAAGGGCGACCGCGTTATCCTTCTGGCTGGCAAAGATAAGGGCCGTTCGGGCTCAGTGACCAAAGTGCTGCCTAAGGAAAGTCGCGTCTTCGTTTCTGGCCTCAACCTGGTTCAGCGACATACTAAGGCGACGCAGGCCGACCCGCAGGGGGGCATCAAGACTAAGGAAGCCAGTGTTCACGTGTCCAACGTGGCCATTGCGGATTCCAACGGTAAGCCGACCCGTGTCGGTTTCCGCATCGACGGTGACAAGAAAGTGCGCGTGGCCAAGACCACGGGTGAGGTGATCAATGGCTGAGACCGCTTATGAGCCGCGGCTGAAATCCGACTATCGTCAGCGTATCCGCAAGACGATGAAGGAGACTTTTGCCTATACCAATGAGATGCAGATCCCCAAGCTGGACAAGATCGTCATCAACATGGGGATCGGTGAGGCCGTAGCCGACTCGAAAAAATCTGCGGCGGCGATGAAGGATCTGGCGGCGATTGCCGGGCAGAAGCCCGTCGCCACCAAAGCCCGCACCTCCATCGCCGGCTTTAAGCTGCGCGAGGGCATGACGATTGGTGCCAAGGTCACACTGCGCAAGGATCGGATGTATGAGTTTCTTGACCGCCTGATCACCATCGCCCTGCCACGGGTGAAGGATTTCCGGGGTCTGAAGCCCACCAGCTTCGATGGTCATGGCAACTATGCCATGGGTCTGAAAGAGCATCTGGTGTTTCCTGAGATCAACTACGACGAAATCGACCAGGTATGGGGAATGGACATTATCGTCTGCACTACCGCCAAGACCGATGAGGAAGCGCGCGCGCTCCTCAAAGAATTCCAATTCCCGTTCACCGCTTAAAGAACGGGCAAGAAAGACACACACATGGCCAAGAAGAGCGCCGTCAACCGAAATGAAATGGTCCGCAAACTGGTCAAACAGTTTGCGGCCAAGCGCCAAGCGCTGAAAGCGACCGCAGAGAACGAAGCTTTGTCCCTGGAAGAGCGGTTTGAAGCGCGCTTGAAGCTTGCTGAGCTGCCGCGCAACTCGGCGCCCAGCCGCATACGCAATCGTTGCGAAATCACCGGGCGTCCGCGGGCGTTCTATCGCAAAATGAAAATGAGCCGGATCGCTTTGCGCGAGCTGGGCTCGGCCGGACAGATTCCCGGTCTCGTCAAGTCGAGCTGGTGAGGAGGCTTCGGCATGGTCAATGATCCCATCGGCGATATGATCGCCCGCATCAAGAACGCCGCCATGCGCGGTCGGTCAAAGGTGTCCACCCCCGCTTCTCGGATGCGCGAACGCGTGCTCGGCGTTTTGCAGTCAGAAGGCTACATCCGTGGCTTTAACCTGGTTCAGAAACCTGGTGCCTTCCCAGAGTTTGAGATTGAGCTGAAGTATTTTGATGGCGAGCCCGTCATTGCAGAGATCAGCCGTGTCTCTAAGCCTGGTCGCCGCGTCTATACCGCCATCAGCGATCTGAAGCCTGTCAAGAACGGGCTTGGCATCTCGATCCTGTCGACGCCCAAGGGCGTGATGTCCGACACAGCCGCCCGCGACGCCAATGTCGGCGGCGAAGTCCTCTGTCAGGTGTATTAAGATGTCGCGTATTGGCAAAAAGCCCATCGCCATCCCCGCGGGTGTGACGCTCAGCCTCGATGGCCAGACAGTTTCAGTAAACGGTCCAAAAGGAAATTTGGCCTGGACGGTGTGCGAGGAAATCGTTCTGTCCCTCGAAGCAGCTCAGTTGACCCTTTCGCCGCGAGACCAGTCCACACGAGCGCGCGCGATGTGGGGTCTTTCCCGCACCTTGGTCGATAACATGGTTGTCGGTGTCACCGCCGGCTACGAACAGACGCTGGAGTTGGTCGGCGTTGGCTACCGCGCTGCTATGAAGGGCGATATCCTAGGCTTGCAGCTTGGCTTTTCCCACGACGTGAACATCGACCCCCCTGCTGGGATAACCTTTGCCGTTCCCCGTCCCGTCGAAATCAAGGTTGCTGGAATCGACAAGCAACTGGTTGGCGAGATGGCCGCCCAGATCCGCAAAATTCGCCCGCCCGAACCCTACAAAGGCAAAGGCGTCCGTTATGCCGGCGAAAAAGTTCGCCGCAAAGAAGGCAAGAAGAAGTAGGCCATGGCCCTGTCATCTCGCGAAACTCGCACAAAGCGCGCCGCCCGTGTGCGCAAGCGCCTCAAGTCGGTGGCCAAGGGCCGCCCGCGCCTGTCTGTCTTTCGGTCGGCTAAGAATATCTATGCACAGATCATCGATGATCTTAAGGGTGAAACCCTTGCCGCCGCCTGCTCCCTTGAGGCAGGTAAAGGGGTCAAGGGCACTGACCGCAACGCGGCGGCCAAGGTCGGGGCGCTTCTGGCCCAACGTGCTGTAGAAAAAGGCCTCAAAGATGTGGTCTTTGATCGCGGCGGCTACATTTATCATGGTCGGATCAAAGCGCTTGCCGATGCGGCGCGCGAAGCCGGCCTGAACTTTTAGATTAGAAGAGACGTAAAGATCATGGCTCGTGGCGAACAGCAGCGCGGCGGCGGCGAACGTCGGGACCGGCGTGACCGGAACAAGCCCGAAGAACGCGTCGACGGCGATATCGTCGAAAAGCTGGTGCACATTAATCGTGTCGCCGCGACGGTAAAGGGCGGCCGTCGTTTCTCTTTTGCCGCCTTGATGGTGGTCGGTGACCAAAAGGGCCGGGTTGGCTTTGGTCACGGTAAGGCTCGCGAAGTGCCCGAAGCCATCCGTAAGGCTACTGAGGAAGCTAAAAAGACCATGATCCGCGTACCGCTGCGCGAATCCCGCACCCTGCACCACGATGGCCAAGGCCGTTGGGGTGCTGGCAAGATCATGATGCGCTCTGCCGCGCCTGGCACGGGCGTTATCGCCGGGGGGCCTATGCGCGCTGTGTTGGAGACCCTGGGTGTACAGGACGTGGTCGCCAAGTCGGTCGGCTCGTCTAACCCCTATAATATGATCCGCGCCACATTCGAGGCGCTCAAGGTTCAGGCCTCGCCTCGGCAGATCGCCGCCAAGCGTGGTAAGAAGGTCACTGAAATCACCGGTCGTCGTAATGACGGGGCTCAAGAGGCCCCCACCGACACGGCTGAAGTTTAAGAGAAAAAGAGAGCCCGCGACATGACCACCGTCACGGTCCGACAGACCGCAAGTCCCATCCGTCGTAAGTCCGACCAACGTGCAACGCTGGTGGGGCTGGGCCTCAATCGTATCGGCCGCACCCGCGTCCTGAACGACACGCCGCAAGTTCGTGGCATGATCGCCAAGGTCGCCCACATGGTTGAGGTCGTCGGCTAAGCCGACACTCACTACGTTCCATTTCGCCGAGTCGGGCACTGCCCGGCGCAGATCTCTTCAGGAGAGGCACCCATGACAAAACTCAATGAGCTGGCCCCCGCGCCAGGGTCCACCAAGGGTCGCATGCGCGTTGGTCGCGGCCCCGGTTCGGGCAAGGGCAAGACAGCCGGTCGCGGCGTCAAGGGCCAGAAGGCGCGCAGCGGCGTTTCTATCCATGGCTTCGAGGGCGGTCAGATGCCCTTGCACATGCGCATGCCCAAGCGTGGATTTAACAATATCTTTGCCAAGGATCTGGCTGAGGTCAATTTCTGGCGTCTGGAACAGGCGATCGCGGCCGGTAAGCTCGACGCTTCCAAGCCCATTGACGCGGAAGTTCTCGTCGCCTCTGGCATTCTGCGGCGGAAGAAGGATGGCGTGCGGCTGTTGGCCAAGGGCGAGCTGACCTCAAAGCTGGACCTGATCGTCTATTCCGCTTCGGCTCCGGCGATCATCGCGGTGGAAAAGGCGGGGGGTACGGTCACGACGACCGCCAAGCCGAAACCGCCGGTCGACGCGCCAAAATGAAATCTGTCCTGGCGATTGCCCCCTCGCAATCGTGGGACCAGACCTCTATCTCTGTGACTTCGCGCTAACCGTCCTTGGGTGATTGAATGGCTTCGGCCGCCGAACAGCTAGCCGCCAATATGAATGTCGGGGCCTTTCAAAAGGCCACCGAACTGCATAAACGAGTCTGGTTCACCCTGCTGGCGATGGTGGTCTATCGCATCGGCACCTATATCCCGATCCCAGGCATCAATACCGCCGCGTTTACAACTCTATTTGAGGGCCAGGCCAAGGGCATCCTTGGCATGTTCAATATGTTCTCCGGCGGCGCGGTCCAGCGCATGGCCATCTTTGCCCTCAATGTTACGCCCTATATCTCGGCATCGATCATTGTTCAGCTTTTGGGCACAACCTATCCGCCCTGGGAAAAGCTGCGCAAAGAGGGGGGCGAGGCGGGTCGCAAACAACTGAATCAATACACCCGTTACCTGACCGTATTATTGGCCCTGTTCCAGTCTTTCGGCATTGCCGCAGGCCTATCGAATGCGCCAGGCGTTGTCGATCAGCCGGGGGTTTTCTTCATTGGCTCGACCATGGTGGCCCTGGTGGGCGGTACGATGTTCCTGATGTGGCTGGGCGAGCAGATCACCAGCCGGGGCGTTGGCAACGGCATCTCGCTGCTGATCTTTGCCGGCATCGTCGCCCGCTTGCCGGTTGGCATCTGGGATATGATCCAGGCTGCCCGGATTGATCCGTCAAAATCTGTCTTTATCGTCGGAATGTTAATCGCTGCGGTCGGTGTGATCCTGTTCATCGTCTTCATGGAGCGGGCACAGAGGCGATTGTTGATTGTCTATCCAAAACGCCAGGTGGGCAATCGGATGACAGGCGGGGAAAATTCATTCTTGCCGTTGAAGTTGAACGTCTCTGGGGTGATTCCACCGATTTTTGCCTCAACGATTTTGTTGCTGCCGACGACGGCCATGTCCTTCCCTGCCATGTCACATCTACCGCCTTGGTTGCAGTGGATCCCGGTGCTCATTGCTCAACTCGGCCATGGCAAGCCGCTGTTCATCATCGCCTACGGGGCGCTGATTATCTTCTTCTGTTTTTTCTACACTTCGGTGGTGTTCAATCCTGAGGATACAGCCGAGAACCTGCGCAAATATGGGGGCAATCTTCCAGGCATCCGGCCGGGCAAGCGTACCGCAGAATACATCGACTATGTGCTCACCCGCCTGACCGTGATCGGCGCAATCTACATCGCGGCGGTCTGCTTGTTGCCTGAGTTTTTAGCCGGGCAAAGCGGCAACTATGCCTTTGGCGGCACCTCCATCCTGATCGTCGTCTCGGTGACCATGGACACGGTGGCGCAGATTCAGTCACATCTTCTGGCCCACCAGTATGAGGGTCTGATCAAGAAATCCAAGCTGCGCGGCGTTCGCCGCTAAGCAGACAGTGTAATCGGGGAGGGGGGATCAAATGAATCTGATCCTTTTTGGGCCGCCAGCGGCTGGCAAGGGCACGCAGGCTAAACGGCTCGTGGAAACGCGGGGAATGCTACAGCTTTCCACCGGAGACATGCTGCGCGCTGCCATTGCCCTTGGCTCGCCGCTCGGCCAGCGTGTGGCGGATATCATGCAGCGCGGTGAACTTGTCACCGACGATATCGTCATAGGTCTGATTGAGGACCGTTTAACCGAGGCGCGAGAGGCCGGGGGAGTCATTTTCGACGGCTTTCCCCGCACGCTAGAACAGGCCCAAGCCCTTGACGACATGCTGGCCCGTCGCGGCCAGAAAATCGACCATGTGATCCGACTGAAGGTAGATGATGGTGCCCTCAGCACCCGCGTCGCCGGCCGCTTTGCCCAGAGCGGTCGCCCCGATGACAACCCCGAAGCCTTCGCTATCCGCCTGAACGCCTATAACCGAGACACGGCACCGCTAATTCCCTATTATCTGGATCAGGGTAAGCTCTCAGAGGTCGATGGCATGGCGGGGATCGAGGATGTGGCAAGCGCGATTGATGCGGCTATCGCCTGAGCGGAGCCCTGAAGCCTGACGCGTTTGCACGGAGCAGATGCAACGATTGAATCCTGCCCTAGAGGCATCCGCACAATCTGGCAGTGAATAGGAATCCACGATGAAAAACCCCGACGGAACCTGGGATAAGTCCCGCCTGCCAAGCCGCCATGTCACGGTGGGTCCAGCTCGCTCACCGCACCGTTCCTACTACTATGCCATGGGTCTAGGGACGCGCGAAATCGAACAGCCGTTTGTTGGCGTGGCTTCATGCTGGAACGAGGCCGCACCGTGCAATACCGCTCTGATGCGTCAGGCGCATGCCGTCAGCGAAGGGGTCAAGGCTGCCGGGGCTACACCGCGGGAGTTCTGTACCATTACCGTCACCGACGGCATCGCCATGGGCCACGAGGGCATGCGCTCCAGCCTGGTCAGCCGCGAAGTCATCGCCGATTCAGTCGAGCTGACCATGCGCGGTCACGGCTATGACGCCCTGGTTGGTGTCGCTGGCTGTGACAAGAGCCTGCCGGGGATGATGATGGCTATGCTGCGCCTCAATGTGCCGTCGGTATTTCTCTACGGCGGCTCGATCATGCCCGGTCGCTGGCGTGATCGCGATGTCACCGTGGTCGATGTGTTTGAAGCTGTGGGCCAGCATTCGGCCGGCAATCTGAGCCTGGAGGATTTGTGCGACCTCGAGCGCCACGCCTGTCCCGGAGAGGGGGCTTGCGGTGGTCAGTTCACCGCCAACACCATGGCCTGCGTTTCTGAAGCCATCGGCTTGGCGCTGCCCCTATCGGCGGCTCTGCCGGCCCCGTATCTTAGTCGCGATGCCTATGCTGTCGCCTCTGGCGAGGCGGTGGTGAGGTTGATCGAGCACAACATTCGCCCCCGTGACATCTGCACCCGCCAAGCGTTTGAAAACGCTGCTGTCGTCGTCGCCGCAACCGGTGGCTCGACCAATGCGGCCTTGCATCTGCCCGCTATGGCCCACGAGTGTGGCATCGAATTTACCCTTCGCCATGTGGCCGAAACCTTCCGCCGTACGCCCTATCTGGCCGATCTGAAGCCCGGTGGTCGCTATGTCGCCAAGGACATGGGCGAGGCGGGGGGTGTGCCGGTGCTGCTTAAGACACTTCTCGAAGGTGGTTTTCTTCACGGTGACTGCATGACGGTGACGGGCAAGACCCTGGCGGAAAATCTCGAGCAAGTGGTTTGGCGCTATGACCAGGATGTCATTCGGCCCGTATCGCGACCGCTTTCTCCGACAGGGGGCGTTGTCGGTCTGTGGGGTACGCTCGCGCCCGATGGTGCCATCGTCAAGGTCGCCGGCATGGCCTCACACCGCGCCCATCGTGGCCCCGCCCGCGTGTTCGATGGCGAAGAAGCCTGTTTCGACGCCGTCGCGCGAGGTGATTATAAAGACGGAGACGTTCTGGTCGTTCGCTACGAAGGGGCCAAGGGCGGCCCTGGGATGCGTGAAATGCTATCGACCACCGCAGCCATCGCCGGCCAGGGGCGTGGAGATAAGGTCGCCCTGGTCACCGACGGTCGTTTCTCGGGTGCCACGCGCGGCCTGTGCATCGGGCACGTTGGCCCCGAAGCTCAGGAAGGTGGCCCTATCGGTCTGGTTCAGGACGGCGATATCATTGCCATCGACGCCGACGCGGGCACTCTTGATCTCGAAGTTGATCCCGCCGAGCTGGAGGCCCGCCGCAAGATGTGGAAGCCGCGCGTCACCGCCTACGGATCAGGAGCGTTGTGGAAATTCGCCCAAATCGTCGGCCCAGCCCACCTGGGCGCGGTCACCCACCCAGGCTTCGCGGGTGAGCGCCATGTCTATGCCGATCTTTGACGCCGGAACATGAAAACACTTGGTCTGCTGGGCGGCATGAGCTGGGAAAGCACAACCAGCTATTACCAGTATCTCAATCGCGGCGTTCGTGACCGGCTGGGCGGTGACCACTCGGCCAAACTGCTCATCTGGTCAGCCGATTTCGCCCCCATCGCGCAAATGCAGAAATCAGGAGATTGGGATGGGGCCGCAGCCGTGCTGATCGACGCGACGCGTCGCCTGGAGGTCGCTGGCGCTGAGGCTCTGCTGATATGTGCCAACACTATGCACCGCATGGCACCCGAGGTTCAGGCCGCGATCACTATCCCGCTGCTGCACGTGGCAGATGCTACAGCTGCGGCCATCACCGCCGCAGGCGTCCACCGCCCCCTGCTCCTGGCGACGAAATACACAATGGAGCAGGCCTTTTACCGTGATCGTCTAAGGGGGCGGGGCGTCGAAACCCTGATACCCCTAAGCCCTGAGCGCGATCGCCTGCACAGCATCATCTTCGACGAACTGATCCAGGGCCGGTTTGAATCCGCCTCGCGCAACGAAATCGCCGCCATCGCCACGCGCGCCATTCAGCGGGACGGTGCCGACGGCGTGATCCTGGGCTGCACCGAATTTGCCCTGCTCATGCAGCCCTCCGACTTCACTGTGCCGCTCTTCGACACGACAGCGATTCACGCGGCAGCGGCTTTGGATTTCGCGTTGGGTTAGAGCCTGTAAAGACAATGTGGTCGTTATTCCCAAATATGGAACTCTACAAAGTAGGGCTATGCAGATTGTCGCCCTGGGAACCTTTAGGCAATTTCGCCCGAGTTCACCCCGGTATCAGCCCTCTGCGTTGGCTGCCTGAGAGTAGTTCCGCCCGCTCTACTCCGAAAAAACCCACCGATCGTCTGGGCGTGACCTCTCCATGGATATGCTGGGACCCTTACGGTATGGCAGACACCCCGAAGGCGTAGCCGTGAACGGCTATGAGACCCGCCCATACGGCCACGGCCCCGACCACCCTGACCCACCCTATTTCCCCTAATTTCACGCTTTGCCGGCCAGCCAGGATCGCGGCGAAGGGGATGTTGCTGGTGCGGGCGGCGAAGGCGTCCCAGGTGGGGCCAAGGCTGCGTCTGCGTTTTGCATCGATGCTCGTGGTGCCGAGGAGGGCGAGCAGCAGCATGGACCCGAACAGGATAAACGCGGCCACGTTCCCATTGACCAACAGGTGCCCCCCAGCCCAGATCGCTACGCCCCACAGGAACGGATGGCGGGTAATCCGCAGCATACCGCGAGCCACGTCGGGCCGCTCCAGCGTGGCGCTCTGGCCGACGCTAGTGGGATTGGGTGTGGTCAGCCCGACCACAACGAAGATCATGGCTACCAGTTGGAACGCGACCTGCACGTGTCGGGTGGCCGGGGTCACCGACCAGTAGAGCGTATTGGCGGCATCAATTCGGGCACCGCCGAAGGCAAAAACCATCCAAATCAAGAGACCCACAGAAGCCAGGGAAAACAGACCCATGTAGGGCCCCTCGCCAATGGCACCGGTCAAAACGCCGCGCAGGCGTGTGCCAGCGACGAGCAGGTGCAACAGCACAAAGCACCCGGCGGCGGCGATCAACAGGGTCATTGGGTCCTCAGAGGTTCAAAAGCGCCTCAATCGGCACATGGTCAGACGGCTTTTCCCACCCGCGCACGTCGCGGTGGATGGTCACGCTTTCTAATCTATCGGCGGCCTGGGGCGACAGCAGCAGGTGATCGATGCGGATGCCGTGGTTGCGCGGCCAGGCCGCGGCCTGATAGTCCCAGAACGTATAGCCTGCGGGAGTACCATCCACGGCCATGTAGGCATCGGTCAGGCCCAGGGCCTTCAGCGCACGAAAAGCCCCTCGGGTCTCTGGCCGGTAGAGGGCATCTCCGGTCCAGGCCACTGGATCGTGAACATCGGTCGGTTCGGGTATCACGTTGTAGTCGCCCGCTAGAACCAGGGGCTCTTCGAGATTCAGCAAGGCCTGCGCGCGGGCATGTAACCTGCGCATCCATGCCAATTTATAGTCGAACTTTTCCGTGGTGACCGGATTGCCGTTTGGTAAATATATCGCCGCCACCCGCACCGGTTGAGGGCCAGAAACCACCGCTTCCAGATAGCGCGCCTGCTCATCGCCCTCGTCACCTGGCAGGCCGCGCATTACGTCTTCGAACGGGGTCTTGGAGAGCAGCGCTACCCCGTTATAGGCCTTCTGCCCATGGATGGCGACATTATAGCCAAGGGACTCAAAAGCTGCGGTGGGAAATTTCTCGTCGACACATTTGATTTCTTGAAGGCAGGCGACGTCGGGCTGCACCTCGCGAAACCAGGCCAGGACCGTCTCCAGTCGCGCGTTGACCGAATTAACGTTCCAGGTGGCGATGCGCATGGCGGAGGGGAGGGCCGTCTGTCAGATGGAAAAGCTGACGCCGCAGCCGCAGCTGGACTTGGCATTGGGATTGCGCACGCGAAACTCTGCCGCCGCCAGCTCATCGGCAAAATCAATCTGTGAGCCGCGCAGCAGTGCCAGGGAAATCACATCGACAACGGCGGCGGCCCCATCGAATTCAATTTTCAGATCATCGGGTTCCGCGGTTTGCACAAGATCAAAGCGATACTGAAAACCAGAACAGCCGCCGCCATCCACAGCGACGCGTAGCATCACCGGGTGACCCTCCGTATCGGAAATGGCGTGCAGACGGCGGGCGGCGGCAGGCGATAGCGTGATATTGGCGTCGGTCATGGCTTTTGAGTTTCTCATCACGCCCCTATATGAGGGTGCAAAGGCTCCTTGGCAAAGGGGCGATGCTTTTTATCGAGGCGGTCATGGCCAATGCCCCTACTCCGCCCCCAAACACCAGATGGGCTGAAGACCCTGAGCGTAGCCGCGGACGCAGGCATCCCGAGGCCCCCAGCGCCACCCGCACCCCCTTTGCCCGGGACCGGGACCGGATTATCCATGCCTCGGCATTTCGCCGGCTGAAGGAAAAGACTCAGGTCTTTGTTGCGCACGAGGGCGATCATTTTCGCACCCGCCTGACTCATTCGCTAGAAGTGGCGCAAATCGCGCGCTCCCTGGCCAAGGCGCTGGGCCTCGATAGTGATCTGGCAGAGACAATCGCTCTGGGTCACGATCTGGGACATCCCCCGTTCGGCCACGCCGGGGAGGACGAACTGGCTACTCAGATGGCCCCGTTTGGCGGCTTCGACCACAATGTTCAGACCTTCCGTGTGCTGACGCAACTAGAGCGGCGCTATCCTGATTTCGCCGGTCTGAACCTCACATGGGAAACCTTGGAAGGGATCGTCAAACACAATGGGCCCGCCACAGGCCAGCTAGACAAGCCGTCCTGGCGACCGATCGTCGCTTTTGATCGCGACTATGGGCTGGAGTTGCACGGTTGGGCGTCGGCTGAGGCCCAGGTGGCGGCAATCGCCGATGATATCGCCTACAACAACCACGACGTTGACGATGGCCTGGAAGCAGGCCTGTTCGGCGTGGATGAACTGGCCGACGTGCCCCTCATCGGACCCATTCTGGCGAGTGTGCGCCGAGACTATCCCGGGCTGGATTCCGGTCTGACCCGAATGGAATGCGTGCGCCGGATGATCGGCGAGATGATCAATGATGTGCTGACTGAAACGGCATTGCGCGTGGCGCGGGCCGATCTGACGTGCCGCGAAGACGTTCGCTCTCAGGCCATGGCGATGGTGGCCTTTTCGGCAGATATGAACGAGGATCTCGCACGCCTGCGCGCCTTTTTGCATGAGCGGATGTATCGGCATTGGCGCGTCAATCGCAGCCGCAGCCAGGCGCGGCGCATTCTGGCCGAGATGTTCGAGCTATTTCTCGCCCAGCCGGAGGTTCTGCCCGGTGAATGGTTTGCCAGATCGCGCGACCGCGACCTAGCTGGACAGGCCCGGATCATCTGCGACTATATGGCCGGCATGACTGACCGTTATGCCATTGATGAGCACCGCAAGCTCTTCCACCTCGACACCTGGGGGTAACCAAGAAGAAGATTTCTTCGAATCGTTAGGAATGGGTAAATTCTCTTGAGTGATTCGTGCCCTCAGAGGGGTGCTGAGTCTAGATTGCGGAGTGACCATGTCCGATCATCATCAAGATCCCGACGACGAGCCTTTGAGTTTTGCGCGCAGACCACGCCAGCGCACGCGCGGACCCGCGCCGATTGCGCTCATTGTCAGCCTCCTGGTATTGTTGGCGGTCGGCGGCGGCGTCTTCCTGCTCTATCGTAATGGTACACGTGATCCCGGCCAGGCCCCGCAGCCTGTGGGGGCACCTTTGCGCGATGTAAAAACCGCTGCCCCGCCGCAGGCCCCGACAGCAGATCCGGCAGCAGGCCTGTCGATTTACAAGGACCGTAATGAAGCATTGCCGGCCGCGCCAACTTTCACGCCTCCGCCTGAGGAGCCCGCGCCGCGTAACCCGACTGTGCGAGCCGCACCGGCCCCGACGATTGATTCCTTGATCGACGGGCCCCCGGGCACCGCCGCGAGCCCGGGGAAGGTCGCCGCTACGGTCGCGCCGCATGTCTCCAGATCCGAGACAACAACACCCAAGCCCTTAAAGCCGACCCTGCTGGTGAAATCTCCCACGGCTGCGGCGACGCTCGCGGCGAAAGCTCCGGCGGGAGCCGCGACGATCCAGATCGGTGCCTTTTCCTCACGTGCCCTGGCCGACAAGGGGTGGAATGATACCGCTGCGGTGGCACCCGGATCAATGGCGGGCAAAGGCAAGCGGGTCGTCGAAATCGACAAAGACGATGGCACCAAACTCTACCGAACCTCGATCACCGGTTTCGCCTCGCACGAGGCGGCATTGGCCCTCTGCGAGCGGATAAAGGCGGCAGGAAAATCGTGTTTCGTGCGCTGACGGGGATCCTGTCATGAACAAACCCTTACAGACTCGGATGGAGTTTGAGGCGGTGGAAGCCGCAGCCCTGGATGGGGCTGCGCTGGTCGTCGATCTGGATGGTTACGAAGGACCGCTGCACATCCTTCTGGCCCTCGCTCGTAGCCAGAAAGTCGATCTGCTCAAACTGTCGATCACAAAGCTGGCGGACCAGTATCTGGCTTTCGTGCGTGAAGCTCGCTCGCAGCGTTTCGATCTGGCGGCCGAGTATCTGGTGATGGCCGCATGGCTGGCCTATCTGAAATCCCGCTTGCTTCTGCCTCGGGCTCTGACCACTGCTCAGGATGAGCGTTCTGCCGACGAAATTGCCGCTGGTCTGGCCTTCCGCCTAGCAAAACTCGACGCCATGCGGCGGGCGGCGGATAGCCTTACAGCGCTGCCGAGCCTGAAACGTGACGTGTTCCCCAGAGGTGACCCCCAGGCGGTCAAAATCGTCTCTCACAGCCGATTGGAGGGCGACCTCTATGGCCTGATTGAAGCCTATATCTCCCAGCGCCGCCGCGTGCGTGACCGCACTTACCGCCCTGTCGCTGCAGCCTGCTATCGCCTGGATGAGGCGCGCGACCGACTGCGCGGCCTGTTGCCTCAGTTGACAGAATGGCAGGGCCTCGATGGCGTGGCACCCGAGGCGAAACCATCGGGCCCCCCACGTGCCTCCCTGGTGGCCTCAACCTTTGCTGCCAGCCTTGAACTGGTTCGCGAGGGAGAGTTGGAGGCGCGCCAGATGGACCATTTTGCTGATCTCTACCTGCGCGCCAGAGCGTGATGGCGTGACCGACGCAACTGAAGTGTGCCGGATGGTCGAGGCCCTGCTGTTCGCTGCGGCGGAGCCTTTGAGCGCCGGCGATCTGGAATCGCGTTTGCCTGCCGGCTGCGAAATCAGTAGGGCCTTAGTAGACCTGGTCCAGGCTTACGCGCCGCGAGGGGTCAATCTGGTCTGCGTCGCCGGGCGCTGGCGTTTTCAGACCGCCGAGGATCTGGCTTTTCTGATGAGGTTGGAGCGCGAGGAGCCCAGACGGCTGTCTCGCGCCGCACAGGAAACCTTAGCCATCATCGCCTATCACCAGCCGGTGACGCGGGCCGACATCGAATCCGTTCGGGGTGTGCAGGTCAGTCGCGGCACATTAGAGGTCCTGCTGGAGCTTCGCCTGGTCAGGATGCGCGGTCGTCGTCGTTCACCTGGCCGGCCGATTACCTATGGCACCACAGAGGGTTTCCTTGAGCACTACGGCCTGCCCGGTCTTGGTGACTTGCCAGGCATTGCCGAGATGAAAGCCGTCGGCCTGCTCGGCTTTGAAGCCGGTGCCGACTTCGCCATGCCCCCGATCAATCTAGGTGCCGATGAGGAAGACTTGTTTGACGCGTCCGAAACACCTGACTTTCATCAAGATTTTATGGGTGCAGAAGGCGGACCAAGCAGTGATTCTCGTTAAGACTGAACCACTCAACCACAACGGCAAAATTCCAACAGAGACTCTGGCGCGGAAACCGCTGCCCCAAACCCTAAGCGGTCGCCACCTCGCCCTCACGGGTTGACATGATGTTGCGGGGGACCAACCAGATCACCGGCAGGATCAGTGCATACACAGCGGTTGTAAGCCAGGCGCAGACGGCAAAGCCGTTATGGGTGACTTCGAAGTGTTCGTAGATTTTTGCCCCCAAGAGGTTGCCGAAAGTGGTCGCCACCCAGTAAGCGGCCCCGGCCAGCATCCACATCGACCCTTGTAGGCCTTTGGGGCAGGAACGGATGATGAGGTCGATATAGGCGGCGGTGCAAATACCACCCATCAGGCCAATCGGCACGGCGGCATAAAGTGCGGCTTGCGCGGTCGGGATGAACATCAATGGGATCATTTGCGGAACAGCAATCACAGTCCCCCAGATCAACAGGGTGCGAAGCGAGTATTTTCGACAAAGAACGCCGTAGAGCAGGAAGGTTGGCACAAATGCTCCGGCGAAAATGGCATTGTAATCCCCCCAGACGCTGTCCTTAGCGTGAAGTGTATTGGACAGGTAATATTGAAGTACAGTTCCGCTTCCGGGTGAAAAATCCCATAGAAACCAGATAAATAAGGCAGGATATATCGGCCAATGCCTGACCAGCCGCTTCATGTCGCTCCATGGTGAGGTTGAGCCGTCTCGTTCATTCTTGAGGTGGTCAAAAACGCCCTTGGGTTTCCAGAGGCCATAGGCAGCAACGCCTGTCATGATCGCCGCTGCGATCAGAAACAATGTGCGCAAGCCTTGGGTGCCCGGGGCGGCTTCAAGATGTTCGCTCAACCGACCCCCGAGGGCAAAGGCAATGAGCACTGGTAGAGTTTCGACCACGTTCCAAACGGTACTGATCGCACCCGACATGACGTGCTGCTGCCCAAACGTCGAAAGCATTCCCTTTATGGCACTGGAAACCATCAGGTATGAGCTGGTCGCGATCATTACCCCGCCCAGGACGGTATAATAGGTAACGGGTGAATAGGCCAAAGCGACATAGATGAGCGCAGTCGTCAGGCCGAAAATCATCAAGAATCCTCGGTCGCCGCGCCCAAACGGATTCCATCGATCACGCGTGAAGCCGAAGATGACTGATAGGTACAGCGGTATCGCAGCCAAAATACCAAATACCGCGAGCTGGCTCGCGGATAGATGCAGCTTGTTCTTCAGGAAAAACTGCACCGGCGTGAGAATGAACCCCGCGTAGGGTGCGCCAAAGACCGGCAAAAACAGTAGCACGCTACAATAGAGCAGGATGCGACCACGAACCGACGCGGTCAGAGGGGTAGGCGAGGTGCCCGCGACGATGCTTGCCTCAACGACGGCCATGTTTCCTCCAGCGTTTCGCCGTCCTGATGCCTTAACGACTTCGGGATATGTAGGGGGCGTTGTGTCGCGATAGCAAGTTGAAAGGTGCCGACGTTTGCGCACACTATGGCTTCAGGACGACAAACCCGTATTTTCGAAATATCGCCTGCGCCATCGGCGCGTGCAGATAGGTCAGGAACTTCGCCGCGTCCGAATTGTGTGAGGCCGCGATAAGGGCTGCGGGATAAACGATAGCGGGGTGGCTGGCGTCAGGAAACACGCCGATCACGCGGACCTTCGGCTCGACCTTGGCGTCCGTGTCATAGACGATCCCGAGGGGGGCCTCGCCCAACGCCACTAACGCGAGCGCTGCGCGGACGTTTTCAGTCGGTGCCAGTTTGCTCTTTACGCTGTCCCAAACGCCTAAGTTGCGGAGAGACGCTTCGCCATAGGCCCCGGCGGGCACTTCCGGCCCTGCAATCGCCAGTCTGCCGGAGCCGAGCGCGCCGGCCAGGCTCATGGCTTTTCTAACCTGAAGGTGTAACCGAGATGAAGCCGGCGCGATGAGAACCAGATGGTTTGAGAGCAGATCACGCCGACTGGACTTAATGATCAAATTGCGTGTGGCCAGATAATCCATCCAGCGGCTGTCCGCTGAGATAAACATATCCGCCGGAGCACCCTGTTCGATCTGCCGCGCGATGGCCGAGGTGGCCCCATAGGAAAACCTGATCTCGCTGTGCGTCTTGGCGGTGTAAGTCGCGCCGACTTCGTCCAGGACGTTTTTCAACGAGGCTGCAGCGAAGACCGTGGTCGATTGTGACTCTGGTGCGCGCGCCCCGGCGAGGGTCGTTGCGAAAAGGATCAGGCATGTCGCCAAGCCAAGATTCATCCTTCGGATGTTAAACACGGGCGATTTTCTCATGCTACGGCCAGGATGACATGTGAAGCTTTGATCAGGGCGACGGCGGGCTGTCCGGTATCGAGGTCCAATCCGTCCGCACTCGCGAGGGTAACCACTGCGGTCAGGGTTTTGCCACCGGCCAGAGCCAGGGTGACCTCTGAATTGATAACCCCGTCCACGCGCGACGAGACAATGCCGCGCAGGGCGTTACGGGCTGAGGTACGAAGCCCCTCGTCCGGTGAAAGGGTCACAAAGCTTGATTTAATCAGAGCCACTGCGGGTTCGCCGACGGCGAGGCCCAGGTCGGCGACGCTGTCTTTGGTGATCACCGCAATGATCGTCTGACCAGCTCCAATGTCCAAAATCACTTGTGCATTGACGGCACTTAGACAGATGTCCGTAACCGTGCCGCGTAAGGCATTGCGTGCACTGGTGCGCAGGGAAAGGTGCCAAATGACGGACGTCGTCGCGCCGGCGGTCAGCTGAGTGTTCAGGTTGCCCAGGGTGCGATTGGCCTGGGTCTGGGCTTGAGTGAAGACCTCGATCACGGCCAGTCCGTCGGGCGTAACCCGCGCTGTTCCACCGCGCGCGCCGCCGGCGTTGGCGGCGACAAGGGGCCGGTCAAAAAGGTTGTTGAGCGCCTGCACGGCGTCCCATGCCCCCTTATAGCTAAGTCCGACCCGCTTTGCGGCGGCTTGAATTGAGCCTTCCTCAGAGATGGCCTTGAGCAGGGAGATGCGACGTTCACCTACATGCCCGGTCGGGCCGCGGCTCAAGCTCAAGGAGGCTTCAAGGGTAGGGTCAGACATCGGTTGGCGATCTAGAATGCGAACTGTGAGCGAACCGACACCACGTCATAGCTTTGTCCGATCTGGGCCCCAACTGGCGTTTGATAGAGGGTGGCATCAGGCGAGAGGCGATCAAGTTTGACGTGTTGATAGTCGAACATGAAACGCACCAGAGGGTTCCAATACCAGTTGATGCCACCGCTGAGCACTTTCAACTCACCACCACGAATTTCATCGGGACCGGGCGCGGATCCTGGAGCGCCCAGATGATAGTTCAGGTTTGTATCACTGTAGCGGCCGACCATTTCCCAGGCCCCCCAGGCACCTTTGCGCGGATCGAACGGGCACCTAACCGCAGGGCCGTCGAAAGCGGCACCCTGAGGGTTGTATTTTCGTGCCTCGCCGGTGAGCACCCATCCGCCTTCGACGTACCAGCCGCGGAAATGAGGGTTGCTCAACGCCGAGTTGCTACGCTGGACATGGAAGTATTCGTATTCGCTCTGGAGAAACACGCTGCGTTTTTGAAACGCGAACTCCAGGCCCTCCTCATCGGCATGGCGTGCGCTGATGTTACCAGTGTTGATCATCCGTGTGCTGTCGATGCGAAGTTCCGCTGTGTTGCCAAAACTGACTGACGGGCTGGCGGGCGGCGCTCCGGTACTGGTCGGGCCCGTGGTGTTGGCCGGTGTGATCAGATAGCTGCCGTGCGCCCCGATGTGCACGCGCCAGTCTGGTCCATAAAGCGGTGTTGCTGCGGCGCGCCAGACCAATCCTAACTGATCGCCATAGGTCTGCGCCGTGGGTGAGGCCGTGCCGGTATTTATGACCCCGATCGTGCGCCCGGTCAGGGCTGCGGATATCAACCAATGGTCGGTATTGGCGAAGGCCTGCACCGCGGTGCGCGTGTCGCCGGCGACAAAGCCCCTGGCGATATCGCCGGTGGCTGATCGCTCCAGCAGAGGCAGTGCATTGGTCGAACCTTGGTCTTCCAGACCGATTGAAGGGGGGAAAGCGCCGACACGCAGCTTGAAGGGCTTTAGTCCCGAATACTGAACCCAGGCCTCATAAAGCTGACCTGAGTTTTCAACGCCGCCGCCACTGCCGAAATCCAGGATCAGACGATAGTCCACGTCGCCATAGGCTGTGCCGTCAAAACCGAAACGGGCTCGGCGAAAGACATCTCCGTCCTTCAATAGTCTGGCATGGGATAGATCTGCGCTCGCCACTGTCGCACCCAGAGCTGGCCCTGAACGTCGCAGATCGCTGGTGATTTGCCCGGCGGGGTCCTGAGAGTAGTGACCCGCGTCGAACTGCATTATCCCGTGAAGGGTAAGGCTGAATCGTTTGTCAGGGGTCGCTAGCACCGGCTTGCCATCGGTGAGTGAGGCAATGGCAAGGGTTGCATTTTTGGGCGGCGCAGGTGGGGTCAGAGTCGCGATGCGCGACTGGTCAGCGACGTCCTGAGCGCGTCTGAGGGCGGCAATTGCCTCAGCCAGCGCCTGAACCTGCGCTGCCTCGGCGCGGTTTTGCGCTTCCAACGCCTGGACTTGCGCTTCAAGCTGATCGATTTTGCTGTCGCGCGGATCAACAGTCGCATGGGCTTTGCTGGCAGCCAGGGCCAAGCCAATGGCCGCCAAGAGGTTAGAGGTCTTCATTGAGGTCCCGGTGGGCGAATTCGTTATGTAGTCAAACTACCGAACCGACTCAAAAAAGCAAAGAGATAACGCGAATGCGTCAAATACAACTTGGTAAATCCGGCCCTGCAGTCTCGGCCTTGGGTCTGGGGGCCATGGGTATGTCAGGGATGTATGGACCGGCAGATCGCGCTCAGAGCCTGGCGACGCTGCATGCGGCCCTAGGCGCCGGCGTTACTCTGATCGACACCGGTGATCGCTATCCGGAGTCTTTGATGGCGCATCTGGACAGCGAGAGAGGGTAGGTAACCCCTCTAGCCGATAAACTTCGACGTCACATAGACGCTGTTACTGATCCCCATCAGGTACAGAAAGCCGTCGGGTATTTCGGGAATACTGCCACTGGTCAGGACACGAAGGCCGACGAAAAACGCGATGATGACCGTGAAAAATAACATCTGCACGCGAGTGACATCAATTTCGTG
>JAYTXQ010000153.1:0-4683 GCA_043742825.1 Caulobacteraceae bacterium | reverse complement strand
AGCAGGCCGGCCGCGTGCGAGCGGGCCCTGGAGCTCCTCCAGCGCGTCGGCCTGACCGCCCAGGCCTATGACCGATTTCCAGCTGCCTTTTCCGGTGGCCAACGCCAGCGGGTCGGCATCGCCCGCGCCTTGGCCCTCAACCCCGATATTCTGGTGGCGGACGAAAGTGTCTCGGCTCTGGACGTCTCGGTTCAGGCTCAGATTCTTCAGCTTCTTCGGGAACTCCAGGCCGAGTTGGGCCTCACCCTGGTATTCATCACCCACGACCTGCGCGTCGCCGCTCAGATCGGCCAGACTATCGCGGTCATGCGGGACGGAGAAATCGTTGAAATCGGCCCCGCCACGCAGGTGCTGACCGCGCCGACCCAGGCCTATACCCGTGCCCTCATTCAGGCAGCACCCGGTCGCGGGGTGGTTTGAATCTCGCTCACCGCGACAACGAATAGCGCCATGAAGAAATGCTATTCCGTCCACCCCCCAGGACCATGCGATATTAAGCTCTTTGGTAGGGGAGTGCGCAGTGGACCTGAAGCGGATCGCGGATTTGTTTGCCGGGCGTCAAGCCGGTCACACCCTGCCGCGCGAGTTGTATCTGGACCGCGAGGTGTTCGATTTTGATCTGGCCGCAATCCATTCTCAGACGTGGCTCCTAGTTGGATTTGATGTCGAACTGCCAAAGCCCGGTAGTTACATGGCTGTGGATATTGGTCGCTGGCCGGTTCTGATCACGCGCCGCGTCGATGGGCAGCTTGCCGCATTCCACAATAGTTGCCGCCACCGCGGGGCTCAGGTTTGCGCAACAGGCCGGGGCAGCAGCCCGCGCCTTGTCTGTCCCTACCACGCCTGGACCTATGACATGTCTGGGGCTCTGGTCCACGCGCCCCGCATGGGTGAGACCTTCGACAAGGCTGCGCACGGCCTCAACCCGGTTCATGTGCAAAGTCTGGAAGGGGCCATCTATATTTGTCTGGCGACGGTGCCCCCGCCCTTCGACGATTTTCGCGAAAAATTCGGACCGCTACTGGCCCCCCATCGCCTGCATGAGGCCAAGCTGGCGCATGAATCTACGCTGATAGAAAAGGCCAACTGGAAGCTGGTAATGGAAAATGCCCGTGAGTGCTACCATTGCGGCAGGCGCCATCCGGAATTGGCCCACACCTTTCCGGTCGGCATGTCAGGGAATTTCGACCTCGGAGCCGACAAACGGCTTGATGAGTTCAATGCCCGTATGAGCGAGGTTGGTCTGCCCGTCGGACCCGTTAGCGGTACATGGTGGCAGGCCCTGCGCTTTGCCCTCAATGAGGGCGCTCTATCCATGACCCTGGACGGACAACCCGTGGTCAAGAAACCAATGAACAAATTAGGTGATGGTGACATCGGCTCATTGCGCTGGTCAAGCGAACCGGCGAACTTCTGTCATGCCACCGCCGACCACCTGTTTATGTTCAGCGCGTGGCCCCTTAGCCCCGATGAGACCTTGGTCGTTGGCAAGTGGCTGGTCCACAAGGACGCCCGCGAGGGTGAAGATTATGATATTGATCAGCTCACGCACCTTTGGACACAGACCAACTTCCAGGATCGAGATCTGTGTGAGAACAATCAGCGCGGCATCCAGTCACCCGGTTTCACTCCTGGTCCCTATTCCGCTGAGGCCGAAGCCCTGACCATTCAGTTCGTCGACTGGTATTGTGATACGGCAACCGGCTACATCGAGAGCCACTGAAATGTCCCACCAACTCGATCCGAACCTTCATCCCGATACCCTGACCATTGGTTATGGTTACGATCCGGCCACGGCATTGGGCAGCGCTAAGCCGCCACTCTATATGTCGACGACTTTTGTCTATGAGAGCGCAGCCCAGGCTAAAGCCGTGCATCAGGCCTTCTTCGACGGTGGTGCGGGCCCAGGCGGCGAAGACGAACATTTTATCTATTGGCGTCTCAATCATCCCAACCTAGCCATGGTAGAACGGCGTCTGGCAGCCCTGGACAAAGCCGAACAATCGGCAGTGTTTGCCAGCGGTATGGCGGCCATCAGTGGACTGATGTTATGTTTCCTGCGCCCCGGCGATGGCCTGCTGCACAGCCGGCCGACCTATAGCGGCACCGACTGGATGTTGTATGACTATCTGCCGCGCCTTGGCGTCAATGTCTTTGGCTTCAGTGACGGGACGGACGAAGCGGCTTTCCAGGTCCGTGCCGAAGAGGCATTGGCGGCCGGGCCCCTGGGGATGATCCTGGTCGAAACCCCGGCCAATCCGATCGGCAGCATCGTTGATATCGGCATGGCTGTACGCTTGGCTGACAAGATGGAAGCGGAGCAGGGACGTCGCCCCCTGGTCGTCGTTGACAACACGTTTCTGGGCCCCTTCCTGCAATCCCCGCTCGCACTGGGCGCAGACCTCTGCGTTACCTCTTTGACCAAATACTGCGCCGGTCATAGTGACCTGATGGCAGGCGGTATCAGTGGGGCAAGCAGCCTGATCGAGACCCTGAAACGGCAACGCACCTTCTTTGGTTCTCCTCTGGACGCCCATGCCTGTTGGTTGCTGCTGCGTTCGTTTGAGACCCTGCATCTGCGGACGCAACGCGCATGCGAGAACGCCATCGCAGTTGCCGAATTTTTGCGGGGCCATGTCAAGGTGGCCAGCGTTACCTTCCTAGGATTTTTGCCGGCAGTGGGGGCTGATCGCCTCGTCTATGACCGCCAATGTCGGGGCGCGGGATCGACGTTCTCGTTTGAAATTCATGGTGGTGAAGCCGAAGCCTTTCGCATGCTCGACCGACTCAAAGTCTTGCGTATGGCGGTCAGCCTCGGCGGGGCCGAGACCCTGATCTGCCACTCGGCGACGACAACGCACTTTTCGGTGCCAGCGGACCGCAGGCGCGAGGCCGGCATCGGTGAGGGCACCTTACGTATCTCGGTGGGCCTCGAACACGGCGCAGACTTGATCGCCGATCTGGCCCAGGCGTTGGACGCCGTGTGAGGGTATCAATGCGCGGCCAGGACCGATTTTCCATCGAAGGTAAGTTTCCGCCACCGCGTGAAACTGTTGAGGCAGTGGTCATCGGTGCCGGGCCTGCAGGCGTCTCGGTGGCCCTCGATCTTGCACGCTCAGGGGCCCGTGTTGTCCTGATCGATGAAAATCCGGTTTCGCCCGCGATGATGGGCGACGATACGCCTCTTTTCTGGGGCCAGAGAATGACCGGCGCGGTCCAGTCACCCGGCCGTATGCTTGAGCAGGTTTTCGCGGCAACGCCGGGATTAGAAGAGGCCTTTGACCTCGGTGTCGACGTGCGATTGGGCGTAACGGTCTGGGGAGGCTTTATGAACGGCCCAGGCCTAGCCTCGCTTCCCCAGCCGGTGCTGGGTCTGGCCGATGCTGAGAGGGCCTGGACCATGGGGTTCGAGCGTCTGATCATCGCCGCTGGGTCACGTGATCTGGTTTTAGGCTTTCCGGGATGGGATCAGCCGGGGGTCATGGGAGCCCAGGCTTTGCACAGTCTTCTGGTCAGATATGATGCCTTCGCTGGGCACCGCCTGGTGATTGCGGGGTCAGATACGCTAGCGCTTTCCACCGCGCGCCTAGCGCTGGATCGGGGCCTGGATGTCGCGGCTATCGTTGAGGTTCGCGATCGGCTTCAAGGCCCGGATGACCAGATCAGCGCGCTTGCCGCGCGGGGCGTGGCCTTTCACACAGGCACAACAATCGTCCGCACCCACGCAGGGCGGAGCGGTGTCGAGGCGGTCAGCCTGACCCCGGTCGGCGCACCTGGACAGCCAATACTCATCGCCTGTGATACCCTGTGCCTGGCCATCGGCACGGTCCCGATGATCGAGCTTTTCAGTGGCCTCGGTGCCAATCTGACCTTTGATGCGCAGCGCGGTGGACACGTGCCACGGCTTGACGCCGACGGGCTGACATCCCTGCCGGGGGTATCCGCAGCTGGTGATTGTGCCGGTGTCACACAAGGCGGCGATACGGCCTACCATACTGATTGGGCTCGTGCCCTGGCGGGTCAGGGCGATGGCACCGTGATCGTCTGCCAATGTGAGGCGGTCAGCCGCGATGATCTGACGGACGTGCAGCCGCCGGCCTATCTTGGCCCGCGCAGCCCGGCTCAGGCCCGCCGCGATCTGAAGACGCTTCTCGCCGATGGCCCCGGGAACCAGGACCAGATCAAGCGCCTGACCAGAGCCGGTATGGGAGTCTGCCAGGGGCGCAGGTGCCGCGAACAGATCGCCTTGACGCTCGCTCGAGAGTCGCAAACCCCCCTGTCCGATCTGCCCCTGGCGGGCTATCGCGCGCCGGTGCGCCCCTTGCCCCTCAGCTTGCTCGCTGCCGAAGATGAAGCTGCTCCTATGAGCGAGAACTGGGACGTCTGGTTCGGCATTCCCAGCCAGTGGCTGCCCTACGCCCAGATTCCGGCAAACGAAAAGGCCTGAGGGTGTCAACGCACAGCCAGAAATCCGCCGGCGCTTGCGTGGTCGTCATTGGCGGTGGGGTCACGGGCCTGAGCGCCGCCTGGTGGCTGGCGCGGTCGGGCATCGATGTGCTGGTGCTGGAAAAAGGCATTGTCGGCTGGGAGGCCTCGGGCCGTAACGGTGGCGGCGCATCGCATTACCACAGCCCTCTGTTCGACGAAGAACAACGGCTGTGGCCGATGATGGATGAGCTTTTG
>JAYTXQ010000152.1:0-20957 GCA_043742825.1 Caulobacteraceae bacterium | reverse complement strand
AGCGTTACGAAATACTGCTGATCGGTTGGCAGATGTTGCAAACGGTTCATCCAGTAGGTCACGCAGAGATCCTGCGCGGCACCGGTCTGGGTGTGCCCCATATAATTCCATGCCGACCACGTGCGACGCCGCTGCGGCATCAATGCCTGATCGGAATGCAGGACGGTACGATTCCAGCTGTAGGAGAAAGCGCCCAGTAATCGGCGCTCTTCAGACTCAACGTCAGCCACCAGTGCCAACCCATCGTCTGCATGCGTGGCCATGATCACATGATCATAAACTTCTGAATTACCACCGGCATCTGTGACCAGCACGGCGTTAGGCACACGTTTCACTCGCGTTACTGGCCTGCCGATACATACCGGACCGCGCAGTTGAGACGTCAGCTTTTCCACATAGGCCCGGCTGCCACCCTCAACGGTCCGCCAGGTCGGTCGACCCAGGATCTTCAGTAAGCCGTGATTTTCGAAAAACCGGATTAAGGCCTGCAGCGGATAGTCGCGTATATCCTCGGTCGATGCCGACCAGATGGCTGCAGCTTGCGGCAGGATATGGTCATGCTGAAATGCATCACCATAGCCAAAGCGATCAAGATATTCTCCAAGGCTCAAATCCTCCGCCTCCAGCGCAGCGGCATGTCCAGGGGCTTGACGATAGAAACGCACGAGATCGCGAAGCATCGACCAGAACCGGGGGCTGACAAGGTTACGAGCCTGACTGAACAGGGCGACAAGATTGTCACCGCCATATTCGACCCGGCCATCATCAAGGCTGACACTGAATCCCATATTCGTCTCCAGGGTGGGAACGCTTAAATTATCAAACAATGCAACAAGATTGGGGTAGGTCTGTGCGTTGTAGACTATGAATCCCATATCGACAGGCAAATGCCCATTTGCCGTTGGCGCACTGACGGTAAAGCTATGTCCGCCCAAACGGTCCGCCGCCTCATAAACCGTGACATCATGTTTTTGACTTAACAGCCAAGCCGCTGACAGCCCTGAAATCCCACTGCCAACGATAGCGATTTTCAGCCCTGTCGGCTTCAAATCCGACCGAGGTGTCCTTTCGAGCAGCGTCACCGTTGATTTGCCTTTTTTCTTCTGCCAGTAGAGCCAGATCGCCTTGCTTCGAAAAAACGCGGAGCGTTATTTGTGAGCGCGTGCGTTAATATTAAACTAAACATGAAAATATACGCGTTACACTGGAATTTAGATCATCAGCACGAACTACCGAGACGTTCACGAATGATCCATTCGCGACCTGAACGCGTAAGAGGAATATGAGTGGTACTGGGGCAATCATTTTCAGCGGGACCCATAGCGCGGGACGAAGGTCCGTCATGGTGAAGACGTATGACTGGGCCGGCAAGAACGACAATGACGCGGCGACAAGGAAGTTGGCGTCCGCTTCGATGTCGGATTTGATTGTCGCCGTCGCAACACGAGCCGACAGGCAGGCCTTCGCTACACTTTTCGAATTCTTCGCGCCCAGAGTAAAAAGTTACCTGCTCCGGTTAGGTGCGGCACCCGAGATCGCAGAGGAACTGGCGCAGGAAGCTCTGCTGACGGTTTGGCGCAAATCGGCCCAATTCGATCCCACCCGTGCCGCAGCTTCAACCTGGGTGTTCACTATCGCGCGAAATCTGCGAATTGATACGATCCGCAAACAAAGGCGGCCCACGCCCATACAGGATCCGACCAGTCTCACTGACCCACAGCCCCACCCTGATGCCGCCCTATCCCTGAATCAGGATGCTGAACTGCTGGCCCTCGCGGTCACTCAATTGCCTGCTGACCAAGCAGAGGTCATCCGTTTAGCTTTTTACTCAGACAAACCCCACTCTGAAATCGCAGCCCAGTTGGGATTGCCGCTGGGAACCGTCAAGTCCCGGTTGCGCCTAGCCATGCTGCGGCTGCGTGTTCGCCTCGGAGGCCTACAGTGACAATTCAACATCATCCATCCCATGCCATACTGATACAGCACGCGGCCGGCGGGCTGGATTCTGGCCCGGCCCTGGTGCTCGCGACTCATTTGGCCGCTTGCCCAACGTGCCGTGAGGCATTGGCGGTGGCTGAGTCGCTAGGCGGGGCGCTATTAGCGGATCTGCCGCCCGCGCGGATGAACGAGCATGCCTTGGCCAAAGTCCTCGCGCGCACGGAACGGCCAATAGGCCCGATTCCGGCACGGTCCCTCGTACAACGCCGGCATGACTGGATTGAAACGCCCTCTGAGGTTGTCGAGGCCGCCAGTCGTCGTCGTTGGGTTGCCCCAGGGGTCTGGACGGCCCACGTCGGCCGCAAGCCCGACAAGGGTAAAACCTACTTGCTGCGGGTGGCTGCAGGGATGGGTGTGCCCACCCATACCCATCGTGGGTCAGAGTTCCTATGCGTTCTGAAAGGCGACTTTTCCGACGCTGCGGGCGTTTATCGCGCAGGCGATTTTATCGAGAGTGATGAAGATATCGAGCATAGGCCGATGAACTCTGGGTCCTGTGAATGTGTCTGTCTTGTCTATACCGACAATGCTCTGGTCCCCCGAGATTGGATCGGCAGACTGTTCCAGCCCTTTGTCGGCATCTGACCGGGACCTAAACTCTCAATACCGTGGTTTCCACGACCGGGCGTCGTTTCCAGATTCGGAAAGCAGATTTTTTCACTACGCGCGATAAGGTGTTCTCAACCACGTGGTCATCATCTCGATCATCGGCGGAAAGGCGGCGCAGGGCGTCGCCGGCCTCTGCCGCGAGGTCAGCCGTAGCCTCGGCTATTGAGTATTCATCATCGCCGGGCATGCCCATGGCCTTAACCCGGGGCTCTGCGACGATGCGACCCCGACCATCCAGAGCCACGCTGACGGTGAGCATACCGTTGGATGCCGCATGGCGACGTTCACGCAAGGCGTCGCCGTTTTCTGGTGTCACAATGCCTGCATCGACATATAGCCGACCGGCAGGAACCTCATCGATGATCTCGGCCCGACCGGGGGCCAAACGGACCATATCACCATTACGCGGAGCAACAGTTTGGGGAACCTGCAGGTCCCTGGCGAAAGCGGCGTGCTCAAGCAGGTGGCGGCGTTCACCGTGGGTCGGCACCGCAATTTGCGGCCGAGCCCAGGCGTACATGCGAGCCAGCTCATCGCGGCAGGGATGACCTGAAACGTGAATCCCAGGATGATCGCGTTCGGTATAAAGCCGCACCCCTCGGTCTGCGAGTTTGTTCTGCAAATTACGGATTGGGATCTCGTTGCCAGGGATAATCCGTGAGCTGAACAGGCAGCTGTCCCCCTGCCCCAGCTTCACATGGGGGTGTGTTCCCTCGGCAATGCGCGAGAGGGCGGCGCGAGGCTCGCCCTGACTGCCCGTACAGAGATAGAGGATTTTCGATTTAGGAAAGTGTTTGGCCTCGCCATCACCAAGGAAAGGCGCGACACCCTGTAACAGGCCCACGGACCGGGCAGCCGCAGACATGCGGATCATTGAGCGCCCGACCAGGGCAACCCGGCGTCCGCTATCCTCAGCCGCCCGGATAATCGTGTCCATACGGGCGACATTCGAAGCAAAACATGCCGCCGCAACGCCCCCGCTGAGACTGGCGATTAAAGGGGTCAGGGTCGCTCGCACATCAGCCTCTGAACCTGCCTCGCCATCAACAAAGACGTTGGTGGAATCGCAAACCATAGCCAAAAGCCCTTCATCCCCAAGCCGACTGATCGCATCGGAGTCGGTCGGCGCGCCGGTTATGGGGTTGGCATCAATCTTCCAGTCTCCGGTATGCAGGACCGTGCCCAACGGGGTGCGGATGGCGACGGCATTGGGCTCCGGGATCGAATGGGTGAGGGTAATCAGGGTCAGATCGAAAGGCCCCAGGCTAAAGCTACCGTTCAAGGCAATCTCGGTAATCGGCGCGTCGCCTAGCAAACCCTTTTCACGCAATTTCTCGCGCAGCAGGAAGGCTGTGAAAGGCGTAGCATAAAGCGGTGCCTTGATCCTGGGCCACAGCCAGGCCACAGCGCCGATGTGGTCCTCGTGCGCGTGGGTGAGAACAATCCCCAGGATATCCTTGGCATATTCTTCAATGAACGTCGGATCGGGCAAAATCACCTCGACCCCCGGCGTCGTCTGGTCACCAAAAGTGATGCCGAGATCGACGACAATCCATTTGCGTGCGTGCGCTGGGCCAAAACCGTAGAGATTAAAGTTCATTCCGATCTCATTCGATCCGCCCAGTGGCAGAAAGACCAGTTCATCAGATTCGCGGTTTTTCATCAGGTGTCGATCATTAGAAGGGGAAGCGGGGCTATAGCCCGTCAGTCGGGCATAAACCATGGCTCTATCTCCATGATCTCCCTCGAAGTCTGCGGAGCCCTATGGCATCATGTTTGGCGGTTCGTATCGAGGGCAAAATCCGGATTTCGCCTGCAAATTTCCAACAACCCGGCAATTGTCAGATCGTGATCGAAATGATCAATCGAGCCGGTGGCTTGCTCGAATAGTGAGGCGATGCCTCCGGTGCCGATGACAGTCAGGGGTTCGGAATACTCGCGCTTCATACGCGAGATCAGGCCTTCGATCAAGGAAACGTAACCCCAGAAGATGCCCGATTGCATAGCTTCAACCGTGCCTTTACCAATGACGTGGTCGGGGCGCTGGATGGCGATCCTGGGCAGGCGCGCAGCGGCGGTGTGCAGGGCCTGCATGGATAAATTGATCCCGGGGGCAATGGCACCGCCCTCGAATGCCCCGTCCTCGCCGACCACGTCGAAGGTGGTGGCCGTGCCGGAATCGACAATGAGCAGGGCCCCCGGGTAGGTGATGTGGGCACCAATAGCATTGACCAGGCGGTCGGCCCCCGCTTCGGACGGCTTTTCGATGCGAATTTCGATGCCGAGCTCAACATTGTCGCCAACAACCATGGGTTCAACCTTCAGATAGCGCCGCGACAGATTGCGAAGGTTAAAAATCGATTGGGGCACAACGCTGGAAATGATGCATCCGCTCATCGCGCCCATCGACAGCCCCGCCATACCCAGAAGTTGCGAAAGCCAGACAGCATATTCATCGGCCGTGCGCATAGCATCTGTGGCGGCGCGCCATTGCGCCACCCAGTCCTGGCCGTCATGAACGGCGAACAGCGTGTTGGTATTGCCCTGTTCGATAGCCAGCAGCATCAGGTGGCTCCAAAAAAGACATCACCGGCGGTAATGCGCCGTACATTTCCATCGGCCGTCTTAAGCCGCAATGCGCCATCTATATCCAGGCCCTGGGCGATACCCGCAACGGTCTCGCCCAGTAGTCTGGCCGTGCAGGCCTCGCCAATACCCAAAGCCCTTTGCGTCCAGGCCCGGGCGATGGGTTCAAATCCACTCCGCTCCCAAATCCCCTGCCAGTGGGCGAAGGCGGCCGCCAGGACCTCGAGAGCCACGATAGGCGACGGTGGTGGCGCGGTCATATGCAGGCTGAATGCCGTAGCGGGAACCTGAGCTTCGGATGGCGGTCTGGACAGGTTGATGCCTATGCCCACCACCAACCACATCCGGCCACCGCATTTGCCTGACTCGACGAGAATGCCACCGGCCTTGCGTCGCAAGATCATCAGATCATTGGGCCACTTGAGCGCAATATGGCCGGTCGGCACGAGCGCCGCCGCCAGGTCGTAAGCCGCCAGGGCCGCGACGAAAGATATCTGTGCTGCCTCAGCTGCCGGCTTTGCAGTGACGAACAACAGACTAGCGGCGAGGTTTCCCTCCCCCGTCTCCCAGACCCGACCTTGTCGTCCCCGGCCCTGGCGCTGGCGGGCCGCAGTGATCCATAGTGGTCCGGTATCTCCTGACTCGGCTCGCCTGCGCCCTTCGGCGTTGGTGGAGTCGATCTCGTCGAAAGCGACGATGGGGACCGGTGATGCCAGGGCGTTAACGTGCGGTCAGAGCTGCGGCGGCAACGTGGGCCAGGGGGTCCAGAACCTTTAGCGCGATCATCACGACGGGAAATGCAAAAAGCGCTGTGCCGTAGGTCACCCAGGCCGCCTCGCGGGGCGGCGTGTCGGTGGGGCCCGGCGCGGGATCGAACCACATGACCTTTATCAGGCGCAGATAATAGAAGGCTGCCACCACACTGCCGATCAGGGCGATGACGGCGGCGACGCCCAGGCCTGAGTTCAATGCCGCCTTGAACACGTAGAATTTAGCCCAGAAGCCACTGAATCCAGGAATGCCCAGGGCCGAGATACAAAACACTGTCATGGCCATGGCCAGACCTGGCCGCTCACGGACCAGGCCGGCGAAGTCGTCTAGGGTTTCCATGGGTTCGCCGTCTCTGGACAGGGCTGCGAGGCAGGCAAAGAATCCGGTCACATCGACGACATAGAGGACCATGAACATCAACATCGATTGCACTCCTGCTTCACCGCCCGAGGCCAAGCCGATCAAAGCATAACCAATGGTGGCGATCGAGGAATAGGCCCACAGGCGTTTGAGGTTGCTCTGTGCCAGACCGGCAAAGGCTCCAACGGCGACCGATATTAGGGCCATAACGATCAGGATCTGGCGCCACTGTTCAGCTGCACCGCCAAAGCCCTGCATCAACACTCGCGCCAAAAGGACCATGGCTGCCAGTTTGGGGGCACCGGCAAAGAAGCCGACAATAGGTGTTGGCGCACCTTCATAGACATCTGGCGTCCACATATGGAATGGCGCGGCTGAGACTTTGAAGCCAGTGCCGCACATCAGGAATACCAGACCGAACAGGCCGCCCGTACCGGCACCAGCGTGCATCGCCTTGGCGATCAGGTCCAACCGAGTCGAGCCGGCAAATCCGTAGATCAAGGAGGCACCGTAGAGCAACAGGCCAGAAGACAGCGCGCCGAGGACAAAATATTTCAATGCCGCCTCAGACGACTTTGCATCATCACGGCAAAATGCAGCCAGGACATAGAGAGCCAGAGATTGTAGCTCGATAGCGATATACAGAGAGATCAGGTCGCCAGCAGAGACCATCATTCCCATACCGAGCGCGGCAATGATCACCAGGACCGGGTACTCAAAACGTCCGTGCCCACGCCGATGCAACCACCTTTCACCCAAGGGGATCGAAATAGCGCTGGCCAGATAAATTACGACTTTGGCAAAGACACTGGCCTTGTCGGCAATCAGCCCGCCGGAAAAGCCCAGCCCGAGCGGTCCTGTCGCGGCTGCGGCGGCGGCACCGATCAGTGCCAATACCGCGGCGGCGGTGAACAGTGCGTTGACACGACCCTGGTAGGCCCCCCAGACCAACAGGGCCAGGGCCGAGCCGGCAAGGATCATTTCGGGTGCCGCAAGGGCTGGATCAAATGCTGCCATCATGGCGTCTACCTGCCCGTCGCTGCGTGGTAGGTCGAAACCAGATGCTCGCTCGCCGCGCCGGTAACATTGAAGACCAAATCTGGCTGTAGACCGAGGATCAGCGTCGCCGCGACTAATGGCACGAAAATGAGAACCTCACGGCTCTGCAGATCGGTGATCGCTGCCAGCGCAGGATTAACAATTTTCCCGAAAACGACGCGTCGATACAGGCTGAGCGCATAGACCGCCGATAGTATCACACCCGTAGCTGCGATAATCGCCGGCCAAGTAGCCGTGCCGTAGGTACCCGTCAGGGTCAGGATTTCACCGACAAACCCACTGGTCCCCGGTAAGCCGACATTACCCATGGTGAAGAGCATGAACACAGCCGCGTAGATCGGCATCCGTCCGACCAAGCCACCATAAAAGGCGATCTCGCGGGTGTGCATGCGGTCATAGACCACACCAACACAGAGGAAGAGTGCCCCGGATATCACTCCGTGGCTGAGCATCTGGAACAGGGCCCCTTGCTCTCCAATCACATTGCCAGAGAAGATACCCAAGGTAACGAAACCCATGTGAGCCACCGAAGAATAGGCAATCAGTTTTTTGATGTCGGTCTGACGGAACGCCACCAGAGAGGTATAGACAATGGCGATCACCGACAGGGTGAAGATAAGCGGCGTGAACTGAAGACTCGCGGCCGGAAACATCGGCAGCGAAAAGCGCATGAAGCCATAGCCACCCATCTTCAACAAAATGCCCGCCAAAATCACCGAGCCTGCGGTCGGGGCTTCCACGTGAGCGTCAGGCAACCAAGTATGCACCGGCCACATGGGCATTTTCACCGCGAATGAGGCGAAGAAGGCTAGCCACAGCCACGTCTGGATCTGTGGGGCAAACTTGTAGTTCAACAGATCAGGAATACTAGACGTATGAGCGATTCCGATCATCGCCAGGATTGCAGCGAGCATTAATACCGAACCCAGTAGCGTGTAGAGGAAGAACTTAAAGGCCGCATAGACCCGGTTCTTGCCGCCCCAGACCCCGATGATCAGGAACATCGGCACCAACTGGCCCTCAAAAAAGAGGTAGAACAGGATCAAGTCGAGGGCGCAGAAGACACCGATGACTAGGGCCTCAAGGACCAGGAAAGCGATCATGTACTCGACCACGCGGGTTTCGATTGAACGCCAGCTACCGACGACGCAGAGGGGCATCAGAAACGCGGTGAGCAGGACGAACAACACCGAAATGCCGTCCACGCCCATACGGTAACGCACGCCGGAGAACCATTCGGCGCTCTCGGAAAACTGAAAGCCGCTCTGATGGGGCTTGAAGCTGCAGACGAGCAAAACCGATAGCGCCAGAGTAGCAAGTGTTGTCGCCAGAGCGATCCAGCGCGCACCAGAAGCAGTGCGCGGGTTGTCAGCTCCACCAAAGGCCCGCAGCAGCAAAATTGCCGCCACCCCGAGCAGGGGCGAGAAGGTGGTAAGTGTGAGAATGCCGGTCATCAGGAAAAACGCCAGATGGCGAAGGACAACAGACCCGCCACCCCCAGAAGCATGACGAAGGCATAGTGATAAACATAGCCGGTCTGGGCTCGACCGGTCGCTTTGCCCACGAGCATTGAAGCTGCCGACACCCCGTCTGGTCCAAAGCCATCGATAAGCGCCTTATCGCCGCCCTTCCAGAAGAGATCGCCGAGCAGAGCCGCACCACGAACGAATATTACATCGTAGACTTCATCGAAATACCATTTGTTGTAAAGAAAACTCCACAACAGACCCTTACCTGCGGCGATCCGGGCTCCCAGGCCTTCATGGCGAATATAAACGTACCAGGCGCTGAACAGGCCGATGGCCGTCACGACCAAAGGTGCCCAGACAACCCAAGCCGGCAGGTGGCTTGGATCTAACACGTGATTGGTCGGCAGCGTGAAGATTGCCCCTCGCCAGAACGCTGCGCGCTCGGGCCCGACAAACATTTCCACAAACACCCCACCGGCCCCTATTGCCCCGATCGCCAGCAGGATCAAAGGCACCAGCATCACCCAAGGGCTCTCATGTGGGTGCAAGGCATGATCATGCCCAGCGCCATGTTCATGAGCATTGCCATCGTGGCCATCATGGAGGGCGTCCGCCCCCCATTTGGCCTTGCCGTGGAATGTCATAAAGATCAGACGCCAGGAATAGAATGACGTCAGGCCAGCGGCTAACAGACCAACGACAAAGGCGAAATTAGCCGCACCGCCATCTTGCCGGGCCGCAATGTAAGCGGCGTTGATGATCGCGTCCTTAGAATAGAAACCGGCGAAACCTAGATCTAGGCCGGGAATGCCGACACCGGTGATCGCGAGTGTACCGATCAACATTACCGCGTAGGTCACTGGCAACAGTTTCCACAAAGCGCCCATTTTCCGCATGTCCTGCTCGTGGTGCATGCCATTGATCACCGCGCCGGCCCCCAGAAACAACAGTGCCTTAAAGAAGGCATGGGTGAACAGGTGGAACATGGCCCCCTGATAGGCCCCAACCCCAGCGGCGAAGAACATGTAGCCAAGCTGCGAACAGGTGGAATAGGCAATCACGCGCTTGATGTCGTTCTGGGCCAGGCCGACGGTGGCAGCGAACAAAGCGGTGACCGCGCCGACAATGGTGACGACCTGCCGCGCGATCGGGGCATATTCGAACATCGGCGAGAGCAGGCAGACCATATAAACCCCAGCCGTGACCATGGTGGCGGCATGAATCAGGGCGGAAACAGGAGTTGGTCCCTCCATGGCGTCGGGCAGCCAGGTGTGCAGAAAAAACTGTGCCGATTTGCCCATGGCCCCGATGAAGAGGAGAACACAGGCCAAGTCGATAAGCGGCCAGGAATGTCCGGCAAAAATCCATGAGGTGTGCGCATGACCGGAAATTTGTGGAAAAATATCGGCGAAACGGACCGAGCCAAACGCCCAGAAGACCGTCATGATGCCAAGGGCAAAGCCAAAGTCCCCGACCCGGTTGACGACAAAGGCCTTTATCGCTGCGGCGTTTGCCGTGGGTTTTTCGTACCAGAATCCAATGAGCAGATAGCTGGCCAAGCCGACGCCTTCCCAACCAAAAAACAGCTGCATGAAGTCCGCAGCGGTAACTAAAGCCAGCATCGCGAAGGTGAACAGCGACAGATAGGCAAAGAAGCGCGGCTTGTGCGGGTCATCCTCCATATACCCCCAACTATAGAGGTGCACGAGGGCTGAGACGCTCGTCACAACCACCAACATCACCGCCGAGAGGGTATCGATCCGTACTGACCACGTCGACTGGAATGTCCCGACGTTGATAAATGGTGCCAATTGCACTGTGAATTTTGGCGGCCAGCTATGCCCCCAGATCAGCTGGGCAAAGGTCATCCAGGCCAAGGCACAGGCAGCAAACAGCAACCCAGTGGTTACGATCATCGAAGCTCGCACGCCGATGTGGCGGCCGAACAGACCTGCGATCAGGGCTCCGGTCACTGGCAGGAAAACCAGGAGCGTCACGAGAAACTGAGGTGTCATACGTGCGCCGCTAGCCCTTCATCACCGAGGCATCGTCAACAGCGATGTCGCCGCGGTTGCGGAAGAATGTCACCAGGATTGCCAGGCCAACGGCCGCTTCAGCGGCGGCGACGGTCAGCACGAACAGCGCATAGATCTGGCCGACAACGTCGTGCAAATAGACCGAAAACGATACCAGATTAATGTTCACAGCCAGCAGGATCAGCTCAATCGACATCATGATGACAATGACGTTCTTGCGGTTAATAAAAATCCCCAGAATACCAATGGTAAATAGGATCGCCGCCACGGTCAGATAGTGTGTCAGGCCGATCATTTGAGGTCGATCCCTTCGCCCGAGGTGATGGAGACGATGCGCATCCCTTTCGCAGGCGTACGGGCCACCTGAGCGGCGATATTCTGCCGCTTGACCCCGCTGCGTTGGCGCAAAGTCAAAACAATAGCCCCGATCATGGCCACCAACAGGACCATCCCAGCGGCCTGAAAAATATAGACATAGTCGGTGTACAGTACGCGGCCGATGACCTCAGCGTTACTTGTGTTGGTCGCCTGCACTGCGGGGTGGACGAACTTAGAGGCGGCACCTTTTTGCGCAATGCTGGCGGTGACGACGATCATTTCGAGGGTAAGGATGCCCGCAATTGGCACACCGATCGGCAGATAGCGAGCGAAGCCGGCACGCAGGGCGACGAAATCGACGTCCAGCATCATCACCACGAACAGGAACAAAACCGCGACCGCACCGACGTAAACGACGATCAGGATCATCGCCAGGAACTCGGCTCCCAACATCACAAACAGTCCGGCGGCGGAGAGAAATGCGGTGATCAGGAACAAAACGGAGTGAACGGGATTGCGGGCCGTGATCACGGCTAGTCCTGCGAACACGGTGATGGTCGCCAAGAGGTAAAAGGCGAGGGCCTGCAATTCCATGAGGGTGCCTAGAACTCCGTCCGAAAGCGGATGAGCCAAAAATAGCGCTGGGGCAGGCGCGCCAGTGTCTTATCTGTAGGGGGCATCGAGTTCCAGATTCTTAGCGATTTCACGCTCCCAGCGATCACCGTTTTGCAGCAGACGCTCTTTGTCGAAATACAGTTCCTCACGAGTCTCAACCGCGAATTCGGTATTGGGCCCCTGAACGATCGCATCGACAGGGCATGCCTCCTGACATAGTCCGCAATAGATGCACTTGACCATATCAATGTCATAGCGGGTCGTTCGGCGAGAACCATCATCCCGCGGTTCAGCCTCAATCGTAATCGCCTGGGCTGGGCAGATTGCTTCGCAAAGCTTGCAGGCGATGCAACGTTCCTCGCCGCTCGCATATCGGCGCAAGGCGTGTTCGCCGCGAAACCTGGGCGATTGCGGGCCGCGCTCGTTCGGGTAGAGCACCGTTGGCTTGGGCTGCATCATATATTTCATCGCCAGCCCAAAAGCGCCTATAAAGTCCAGCAATGCCGCCCCTCGAATTGCCTGATTGATCCTCTGGAACATGGCCTAACCTGCCTTCACCGGTTTGCATTTAAAGCCCGACAGACGCCGGGTATCATAGCCCGACCGTGGTGTCAGAACGCCGCCGCGGGCCTGGCAAACCTCATTCGCCTTGCGCAGAGCGTCATAGTTCGCATCCCCCTCACCCACCCCATCGCTACCCAACGGGATCGTGCTCTGACAGGCACAGAGCGCAAAGATCATGATCGCAAGTGCAGAGCGCGCGATCATCCAGCAGGGCCCAGAACGCGCCAGGCGCTGACGAGCACGACCGCCAGGAGCGAGGTTGGGAGAAACACCTTCCAGCCCAGGCGCATGAGTTGATCATAACGATACCGCGGCACAATTGCCTTCACAACGGCGAACAGAAAGAAGAAGAATATCGTCTTGGAAAAGAAGACCATGAAACCAAAGAAGCTGGCGGCAGTCGAATTCCATCCGTGAGTAAACGCTGTCGGAAAACCGGGTTGCCAGCCGCCGAAAAACAACACAGCCAGCATCGCGCACATCAAAATGATGTTGGCCAGTTCGCCAATCATGAACATCAGATATGGCGTCGAGGAATATTCCACCTGATAACCGGCGACGAGTTCAGCTTCGGCTTCGGGCAGATCAAAAGGTGGTCGGTTGGTCTCGGCCAGGGCGGAAATGAAGAAGATCACCATCATCGGGATCATCACCAGGGCGATGGGCAAATTATGCAAGCCGCCGCCGAACAGGTTCCAGTTCCAGAACCATCCACCCTGTTTCTCAATTATGGTTTGCAGGTTCATCGATCCAGACAACAGGATCACCGTGACAATGACAAAGCCTATGGAGACCTCATAGCTGACCATCTGAGCCGCCGAGCGCAGACTGCCTAGGAACGGATATTTCGAGTTTGAGGCCCACCCCCCCATGATGATCCCGTAGACTCCCAGCGATGAGATGGCGAAAAGATACAAAATGCCCACGTTGATGTTGGAGACGACCCAGCCGGGAGCGAGGGGCATCACGGCCCAGGCCCCGAAGGCCAAGGTAAAACTGACGATCGGCGCGAGCAAAAACACAGCCTTGTCGGCCCCCGAAGGAATGACCAGCTCCTTCAGCACGAATTTGATCAGGTCGGCGAAGGATTGCAGAAGGCCAAAGGGCCCAACAACATTTGGCCCTTTTCGCAGGCCGATGGCCGCCCACACCTTGCGGTCGGCAAGCAGGAAAAACGCCAGGGACAGCAAAAGCCAAACCAGGATGACGCCGATCTGACCGACGGTGATCAGAGTCCAGCCCAGGGCAGTGCTCCAAAAATCGGCTGGACCCATCATTCTATTCCGCAGCCAGCTTCAGGCCGCTGACCAGGCCGGCGCACTCCGCCATGGTTACGCTGGCGCGAGCTATAGAATTGGTCAGATGGAAAGCGGTAATCGGGCTAGCGAGAGGTGCGTCGAATAGATCTCCAGCAATGCCTAGATCGCTGAGGTCCAGACTTGAGGCCACGGACCCTGGGGCAAAATCCAACTGACCGAACGTCGGATGGTCGGCAAACAACTTGACTCGCAACTGCTGGAGGGTGTCGTATCCAAGTTCGACCCCCAGATGTTCTGACAGGGCACGCAAGATCGCCCAGTCTTCACGCGCCTCACCCTTGGGAAACACGGCGCGCGTGCCGCGCTGAACCCGCCCCTCGGTATTGACGTAGAGCCCGTCTTTTTCCGTGTACGCGGCACCCGGTAGGATAAGATCGGCCCGATGAGCGCCAGCATCGCCGTGACTACCCAGATAGATAACAAACGCATCGGTCCGCGCCAAAGACACTGCGTCTGCGCCCAAAAGAAAGACGACATCCAGGGCCCCGGCGGCCAGCATTTGGCCCGTCGCCATGCCCCCTTTGTGGGGCAGGAAACCTAGGTCAAGGCCGCCGACCTGTGCCGCTGCTGTGTGCAGGACGTTCCAGCCGTTCCACCCCTCGCGCACGACACGGCAAGCGGTTGCTAGGTCCGCTACCGCACGCAAAACGGCAGATCCATCGGCCCGCGCTGTTGCACCAGTTCCCAGGATGATCGCGGGGCGCTTAGCTGTCATAAAGATCTTGGCGAATTGAGAGCCGCCTGTAGTGAGTTCGCCAATCGCTGCGGCAGTGGTCCCCAGGTGCTCGTATCCGTAGGTCAGATCTGTCGCTTGGCCGATCAGGCCGATCGAGGTGCGCCCTGCGAGCCACAGTTTGCGCAGACGGGCATTGAAAACTGCCGCTTCGAGGCGCGGGTTGGTCCCAATCAACAGGATCGCATCCGCCTGTTCAATCCCCTCCAAAGTGGAGTTGAATAGCCAGCTCTCGCGGGGTCCGCCACCCAGAACTGACCCATCTTGACGGCAGTCCAGATTGGTCACGCCTAGGCCCCGGAACAGGTCCAGAGATGCCTTCATGGACTCAGCATCTTGCAAATCGCCAGCGATGACGCCGATACGATCGGCACTGGTGGCCTTAATTTTTCGCGTTATCGCTGCAAACGCCTCGCCCCAGGTTACTGAGACCAGACGCCCGCCGCGCCGAATCATCGGGCGGTCCAGCCTCTGCCGTGCCAGGCCATCACAGGCATAGCGGGTCTTGTCGCTGATCCACTCTTCGTTGATTTCGTCGTTAGTGCGCGGCAGAACACGCAAAACGGCTGAACCACGAGCGTCGACGCGGATGGCGCTACCTAGGGCATCCATGACATCGACACTGTCGGTCTTGGTCAGCTCCCATGGGCGGGCATTGAAGGCATAGGGTTTTGACGTAAGGGCCCCCACCGGGCACAGATCGATGACGTTGGCAGAAAGTTCGCTGGCAACCGCCTGATCCAGATAGGTAGTGATCTCCACATCCTCGCCACGAGAGATCAGTCCGATCTCGGGCACACCTGCCACCTCGGTGATGAAGCGAACGCAGCGCGTACACTGGATACAGCGGGTCATTACCGTTTTGATCAGCGGACCCATGAATTTTTCTTCAACGGCCCGTTTGTTCTCCTCATAGCGCGAGCCGTCGCGCCCGTAGCCCATGGACTGGTCCTGCAAGTCGCATTCGCCGCCCTGATCGCAAATCGGGCAATCCAGCGGATGGTTGATCAACAGAAACTCCATCACGCCCTTGCGGGCCTTCTCGACCATGGGTGAGTTGGTGATGATCTCTTGGCCATCAGCGGCGGGCAAAGCGCAGGATGCCTGTGGCTTGGGCGGTCCAGGCTTTACTTCGACTAGGCACATGCGGCAGTTGCCGGCGATACTCAAGCGTTCATGGTAGCAGAAACGCGGAATTTCCTCTCCGGCCAGTTCAGCGACCTGCAGAACGGTCATCCCGTTCTGGAACTCTATATCGACTCCGTTAACCTTGGCTGTGGGCATGGCGCGGGCGATAGCCCCCTACTCGGCTGCGATCAAGGTCACGCCGGGCACATTGGCGCGGCGGATGCGATAGTTAGCGATTCTGGCCTCAATCTCAGGGCGAAAATGTCTGAACAGTCCCTGTATCGGCCAGGCCGCGGCGTCGCCGAGGCCGCAGATAGTGTGCCCCTCAACCTGACTGGCGACATCGAGCAGCATATCGATCTCTTTAGGATCAGCCTCGCCGGTAACCATGCGCTCCATGATCCGCCACATCCAGCCCGTACCCTCTCGGCAGGGGGTGCACTGGCCGCAGCTTTCATGTTTGTAGAAATAGGAAAGCCGGGCGATTGCGGCAACGATATCGCAGGACTTGTCCATCACGATCATCGCGGCTGTCCCGAGACCTGACTTGAGGGCCAAAAGGCTGTCGAAGTCCATCAAAGCCTCTTCGGCCTCTTCGGCAGGAATCATGCGCACCGAAGCGCCGCCGGGAATCACCGCTTTGAGGTTGCCCCAGCCACCGCGCACGCCGCCGAAATGGGCATCAATCAGCTGACGGATGGGAATCGACATGGCCTCTTCCACCACACCTGGCCGATTAACATGACCTGCGGCGCTCATCAGCTTGGTCCCAGTATTTTTGGGGCGACCGAAGCCGGCAAACCACTCAGCCCCCCGGCGCAGGATTTCAGGAACCACGGCAATCGACTCGACATTGTTTACAGTGGTCGGACAGCCGTAGAGGCCGGAGCCGGCGGGAAACGGAGGTTTCAGGCGGGGTTGACCCTTTTTGCCCTCCAGGCTTTCGAGCATGGCCATCTCGTCGCCGCAGATATAGGCCCCACCACCATGAGTGACACGGATATTGCAGTCCCACCCGTGGATATTGTTGATGCCGATCAGACGTGCGGCATTCGCTTCAGCAATAGCGAATTCCAGGTTTTCTCGCTCGCGGACGTACTCCCCGCGGACATAGATGAAACAGTCATGAGCCCGGATCGCCCGTGCCGCCACCAGACAACCCTCAATCAAACGATGAGGGTCACTGCGCAGGATTTCACGGTCCTTGCAGGTGCCAGGTTCGGACTCGTCGGCATTGACCACCAGATAATGTGGTCGCTCGCTCTCTTGCTTTGGCATGAAGGTCCACTTCAGACCTGTGGCAAAACCCGCCCCACCCCGGCCACGCAGCCCCGAGGCCTTGATCTGATCACACAGCCACTCAGGGCCCTGGGCGACCATCTCCGCAGTGGCGTTCCAGACACCGCGAGCCCTAGCACCCTCCAGCCGCCAGTCGTACAGGCCGTAAAGGTTAGTAAAAATACGGTCTTTATCTTGAAGAATGCCTACCATAACTGCTCAGCTGTTCGAATTACGCGCGCGCTGGCGCAGATGCCTAGCGCGATAGACCAAGGCAAAGGCAAAGAGCCCCCAGCCCAAAACGATGGTGCCGACGCCGACATAGCTCAGCCACTGCGGCACGCCAGTGACAAAGCGGCCGCTGACCATGATCAGCGACCCGATCAGGCAGGCTAACAGGCCACCGTCACGCGCATGATTATAGGCCGCTGCCTCGGGATCAGTTTTTTGGTTTGAGGTCACGCGTCGACTTTGTCTGCAAGGTTGGGCAGTGTGATCGGCATCGCTTTACTGCCGTCGTAGAGCGCCGGACAGGTCAGTGTTATGGCCCCACCCTCGGGTGAACTTCCCTGGCGGCCGACAGCAGAGCCCGGCACGGGCGACTTACCGGCAAGCAGGTCATCGACAAGCCCTTCCAGGGCCTGAGTCGTAAGGTCTTCATGGTAGTAGTCATTGATCGCTACCATCGGGGCATTGGCGCAGGCTCCCATGCACTCGACTTCCTCCCACGACAGCTTTCCATCGGCTGAGCAGTGTCCCACTGCACCGATCCGGTCGCGCAGAATCACCTTCAGCTCATTGGCCCCGCGCAACATGCAGGGCGTCGTCCCACAGAGTTGAAGATGTGCAATTGTTCCAACAGGCTGAAGCTGAAACATCGTATAAAAAGTGACGTTTTCCAGCACGCGCATCACCGGCGTGCCCAACAATTCAGCCACAACCCGCAGGGCCGGTTCGGGCACCCAGCCCTCTTGTTTCTGCACCAACCACAACAGCGGGATTACCGCCGATTGTTGCCTGCCAGTTGGGAACTTGGCCATCCACCAATGCGCTTTTTCCAGGGCTTCTGGGGTGAAGGCAAAGGAGGCGGGTTGCTGTTTGGCCAGACGCCGCACACTCATCGGTCAACCTCCCCAAAGACGATATCCAGAGAGCCGAGGATGGCACCGACGTCGGCCAGCATATGACCGCGATTGAGCCAGTCCATCGCTTCCAGGTGGGCAAAGCCGGGCGCCCTGATTTTACAGCGATAGGGTTTGTTGGTTCCATCTGCGACCAGATAAACGCCAAACTCACCCTTGGGGGCCTCGACAGCGGCGTACACCTCTCCAGCAGGGACATGGAAGCCCTCACTGTATAACTTGAAGTGATGAATCAAGGCTTCCATCGACCGCTTCATCTCGCCCCGCCGTGGTGGGCTGACCTTGTGGTCTTCAGATAACACAAGTCCGGGTGTCTTTCGAAGGATCACAATGACTTGGTGCATAATCTTGATCGACTGGCGCATCTCTTCGACCCGGCACAGATAGCGATCATAACAGTCGCCGTGCACGCCTAAAGGGATTTCGAACTCAAGTTCATCATAGATCTCATAAGGCTGATTGCGCCGAAGATCCCAGGCAACGCCCGAGCCACGTAGCATCACCCCGGTGAAGCCCCAGGCTAAGGCCTTCTCAGGGCTGACAACGCCGATATCCACATTCCGCTGTTTGAAAATGCGGTTACCAGTGATCAGAGTTTCGATATCGTCAAGAAGTTTGGGAAAAGCTTTTGCCCAGGTATCGATGTCTTCGATCAGAACGTTGGGCAAATCCTGGCGCACTCCGCCCGGGCGGAAGTAGTTGGCGTGCATTCGCGCGCCCGAGGCCCGCTCATAGAAGCCCATCAGTTTTTCGCGCTCTTCGAATCCCCAAAGCGGAGGCGTCATGGCACCAACATCCATGGCCTGCATGGTGACGTTCATCAGGTGGTTCAGAATTCGGCCGATTTCGCAATAAAGCACGCGGATAAGTTGGCCCCGGCGCGGCACCTCCAGGCCCATCAGCCGCTCGATGGCTAGCACAAATGCGTGCTCCTGGTTCATCGGTGCCACATAGTCCAGGCGGTCGAAATAAGGTGTGTTCTGGGTATAGGGCCGGGCTTCGATCAGCTTCTCTGTGCCCCGATGCAAGAGGCCGATATGTGGATCAACTCGCTCTACTAGCTCGCCGTCCAGTTCAAGCACCAGGCGTAAAACACCATGTGCGGCAGGGTGCTGCGGGCCAAAGTTGATGTTGAACTTGCGCAGTGGTGTTTCGACATCGACGACGGCGATGTTAGGAGAAAGGCTCTCGAGGCTCATTGCGCGGCCCCCGCTTTCTCATCACCAGGCAGAACGCCGCCGCCTGGCTTGGCGTAATCAGCACCTTCCCAGGGGGAGAGGAAATCCCAGTTACGGAATTCCACCGATTTAACCGGCTCATAGATTACCCGGCCCAGTTCGTCGTCGTAGCGAACCTCAACATAGCCGGTCATGGGGAAATCCTTGCGAAGAGGATGTCCATGAAACCCGTAGTCGGTGAGCAGTCGGCGCAGGTCCGGATGGCCAGAAAAGAAAATCCCATACATGTCAAAGGCTTCGCGCTCAAACCAGTTTGCGGTAGGGTAGATCTCGGCCACGGATGGGACCGGAGTATCTTCATCGGTCTGGACGGTGATACGAACCCGGCGATTCTTGGTCATCGACAACAGATGATAGACCACGTCGAAGCGTAATGGCCGCTGCGGGTAGTCAGCGCCGCAGACATCCATAAGCTGTTGAAACTCAAGTTCCGGATGATCGCGCAGTGTGGTCATCACCCAGGCGATCCTGTCGGCCCGGCAGGTGATGTTCAACTCGCCAAAGGCGACGGTAGAAGCGGCGTCAGCATCGCCGCAAAGCGCAACAATTCGCCCGCCTAGGCTGGCGAGTGCGTCGTCAGAAATCTGCCAGTTCATCGCCCTGCCCTCACCGCTCAATGGTTCCGGTGCGACGGATCTTCTTCTGCAATTGCAGCACCCCATAGACCAGGGCCTCGGCAGTCGGTGGGCAACCGGGAATATAGATATCTACAGGCACAATGCGGTCGCAGCCGCGCACCACTGAATAGCTGAAATAGTAGTATCCACCGCCATTGGCACAGCTGCCCATAGAAATCACGTACCGGGGCTCTGGCATCTGATCGTAGACCTTACGCAGAGCCGGGGCCATTTTGTTAGTCAAGGTGCCAGCGACGATCATCACATCCGACTGCCTGGGGCTGCCGCGGGGGGCAAAGCCAAAGCGTTCCAGGTCATAACGCGGCATGGCCGAATGCATCATCTCGACCGCGCAGCAAGCCAAGCCAAAGGTCATCCACATCAACGAGCCCGTACGGGCCCAGGTGATCAGATCATCGGCGGCGGCGACAACAAACCCCTTATCCGCCAACTGGCCGGTCACCCCGTCAAAATAGGGATCGTGCATTTTGGGGTCGTATCCTGGAACCGCAGCGCGGCCACCAGCCAAAGCGGGCGCCGAGGCGGCTTTGGGCACTTCGATCATTCCCATTCCAACGCTCCTTTTTTCCACTCGTAGATAAAGCCTATGGTGAGCACGCCCAAGAAAACCATCATACTCCAGAAAGCGAAATGACTGGCGGCGTGCGGCAATTTCATTAACGCCACAGCCCAGGGAAACAGGAATGCCACTTCCAGGTCAAAGATGATGAACAGGATCGAGACAAGGTAAAAGCGCACGTCAAACTTCATCCGCGCATCGTCAAAAGAGTTGAAACCACACTCATAGCTCGACAGCTTTTCAGCATCTGGTGCGCTGGGAGCAATGATCGCACCTGCGAGGGTGAACGCAATCGCCAAGGCCCCCGCAATCCCGAGAAAGATCACGATTGGCAGATACTGAAGGAGAAAGGCGTTCATGAAGGGCCTGTTGCGACGGAGAGTCGCGCTCTTTTAGACCAAGGCAGCCGCAGGTTCAAATACGCTTTGTGCAATGCAGTGTGTCGAGACACGATGCAGCACAATGCTCTCGCCGTTCTCCCGCCTTGCACTCGTCGCCAGCACCGACTGGACGCGCAGAGTAGCAAATCGGGGTCTG
>JAYTXQ010000151.1:0-4225 GCA_043742825.1 Caulobacteraceae bacterium | reverse complement strand
AAGATCAAGCTGCTCTCCATCCCCGCCGCTGAGGAGCTGCAGGCCCTGGTCGAGGACCGGGTCCTGTGGCTGGACCAGCAAATGGCCGGCAAGACCTATATCTGCGGCGATCGCTACACCCTGGCTGACATCATGCTCTATTGCTTCATGGCCTTCCGCGCGCCGGAGGGGAAAAGCAACCTGCCCGAAGGCGCGCCAAACCTCTCGGCCTGGTTCGACCGCATCAAGCTTCGGCCTGCGACCAAGGCCTAGGGGCAGTCATGTCAGATATCACCCTCTACGAACACCCGCTGTCGTCCTATGCGCAGAAGATCAAGATCGCGCTGCGGGAAAAGGGCGTCGACTTCACGGCGATCCTGCCCGAAGGCCTTGGATCGGGCGAGCCGAACCCCGCCTTCGCCTTGCTTAACCCACGGCTTGAGGTGCCGGTCCTGATGGCCGACGATGACCGCATATTCGAGTCGACCATCATTCTTGAGTATATTGAGGATCGATGGCCGCAGCCGGCCCTTTTGCCGCAAACCCCAGGTGGCAGAGCTTTCGCGCGCATGACCGAGGAAGTTTGCGACAGCCAGTACGAGGCGGTCAATTGGGGTTTCGGCGAGATTCTCTGGTTCAACAGGGCGCAGGGCGAGCTAGCTGAACGCATGAAGGCCAAGGCTGCCAAACAGACGGCAATTTTGCAGACATGGCTGACTGGCCGGCTCGGCATCGCCGACTGGTTCGGCGGCGATCGCTTCGGATGGGCCGACGTTGCTGCCGCGCCGATCGTCAACCGCTCCGTCTACTACGGTTTGGGGCCTAAGCCGGACGGTCCGCTGGCGCGATGGCACGAGCGCCTCGTCCAGAGGCCCTCGGTGGCGCAAACCTTCGCCGAATTCGACGCTGCCGCCGCAGCCATGGTCAATGTCGCGGGTCTCTATGCGAAGGGGGGGCGTAAGCGTGAATATCGCGACCATCGGCTGGACTGGATGTTGCGGTCCGGGGGGCTCGACGTAGTCCTCACCGGCTTGCGTGATCAGACCATTCGGCTTTCCTGGCCCTGAAGGGGAGGGGCAGAGGCATCGGTGCATCAGCACTGGCCGTCACAGAGTCATCGGGTGAATTTAGACAGCCTTAAGACTATCCACAGATGACGCAGATATGTCGCACATGATCGACCGCGAAGCGGTCAAAATCGCCGAGGCGACGATGGCATTGCGCCTTCGGCGCATTCAATACGGGCGGTATCTGTGTCCATCTGCGTCATCTGCGGATGAAAACTCTTGGATCGCTAACTCGCCCGATTGGCCTGCCGACCGTCAGTTGCGCTATGGACAACCCCGCAGACAGGTCGGATAGTTCTGCAAAAGAAGAAGACCCTCATAGCGGATGACAGGAAACGCCCGATGCCGGCCTACGACCTGATAATCAAGAACGGTCTCATCTTCGACGGCGCGCGGGCCCCGCGCTATCGATCAGATATAGGAATCAAGGACGGGGTGATCGCCGAGATCGGCCATCTGCACGCCGCCGACGCCAAGCGGGTGATCGACGCAGATGGCCTGCACGTCGCGCCCGGCTTCATCGACCTGCACACCCATTACGATGCTCAGCTGTTCTGGGACCCCTACTGCACCATCTCCGGTTGGCACGGGGTGACCTCGGCAGTGATCGGCAACTGCGGCTTCGGCTTTGCCCCGGTGGCACCGGAGATGCGCGAGCGGGCGATGCTGACCATGGTACGGGTCGAGGCGATCCCGCTCGCCGCGATGCGCGAGGGCATGCCGTGGGACTGGGTCAGCTTCCCGGAATACCTCGACAGCGTCGAGCGCGCGCCCAAGGCAATCAACATTCTGCCCTATGTGCCGATCGCGCCGCTGCTGATCGAGGTCCTCGGCTTCGAGGACGCCAAGGCCGGCCGGATGCCGACTAAGGCCGAGCATGCGCGCCTGACCGACCTGTTCGAACAGGCGCTGGACGCCGGTGGCTGCGGATGGTCGGCCCAGCGGCTGAAGCCAGACGGTCCATCGGCGGTGCAGCTCGACTATGACGGCACGCCGATGGTCACCGACGTCATGCACGACGAGACCTGCGAGCTCCTGGCCGGTGTACTCGGGCGGCGCAACCAGGGCTTCATGCAGATGACCCTGTCCTCCAGCAACCGCGCCGAGGACCGCACCCACATGGAGACGCTGGCTCAGATTTCCGGTCGCCCGCTGCTGTGGAATGTGCTGCAGGCTTATGATCACAAGCCAGAGGTGCACCGCAGCGGCCTCGCCTGGCTGGCCAGTTGCCGCGAGCGCGGCATCCGCGTCTATGGCCAGGGCCTGACCACCGATGCCGGCTTCACCCTGACATTCGAGGACTGGAACCTGTGGGACGACCGCCCGGCCTGGCGGGAGGCCACACTGGGCACGACGGCCGAGCGGCTCGCCAAGCTGGCCGATCCTGAGCGCCGGGCCGCCCTGCGCGCCCAGGTGCCGCTCACCGTGACCGGTCCGATCGCCGGCATCGTCGTCACCGGCCCCGCCACGCCCCAGACGGAGCGCTGGCGCGACCACACCATCGGCCAGGTCGCCGACGCCCTAGGCAAGCATCCGGTCGACGCAATGCTCGACATCGCCGTCGCCGACGGGCTGGCCACGGAGTTCTTCGCCGCCCCACCGAATGTGAAGATGGAGTACCTGCAGGAAATCCTCGCCGATCCCTTCGTGCTGCTCGGCGTCTCTGACGGCGGTGCCCACACCCGTTTTCTGACTGCCGGCCGCTATCCGACCGAGACCATCGCCAAGCTGGTGCGCACCCTTGGCATGATGAGCCTGGAGGAGGCGCATTGGCGGCTCTCGGCCCTGCCGGCCATGCTGGCGGGTTTCGAGAACCGCGGCGTCATCCGTCGTGGGTCGCCCGCCGACATCGTTGTCTACGACTACAACGCGCTTGAAGTGCTGCCCAGTGAGATCCTGCACGACCTGCCCGGCGGCGAGTGGCGGCGCGTCCAGCGCGCCAAGGGCTATCGTTATATCCTGGTGAATGGTGAGGTGACGATCGAGGACGATACCGAAACCCAGACCTTCTCGGGCCGGCTCCTGCGTCATGGCGGCGTCCAGCCTGCAGTGCGCCAGCGACTCGCGGCGGAATAGGCGGCGCGGTGATGTCTGCTCAACGGCGACTTGTCTCCGGAGCACGGCCGTAAGTCTCGCGTTCGCGGCAAGTTGTGGCTTTGACCTGACAGTTCCGATGGGTTGTTTGACTGAGAATTGTCAGTTAGCTTGCGGCACACAGCGACAAGCACCGGGGATAACATCGACTAGCGCGTGCGGGAGGAGATGATCATGTTCAAGCTCGTGGCCTTTTGGTCTGCGCCGAAACCCGAAGACCGGGCAGCCTTCGAAGCGGCTTATCTGAATGTCCACTCGCCCCTGGCCCGTGCGGTGCCGAACCTCGCCAGCCTGGACACCATTCTGATTGGCGAGGGCCTGGAGGGCTCGGCGGCGGCCTTCCACCGCGTCGCGGTGATGACCTGGCCGGACAAAGCCGCTTTCGAGCGCGACGAGCATACCCCGCAGTGGACGGCGCTACGGGCGGACGCCGGGCAGATGATTGAGCGTTTCGGGGTCTCATTGACTTCGTCGATGGGCCAGGACGGCTGAGGCTCAGGTCATGGCTATCCTCGTCACCGGCGGCACCAAGGGCATTGGCCTGGCCATCGCCCGCCGCTTCGCCAAGCCGGACACCGATGTGTTCCTGAACTTCCGCGCCGACACCGCCGCCGCCGCTGCAGCGCGGGTGGAGATCGAGGCGGCGGGAGCCCGCTGCCATCTTATTCAGGGCGACGTCGGAACCCCGGGCGGTGCCATTGAAGTGCTCGCCGCCGTCGCCGCGCGTACAGATCGGCTGGACCAGTTGGTCCACTGCGCCGTCAAGGTGATCCCCGAGTCGCTCTTGAGCATCGATCCCGTGGCCCTGACTGAGGCGATCAATTTGAACGGCACGGCCATAGTCTATCTGGCGCAGGCTGCCCGCCCGCTGTTTCGACCCGGCAGCACGGTTTTCTTTCTCTCCAGCCGGGGCGGCCGGACGCCGTTGCCGAACTATGCTTCGGTTGGTGCCGGCAAGTCGTTGGCCGAGAGCCTGATCCGCTATCTGGCGCTGGAACTGGCCCCGCTGGGCGTGCGGGCCAATTGCGTCGCCCCGAGCGCGGTCGACACCGAGGCCCTGCGCCAAGTCTATGGGGAGCGAACCG
>JAYTXQ010000150.1:0-4141 GCA_043742825.1 Caulobacteraceae bacterium | reverse complement strand
TGACTATCGCGATGTCGATCCGCTGTTTGGCACCCTTGCCGATTTCGACACTCTGCTGGCCAGCGCGCACGATCTGGGACTGAAGGTCATTATCGATCAGGTCTGGTCCCATACTTCTGATCAGCATGCCTGGTTCAAAGAGAGCGCGGCTTCACGCGAAGGCCCAAAGTCCGACTGGTATGTGTGGGCCGATGCCAAGGACGACGGTTCACCGCCGAATAACTGGCAGGCCGCGTTCGGGGGGCCGTCCTGGACGTGGAGTGCCCAGCGGCGGCAGTACTATCTGCATAACTTCCTGCGCGAGCAGCCGGATCTCAACTATTGGTCCCCGGAAGTTCAGGACGAGATCCTGGACGTGGCCCGGTTCTGGCTGGACAGAGGTGTCGATGGTTTTCGCCTTGATGTGATAAACTTCATCTTCCACGATCAACAACTTCGCGACAACCCAGCGATCCTGCGCAACGGTGCGGCTTTGATGCCGACCCGGTTTCAGGCTCACAGCTTTGACCGCTCGCGCCCTGAGGCCCTGGCCTTTCTTGCCAGGCTTCGCGCGCTAATGGACGCCTATCCAGGACGAATGACCCTGGGTGAGGTCGTCGATGAGCCGGCCCTGCCGCGCCAGATCGAATATACTGCGACCCCAGAGCGGCTGCACACGGCCTACAGCTTTCATCTGCTCCAAGCTCGCAAGGGTGACGTGGCCTTGTTCGCCGAGGCTCTGCGGGCGTGGGACGGGGCACCGGGTTGGCCGTCGTGGTCACTGGGTAATCACGACACGGCGCGGTTTGCCACCCGCTTGTCCCCGACTGGCGATGTGCGGCAGGTCCGCATTCTTATGGCCGTCCTGATGTGTCTGCGCGGTACAATATTTCTTTATCAGGGCGAGGAACTGGGCCTGCCGCAGGCGCATGTGCCATTCGAGCAGTTGCGCGATCCTTACGCGATCAACGCCTATGTCGGCGGGTCGGGGCGTGATGGTGCCCGCACGCCCATGCCCTGGACGGCTGAGGGGCCGTCGGCGGGGTTTTCCGCCATCGCTGAGACGTGGCTGCCGGTCGGTGACGCGCACCGGCATCTTGCGGTTGCGCGGCAAGAGGCTCAAGCGGCCTCCATGTTGCATTTCACGCGCGACCTAATTGCGCTGCGCGGCCAGTTCGCGGCACTACGCGTCGGGACCGCAGAGCTGTTGCCCTATCCGCAAGGCGCCTTGGCATTTTCTCGCACCCAGGGCGGCCAAACTTTGCTTTGCCTGTTCGAACTTGACGGACAGGACGCGTCGATCGGGGTCCCCCAGGCGAGCACATTGGTCAAAGGCTTCAGCGGAAACGAAATCCTTATTGTAGGCGAGGTGCATTTGCCTGCTTATGGCGGTGTAATCTTGAATATCGCGGACGGATAACTTGTCGGTGGCCTAACGAGCCTGGGGAGAGGGGGAATGTTGCATGACTAGCGCGATGGCGACCGGTGCTGGGCGGCGAACGAAAATTCCAGGCTTGGTTAAACTGGCCTACGGCTCTGGCAACATGGTCTATGGCGTCTCCAACGCGGCCATCACCACGTTCCTGTTCTTCTATTACACAGCTGTGATGGGGGTTTCGGGCTCTCTGGTCGGCGCGGCGGCAGCGATCAGCCTGATCGCGGATGCCTTTCTGGACCCCTTGCTGGGGTCGTGGTCAGACAATCTGCGGTCCCGTTGGGGGCGGCGCATTCCGTTCATGATCGTAGGTGCCCCCTGTGTGGCCCTGGCCCTGGGGCTGCTGTTCTCACCGCCGACCGGGGCATCGGAGGGCGTGCTTTTTGCCTGGCTGGTAGGAGCTTCGATCTTCCTGCGCTTTTCCACCTCAGCTTTTGCCGTGCCATTTAATGCACTGGGGGCTGAAATATCTGACGACTACGCCGAGCGCTCCAGCGTGGTAGCCTATCGTTGGGTGTTCGAAGTTCTGGGAGCCCTGCTCACGGTAGTCCTGGGCTATTCGGTGTTCCTGGCCGGGCCTAAGGGCATGTTCGGCACCGGTTATCACGATCTGGCCTGGACCGCCGGTGCGATCGTCATTGGCGGTGGTGTGGTCTGCATTCTGGGCACCCAGCGCTTTGCCGGCGGCTTGCCGGTCACCGCTGCAGACGGCGCGGGCCTGCACCGACGACTGCCGCGAGAGGTGGCAGAGGTGTTCCGCAATCCCTCGTTCCGGATCCTGTTCGCCGCCATGGTGGTCTTTTTCGTTGCCCAGGGGGTCGCCGGCAGCCTGGGAGTACATTTGAACACCTTTGTCTGGAAGATGACGCCATTCCAAATCCAAAAGACGTCGTTCGGACTGTTTTTGGGATTGCTGATCGGTGTGCCCGTGGCTCCGTTTATCGTCAAGAAATTCGAGAAACGGACGATCTTCATCCTGGGTCTCCTGGCCCTGGCTGTGGCCCAGAGCGGGTTGAACGGCTTAAGGGTTCTGGGTATCTTCACGCTCAAGGGCGAGGCGGTCGTGATGCCTCTGTTCATCAATGCCTTGTTCGCTGGTATTGGCGTCACCCTGGCCAGTATTGCCATCGGCTCGATGATGGCTGATGCGGCAGATGAGCATGATTACCTATTCAGGGGCCGGCGTGAGGGGCTGTATTTCGCTGGGGTCGGCTTTGCCGCCAAGACCGCCTATGGCCTGGGCACGCTGGTCGCGGGCATTGTCCTGGACTTGATCGGCTTTCCCAAGGCACTGGTTGCGAAGGGTGTGCTGGTGGATATTGCGCCAGGCACCTTGAACGGTCTGGCGACGGTGGCGGGACCGGTCGCTGGGGTGTTTAGCGTCATTGGCATCCTGCTGATGCTGTTCTATCGCATTGACCGGAAGCGGCATGCGGTGGTCGTGGCGGCTCTGCAGGCTCGCAGGCTTGCCGCAGAACCCGCTTAGGAGGGACGTTTGCAGGAATTGCTCGACCATCTGGGTCAGTTCCGCCCTGCTGCCGGTCCCTGGATCATCGGCATTACCGGCGCTGTGGCCTGTGGAAAAAGCACTCTGGCCGACCAGATTGCCGCCTCGATTTCCACCGGGCCCGGCCTGCCGGTGGTGCACCAGGCCTGTACGGACGGCTTTCTGTTTCCCAATGGCGAACTTGAACGGCGAAATTTGCTCGATCGCAAAGGGTTTCCTGAAACCTACGACAGTGAGACCATGGGCGCGGCCCTGACCGCAGTAAGAACGGGCGCTGCGGTGTTCCCGGCCCATTCCCATATCAGCTATGATATTGACCCCGCTCTGGCCTGCATCATCGATCAACCCCAGGTCCTGATTATAGAAGGGCTTGGCTTTGGCTCTGCTCAAAGGCGTTTGCCGATCGATTGTCTGATCTATCTCGACGCCGAGGAGGCGAGCATCGAGGCTTGGTATATCGCGCGTTTCCTTGGGTTCTGGCGCGAGGCCCAGGGCAATCCTCGCTCGTTCTACGCCCGCTTTCTCTCCCTAGATGAAACCGGCGTGACGCAAGTGGCCAAAGCAGTTTGGGCCGGGGTCAATCTGCCAAATCTGCGCAACCATGTCCTCGCCTTGCGCGCCTTCGCCGACGTCGTCGTACACAAAGGGCCCGATCACAGTATCGATTGGATCGATGGCAATCCGCAGCGCGCTGAACGAAACCCTTAGGGTTGCCGCAAGAACCATCGCTTCGGTTTGAATGCACGCCGTTTTCAAAGACTTAACCACGAACCCCACGAACGTTACAAAACTCGCAAGTCGATCTGCGCCCTGGCGTGATATTGATCTACGGTGAAGGCCTTTGATTTCAAAAGGACTTCAAAATGCGTCATGGCCGCATTTACGCTATGAACGGGGCCGAGATGCCGCGTTCGTGAGGTTTGTGAGGTTCGTGGTAAAAACAGGATACGATTTTGGTGCCAGTCGGTATTCAATTCGATTAATTCTGCTGATTGCGTTAGCCATTATCGCCTCGGAATAATCTTGGGTGTAGCGCTCAACCCTGACTTGCTGTTAGTCTCGCCAGACCAGACGGGGAGGACGCGAAAATGACCACCCAAACGACGCCCGATGTGCGCGTGTTGGCCCTGGCGGGGCCGACGGGGTCTGGCAAGACAACGCTGATGGAGGCCATGCTGGCCGCGTCCGGGGCGAGCGAGCGCCGGGTCGGCGATACAAGT
>JAYTXQ010000149.1:0-15215 GCA_043742825.1 Caulobacteraceae bacterium | reverse complement strand
GTTGCCACCTTCTGTCGCCAGATCTTTACCGCGGCCGGTCGTCATGCTGCCAGCATGGGAACCCTTGGTGTTACCGCCGGCGATCAGCAGTTGACCCCGCCTGGCCTGACAACGCCTGACGCGGCAGATGTTGCCCGGACGCTGGCAGAGCTTGCGGCCCTGGGCGTCACCCATCTGGCCCTCGAAGCTTCGTCACACGGTATCGATCAGCGGCGCCTGGACGGGGTCAAGCTTGCGGCCGCCGGGTTCTTGAACCTGACTCAGGACCACCTGGATTATCATGGGACGATGGGGGTCTACCGCGCCGCCAAGCTACGGTTGTTTGAGGCCCTGCTGCCGCGCGGCGCGACCGCCGTGTTGAACGCCGATTCCGACGCCTTTCCCGCCTTCGCCGCAGCGGCAATGCAATCGGGCCAGAGCCTGTTCACCGTCGGCTCCATGGGGATGAACCTCATCCTGGATGGTCGGTCAGCGGTGTCTGGGGGACAACACCTGCGCGTTATCGCCCAGGGCCGGGCCCACGAGATTTTTCTGCCACTGGTCGGAGCCTTTCAGACGGCTAACGCCCTGGTGGCTGCGGGGCTATGCATCGCGGCGGGCGAGGCAGTGGACACTGTACTTGCCGCCCTGGAAACCCTCACCGGGGCCCCCGGACGGCTACAGCATGTGGGCGCAAGTCCTAAGGGTGGCGAGGCCTATGTCGATTATGCCCACACCCCTGATGGCCTGGCGACGGTGCTTTCGGCTCTACGGCCCCATACTCAGGGGCGACTGATCGTTGTTTTCGGTGCCGGTGGCGATCGTGACCGCAGCAAAAGGCCACAGATGGGGGCTATTGCCGCCGACCTGGCCGACATCGCTATTGTAACCGATGATAACCCCCGCTCAGAAATGCCAGCCGACATTCGCGCCCAAATATCTGCAGGAACCAGAGGCTTGAGCGATATCGGTGATCGGCGTTGCGCCATCCGGCATGCGGTCTCGCTGCTGCAAACGGGCGATACACTCATCATCGCCGGCAAGGGCCACGAACAGGGCCAGACGATCAACGGCGTCGTCCATCCCTTTGACGATGTGGCCGAAACCCAGGCGGCTCTGGGATGAGCCTGTGGACCTCCAGCGAGATCCTGAAGGCCACCGGCGGCACCCTGTATGGTGAAGCATTCGAGGTCAGCGGTATCGCCATAGATTCTCGCGACATTGCCCCAGGAGATCTCTTTGTCGGGCTTTCCGGCGAGCGTGACGGGGCAGATTTTGTCCCTGCTGCCCTCACGGCAGGCGCGCGCGCGGCTTTAACTACGCGTGCCACTCAAGGGGACTGTGTTGTTGTTCCCGATGGCCTGATGGCTCTGGTGCGACTGGGAGAGGCGGCACGCCTGCGCGCAGGCCATGTCAGGCGAGGGGCTGTTACCGGCTCGGTGGGCAAGACCAGTGTTACCCAGGCGGTGCGCGCGGGCTTGGAGCGGGCCGGGGCCGCGCACGGGTCTGTTCAATCCTATAACAACCATATCGGGGTCCCGTTGACCCTGGCGCGCATGCCAATCGATACTCAGAGGGCGATATTTGAGATCGGCATGAACCATGCTGGCGAGATCACTCCTTTGGCCCTGATGGTGCGGCCTCATGCGGTTGCCATCACCACGGTCGAAGCGGCACACGTAGAGAATTTCGCCGATGGCGAGGCCGGTGTGGCAGCAGCCAAAGCGGAGATTTTTGCCGGGGTGGAACGCGGCGGCGTCGCCATTCTCAATGCCGACAATCGCTGGTTCGACGTCCTCAAGGCGCAGGCTCGGCAATCGGGCCTGAAGGTCAGGGCTTTTGGCGTCGTGCCAGGTACTGATGCCCGCTTGACCCGATTTTCAGCGGCACCCGGCGGGGCTTCTGTAGAGGCGGTGATCGACGGGCGCGCGGTAGAGTTTTCGATCCTTCATGCGGCAACCCATTGGGGACCGATGAGTCTGTGTGTGCTTTTGATGCTCCGGGCCCTGGATGTGGATCTGGAAACCGGCATGGCGGCTCTGGCCGATTTTGCCCCGCTCGCCGGGCGGGGGGCCGAGCGCCGGTTGCGCGGGCCGGCAGGGACTTTCACCCTGATTGATGAGAGCTACAACGCCAGTCCTGTATCAGTCGCCGCGGCGATTTCTGCGCTTGGTGCGCGGCGGGTCTTGGGGCGGCGGATCGTCGTGCTCACCGATATGCTGGAATTGGGCGAACAGGGTGCGCAGATGCATGCGCAGATCGCTGTGGCGATTGAAGCGGCGAAAATCGATCAGGTTTTTTGCGCTGGTCCACTTATGCATAGCCTGTGGCAGGCCTTGCCAGTGGCCAGGCAGGGGGCCTGGGCATTGAGTGCGACGGACCTTGCAGGTGATCTGTCGGCGGCCCTGATCTGCGGCGATACTGTCATGATCAAAGGTTCCAAGGCGTCGAAAGCCTCGCGCCTGGTGGAAATCTTAGCCGCCCTGGCGCAACCTGAAGAGGCACGCGGCTGATGCTATACCTGCTTCACCAGTATCTGCTCGCCCACCACATTGATATTCCGGGCCTGCACCTGCTCAAATATCTGACCTTTCGCAGCGGTATGGCGATCGCCACGTCGCAGCTTGTGGTCGTGGCCATGGGTAGTCGTTTCATCCGCTGGATGCAGGCGCGACAAGGCAAGGGTCAGCCTATCCGAACCGACGGCATCGCTCGCCACATCACCGAAAAAGCCGGCACCCCGACCATGGGGGGCTTGATGTTCCTGGCGGGTATCACAGTGGCGACCCTGCTTTGGGCGGACCTGAGCAATATCTATGTCTGGGTAATGTTGCTGGTCACCTTAAGCTTTGGCGGACTGGGTTTCCTGGATGACTATGCCAAGGTAACCAAACAAACCACAGCGGGGATCTCGGGGCGTTTGCGCCTGTTGGTCGAGGCAGCGGTGGCAGTCGGGGCCGTCCTGTTGATGGTTCGATTTGGCCAGCCTTCGCCCGAAGGCGTTAGCCTTTCCACCTCCCTGGCGCTGCCAATTTTTAAGCATGCGGTCTTTAACCTCGGATGGGCTTATCTGGCTTTTGGGGCTTTTGTCATCGTCGGGGCCTCCAACGCAGTGAACTTCACCGATGGCCTCGACGGCCTGGCCACGGTGCCGGTGATGATCGCGGCTTCGACGTTCGGCGTCATCGCCTATCTGGTCGGTAACTTTATCTTTGCCCGCTACCTGGAGGTGCCTTTTGTGCCGGGCGTTGGCGAAGTCGCGGTTTTCTGTGCCGCAATGATCGGCTCGGGTCTGGGTTTTCTCTGGTACAATGCACCGCCAGCACGAATTTTCATGGGTGACAGCGGGGCCCTGGCCCTGGGTGGCGCCTTGGGTGCCGTGGCTGTAGCGACCAAGCACGAGGTGGTTCTGGGCATTGTCGGCGGCCTGTTCGTTATTGAGACCGCCTCGGTGATCATCCAGGTGCTGTGGTTCAAACGCACCGGTCGGCGGGTGTTTCTGATGGCCCCGATCCATCATCATTTCGAAGAGTTGGGTTGGTCGGAATCTACGATAGTGATCCGCTTCTGGATCGTCGCCATTGTCCTGGCCATGCTTGGCTTGGCCACACTGAAGCTACGCTGATGATCGCGGTTGGCTGTTATGAGGGTCGTCATGTTGCGGTCTTTGGTCTGGCCCGCAGTGGCTTGACGGCGGCCCGCGCTCTGATCGCCGGTGGGGCCCGTGTCGCCTGTTGGGATGATAGCCCATCCGCGCGCGCAGCCGCCGAGCTTGCGGGCTTTGCCCTTGTCGATCTCAGTTCCGCTGACTGGTCGCAGTTCGCGGCCCTGATGCTTTCCCCAGGTGTCCCCCTCACCCACCCTCAGCCGCATTGGACGGTGATTAAAGCGCAGGAGGCAGGAGTAGAGATCGTAGGCGATATCGAGCTGTTTGCCCGCGCCGTAGCCGCCGCGCCACTTCACTTGCGGCCCAAGGTCGTCGCCATCACCGGCACCAACGGCAAATCGACAACGACAGCCATGATTGGCCATATGCTTCACATGGCCGGACGCGATGCGCGCATCGGCGGTAACATCGGCGTTGGGGTACTGGGTCTGGACGAGATGCACGGCGGCGCAGTCTATGTGCTTGAACTTTCCAGCTACCAGCTTGACCTGACCATATCCCTGCATGCTGATGTGGCTATCATTCTCAACATCAGTCCCGATCACCTGGATCGACACGGGGGGATGGAGGGCTACGTTGCTGCCAAACGGAGGATTTTGGCCAACCAGGGTGTCGGTGATACCGCTATCATCGGGGTTGATGATCCATCCGGGGCGCAGATCTGCACCGAAATCACTGCCGCCAACCGCCGAACCATCTGGCCGATCAGTGCCCGGCAGGTGATGAGCCGGGGTGTTTACACTCTGCAAGGCCAACTTTATGACGCCACCGATGGACGGGTGAGTGTTGTCGGTGATCTGACCTCTGCCCGATCATTGCCGGGACGCCATAACTGGCAAAACGCCGCCGCCGCCTTCGCAGCCGTGCGTGCTTTGGGCGTCAGTGTTGCTGATGCAACAGCCGGACTCATGACCTTTCCAGGTTTAGCCCACCGGATGGAAACCGTTGGCAATATTGGCCAGGTACGCTTTATCAATGACTCCAAAGCCACGAATGTCGATGCGGCGCGTCAGGCCTTGTCGAGCTATTCAAAGGTTTACTGGATCGCTGGCGGGCGGGCTAAGGCGGGGGGCATCGGCTGTCTCGGCGACTTGTTTGATCACATCACGGCGGCGTACCTAATCGGAGAGGCGTCCGGCCAATTTGCCGCAACCCTCAAAGGCAAGGTTAAGTCCATCGGCTGTGGCACGCTTGAAGTCGCGACCCAGCGCGCTTTCGCGGATGCTTCGGCCAATGGCGGAGCCGCTATTGTCTTGTTTTCACCGGCCTGCGCTTCATTTGATCAGTTCACCGACTTTGAAGCGCGAGGCGAGGCTTTCCGTGCTGCAGTCCACGCTCTGGTGCCATCATGAGACCCAATGCTCACGCCTATTCCCGCGATGACCGCACCCGCATGGGCGTCTGGTGGTGGACAACGGATCATGTCCTGCTGGGGGCAACTCTGGCCCTGATCGCCTTGGGCGTACTCCTGCAATTTGGCACCAGCCCCGCGGCGGCGGCGCGGATTAAGATCGCTTGGCCGTTTCATTTTGCCGTCCGTCAGTGCATCTTTGCCGTTGGTGCCGCTGCCATACTGCTCGGCTCTTCGATGCTGTCCGCAAAAGGTGTGCGCCGTACCGCCTTTGTCATCTATCTGATCGCTATTGTGGCGATGCTGATCGTGCCGGTTCTCGGTCACGCGGCCAAAGGGGCGACCCGATGGGTGGAAATCGGCGGATTTACCTTGCAGCCTTCAGAGTTCATGAAGCCAGCTCTGGTTATCCTGATCGCCTGGATGTTCGCCGAGGGCCAAAAAGGTGGGGGAGTTCCTGGTGTCTCCATCGCCTTCATCCTCTATACGATTTCTGTAGCCTTGTTGTTGGTTGAGCCCGATATCGGCCAAACCGTATTGATCACCGCCGCGTTCGGTGCGGCGTTCTGGATGGCAGGCGTTCCGATCAGCTGGATTGCAGTGCTGGGCGGCATATCGGTCACCGGCCTTTGCAGTACCTATTTCCTGTTTGAACATGTGGCGACACGGGTGAATGGCTTTCTTGGTCATGAAAAGACCGATACCCAACAGGTTCACCGCGCTGCCGAAGCTATTGCTGCCGGGGGGGCGTTTGGCCGAGGCCCCGGCGAGGGGATCATGAAGACCCATGTGCCGGATATGCACACCGACTTTGCCTATTCCGCCGCTGCCGAGGAATATGGTCTCTGGTTATCCCTGACCCTGATTGCCCTTTTCGGCGTCCTTGTCGTGCGCGGGCTTTATAAAGCGATGAAGCTGGCTGACCCATTTGAACAGGTCGCAGCGGCCGGTCTCTTTGTCCTGATCGGGGTTCAGGCGTTTATCAATGTCGCGGTTAACCTGGACCTCGTGCCGACCAAAGGTATGACCCTGCCGTTTATCTCCTATGGCGGCTCTTCCATGCTGGCTACGGGTTTGACCTTGGGTCTGGCGCTGGCCCTGACGCGGCGTCGACCTGGAGCCTACAGTACTTCGGGCGGCTACGCTCCGGCGGCTGGTTTTGACTGACAGACTCGCGGTTCTGGCCGCCGGAGGCACTGGCGGTCATCTGTTTCCGGCCCAGGCCCTGGCTGAGGTTCTGACCGATCGAGGCTGGCGTATTGTTCTGGCCACCGATGAGCGCGTTGGGTCATTGTCAGACGCTTTTCCGGCCCAGGAACACCTGGCCTTGCCAGCCGCGACGATCCGCCGTGGCGATCCCATAAGTCCGCTGAAAGCCGGAATCACCATCCTGCGTGGAATCCTGATGGCCCGTGCGGCGCTCAATCGCCTTAGTCCGGCTGTGGTCGTCGGCTTTGGCGGCTATCCGTCCCTGCCGGCTTTGCTTGCGGCAATCAGCCAGGGTCGGCGGACCGTTATCCACGAACAGAACGCGGTACTAGGCCGCGCCAACCGCCTGCTCGCACCTCGTGTCACCGCCGTGGCCAGAGCCTTTCCGACCCTGATCAAAGCCTCGTCCCGCGTTGCCGCCAGCTCAGTGGTGACCGGCAATCCGATCCGGCCGCCGATCCGCGCCTTGGCCAACCTGGCCTATGAGCGGCCGGGCGACGTGTTTCGGTTGTTGGTCACCGGCGGTAGTCAAGGCGCGCGCTTGCTTTCAGAACTGGTCCCTGCGGCTATCGCCGAGCTACCGGAAGCTTTGCGCCTGCGCTTGAAGGTGCAGCAACAGGCCCGGCGTGAATCCTTGGATATTGCCAGAAGCCTCTACGCGGACGCCCTGGTCGTGGCAGAGGTCTCGCCTTTCTTCCGCGATATGGCTGCATGCCTGGGTCAGGCGCATCTGGTCATCGGTCGCTCAGGAGCCTCGACGGTCAGCGAACTGGCCGTCGCCGGGAGGCCCTCAATCCTGGTCCCCCTGGGGGCGGCATTGGACGATGACCAGGGTCAGAACGCAAAACTTCTGGCCGACGCTGGTGCAGCCATTGTCTTGCGCGAGGGCACTCTGACCAAGGCTCTGATGACACAGACCCTGCGAGCTCTGCTGGAAAATCCCCAGCGTTTCGAGACCATGGCCAAGGCGGCCCGTGCGGTCGCCGTCCCGGACGCCGCCGACCGCCTCGCCGACCTTGTAGAACGGACGGCTACCTCAGGCCTCAGCGTTTCCTAATGACAGTTGCATGAATACGATATCTACCCAGCGCCGGTGTTTGAAGCCGACAGATGTGGCGACACCTGTGTGCTGAAATCCCAAGGCCGTGTGCAGGCCTATCGAGGCGGCATTAGCTGAATCGCCGATCACTGCCAAAATCTGGCGCATGCCCTGTGCCTCACAGGCGACGATGACCTGCGTGAGCAAGGCGCGTCCGACGCCCTGACCAAGAGCCGCCGGTGCCACATAGACGCTGTCTTCGACGGTGAAGCGATAGGCCGCTCTTAACCGGAAGGGGCCGGCATAGGCATAGCCGAGCACATCATCACCCGATTGAGCGACCAAAAACGGCAGGCCCCGGTCTTGAACCATTGCAATCCGTTCGGCCATCTCTTTGGCGCAGGGCGGTTCTTCCTCAAACGTCCCTAACCCGTTCATCACGTGGTGAGCATAGATTCTCGTGATCGCGACCACGTCCTGGGCGAGGGCGGGCCGAATATTCACGATGGCTCCACACCCTCGATGGCCCAGATCGCAAAGGCATAGTCCAGCGCGACCTCCTTGAGGTGGTCAAATCGCCCTGACGCTCCGCCGTGCCCAGCTTCCAGGTTGATCTGCAACAGCATTGCTGCGTCGCTAGTGCTGTGATCGCGCAGCTTAGCGATCCATTTTTCTGGTTCCCACCAGGTAACGCGCGGGTCAGTCAGACCGCCTCGGGCCAGGATCGGTGGGTAAGGCTGGGCCGATACGTTATCATAGGGGCTATAGGCAGCAATGGTGTCGTAGGCGGCAGGGTCTTCAATGGGATTTCCCCATTCGGGCCATTCGGGCGGGGTCAGCGGCAGGCTGTCGTCACTCATGGTGTTGAGCACATCCACGAACGGTACCGCAGCGATGATGGCGCCCCAGAGGTCTGGCCGCATATTGGCCACGGCCCCGACCAGCATGCCGCCCGCCGACCCGCCATAGGAAGCGATTTTTCCCGCCCGGCCATAGCCCTGGGTGACGAGATGCTCGGCGCAGGCGATGAAGTCGGTGAATGTGTTGGTTTTCCTCGCGCCCCGGCCGTCCAGGAACCAGCCCCATCCTTTGTCCGACCCGCCACGCACGTGGGTGTCGGCCCAGATCCAGCCGCGATCAACTAGGCTGAGTGTCTGAGTCGAAAACGTCGGCGTCTGCGGGATGCCATAGGATCCATAACCGTAGAGCATCAACGGGGCTGAGCCATCCAGCGGCGTGCCTTTTTTCATCAGCACGGTGATGGGAACCTGTTCACCGTCGGGCGCTGTGGCATAAAGCCGACGGGTTTCATAACGGGCGGGATCATGTCCCGACGGGACCTCCTGAGTCTTTCGCAGAGTCCGTCCGCCGCTGGCCATGTCGTAGTCGAACCATTGCCGGGGCGTGGTCGGTGACTGATAGACAAAGCGCGTAACTGCTGTGGCGTATTCATAACCGGGAGTTAAGTTCAGGGCGTAGGCAGGTTCGGGGAAATCAATCACCTGTTCGCTGCCACCCCTGGCCATAATCACCAGCCGATCGCAGGCGTTTTCCCGTTCAAGCCGCACCAGGTGGTCCGCGTAAGGGGCCATTCCACTAATCAAGCGTCCAGGTTTGTGTGCGATCCAGTCCTGCCAGGTCTCTCCACCGGGATGGTCGGCTTCACTGGTCATCAGTTTGAAGTCAACGGCAGCGCACAGATTGGTGCGGATCAGCCAGCGGTCAGTCCAATGGTCCAGGTCATAACGCACGCCGGCTTCCCGAGGCCGGGCCACAATGGGATGAGCGGTAGGAGCGCTGGCGGCAATCACCCAGGCCTCGCTGGTCTCCTGGTTCTGGCTGAGTATCAGGATATGGCTGTCGTCGGCGGTGGTGGTCACGCCCAGAAACATGCCCTGATCGGCTTCTTCATACACCAGCACATCCTCGCCGCCCCGCGCCGGCCGGCGAAACACCTTGGCCGGACGCGCGTTTTCATCGCGCCAGATCCAGAACAACCAGGCAGAATCCGGCGAAAAGGCGAAGTCTCCGGTAGCACTTTGCGGCCCGTTTTCCAGCACCGTGCCCGTTTCCAGGTCACGAATCAGGATTTCGTGATATTCCGATCCTTGATCATCCACTGCCCAGGCGAAGAGCCTGTGGTCGGGGGAATGGGCCGAGGCATCCACAGCGTAATAGGCCTTGCCCTGAGCCTCCTCGTCTTCGTCAAGCAATACCGTTTCGGCGTTGGCTAGGCCCCGTGCCCGGCGCAGATGGCAAGGGTGTTGTGCGCCGGTGACAAAGCGGCTGAAATACTCAAACGGCCCATGTGGCGCGGGAACAGAGGAATCATCCTCTTTGATGCGCCCGCGCATCTCTTCGAACAGGCTCGTTTGCAAAGACTGAGTGTCGGCTAGCACCACCTTCAGATAAGCGTTCTCGGCTTCCAGATGGTCACGGATTTCTGCCGCAACCAGCGCCGGATCGCGCAGCACCGCCTGCCAGTTGGCGTCTTTCATCCAGGCATAGTCGTCGGCGCGCGTGCGGCCCAGTTGGGTGATGATTTTGGGCGATTTGCGGGGTCTCGGCGGCGCGGGCAGGGTCATGCGCCCCTTTTGCGACTACGACGCGTTTTGGGCAACTGCTGAGAGTGTCACAGCGGCCTTACCCCCAGGCGTAGTTGAAACTGGCGCTGATGCGCGGCTGGTCAGCTTGGTTTGGCAGGACCTCATGGCGCAGCCAGCTTTCCCACATGAAGACGGTGCCAACCGAAGGGGTGAGGGTGACGAACCGGCCCTGTGCGTCAGGGGTGTCCTTACGAAGCGGTGGCGCGGCCATCATCAGGCCCAGGCGGGGGTCTTCCAGCCTCAGGCCACCTGATCCGGGTGGCGTTGCGATATAGACGGTTCCGGAAATGACGCTGTGGGGGTGGATGTGCCCCGAGTGCGCGGCATCAGGCTCCAGAATGCTGACCCAGAGACTATCGAGTCGTAGCTTCCCTTTGGGTCCTAGGTCAAACGCCAAGGAATCGGCGAACAAGGCCACGTGCTTGTCGAGGCGGCGTTTCAAATCACCGAACGCTGGCACGCGTGTCGGCAGGTCGTTCAACGAGGCATAGGAGGTATAGCCGCCATAGCCATTAGCCTCACACCACGCCTGGCCTGCTCGGTCATCGTCGGCGAAGCTCCAGGCTGCGCTTTCGATGTCAGCATTAAAGCTGGCAAAATTTGGCTCATCGGCCAAAGATGCCTCGTAGAGAGAGGTGGCGAACAAGTTTCGAATCACGCCCACTCTGAGACCCTAGAAGATTTCATGCAGGGTATAGATCGGTCCAGCAGCCGTCTGTTTGCCGACGCCGACCACGGTCAGCCGCCCACGAAGTATGACGCTGATATTCTGCCTGGCCGCAAAAGCCACGTCCAGGCGCAGCGTGAGCAGATGTCTTGACCGCAGCATCCCCATGGTTTTCCCCGTTTCCAACACGCCGACCCTATGTCAAGGACAGAGCCATGACCACAGCCACGCTTCCCCGTATCCGCCATTATCACCAGACCCTGGACGCCTGTATGGACGCGCCATGATCGAAGGGTCTTGCCATTGCGGCGCGGTTCGAGTTGAGCTGACGAGCCTCCCGGTTGATGTAAATTCGTGCAACTGCTCGATCTGCCGGCGTCTGGGTGCGCTCTGGGCCTATGGGACGATCCATAACATCACGGTCACTGGCGCTACAGTCGGCTATATCCAGGGCGACAGGATGATCGAGACCCATCACTGCGGGATCTGTGGTTGCACCACACACTGGCAGGGCTTGGGCGAGGATGCGTCTCGGATCGTTATCAACGCCCGTCTACTCGACCCCGAGGTCCTGGCTGCCATCCCTGTCCGCTACAGCGACGGTGCCTCCTGGTAGAGTTTGCATAAAATCCCGCTCGCCTTCCCTAGGGGCGACGCGCTACAATTGGAATATAACAGATAAAAATTCACGGAGGCCACTTGTCACAACTACAATTCGCCGCGCCTATCAGTGCCGATGACGCTGTCGCCGCCTTGTCAGCTGCGGGTTCAAGACCTCTGGCCGGGGGAACAGACCTTCTGATTCAGCTACGGGCTGGCCGCGTAAAGCCTTCTGTGATCGTCGATCTCAAACGCATAATTGGCGCGACGGGTATTCAGATCCGTGCCGGCGCTTTTGTTATCGGTGCCGCCACCCCAACCATCGTCATGGGAGAGCATGCAGGCTTGCTGGCGGCTTGGCCAGGTGTTGTCGAGGCCGCCAATCTGATCGGATCGACGCAGATCCAGGGCCGCGCCACCCTCGCCGGCAACCTCTGCAATGCCTCACCTGCGGCCGACAGCGTCCCGGCCCTGATTGCCGCGCGCGCAACGTGTCTGGTGGTCGGACCAGGGGGCAGACGTGTGGTCCCTGTTGAAGCCATCGCCGTTTCGCCTGGTCGTACATCTCTGGGGCTCGGGGAATTTGTGCTCGAGGTTACCCTTCCGGCCCGTCCGGCGCGCAGTGCTGACGCCTATCTGCGCCTGATTCCGCGCACCGAAATGGACATCGCCGTGGTTGGCGCTGCGGTCAATCTGACCTTGGACGCCGACGGGGTGATTACTGAGGCGCATCTGGCACTTGGGGCCGTTGGCCCGACCGCCGTCCATGTTACTGCTGGCGGCGCGGCTATGGTGGGCACAAAGCTGGATGAAACGGCTCTGGTGGCACTGGATGCTGCGGCTCAGGCCGCTGCTAGCCCGATCAGCGACAAGCGTGGGACCATCGAATATCGAACCAAGATCGCCGGCGTTCTAGCCCGGCGGGCGGCAGTGATCGCCTACGATCGGGCGAAAGAGAGAGCATGAACAAAGTCCATATTTCCGCAACTGTAAACGGCGATCCGGTGGAGTTTCTCACGGAGCCGGGCGTCACCTTGTTGGACGCTCTGCGCGATGAGCTAGGCCTGACCGGGTCTAAGGAAGGCTGCGGCTCTGGCGATTGTGGGTCTTGTAGCGTCATTATGGACGGGCGGCTGGTGTGCTCGTGCCTCGTTCTTTCGGTCGAAGCGGAAGGACGGCGTATCGAGACGATTGAGGGGCTGGCCGATGGCGGCGAGTTGCATCCTCTGCAAACCAAGTTCCTCGAGCATGCGGCTCTGCAATGTGGATTTTGCACGCCAGGTTTGTTGGTGGCCTCAAAGGCTCTGCTTGATGCCAATCCAGATCCAACCGAGACAGAGGCCCGCTATTGGCTGGCCGGCAATCTTTGCCGCTGCACGGGTTATGACAAGATTATCCGCGCCGTCATGGATGCGGCAGCTGAACTTAGACAAGTGAGGGTATGATGACCGACGTTCTCGAACGCCCAACTTTCCAGGCCAACCTCAAGGTCGTCGGCACGCGCCCTGTTCGTCCCGATGGGGCCGACAAGGTCACTGGCCGCGCCACTTACGGTGCCGATTTTGTTTTGCCCGGCATGCTGGTGGGCAAGATTCTGCGCAGTCCCCACCCGCACGCGCGCATCGTTTCTATCGACACCCGCAAGGCGCGTGCTCTGGTGGGGGTCAAAGCGGTAATTACGGGTGCGGATCTGCCGAGTGTAAAGTCCGAAGAGGTCGAAGGCGGCGAGGGCGGCGGCAATTTGCGCGATATGGCCATGAATGTCATGGCCCGCGACAAAGCCCTCTATGATGGCCACGCTGTTGCTGCCGTGGCCGCCACGTCACAAGCCATCGCCGACGAAGCTCTCGCTCTGATCACAGTGACCTACGAGGTCCTGCCGCATGTGATTGAGGTTGAGGCGTGTATGGCTCCGGACGCGCCGCTGCTGCATGCCGATATGTTCACCCAAGGCCTGGAGACCAAGCCCACCAAAGCCTCGAATGTCGCGGCGCGCAACCAACTCAAGCGCGGCGATCTGGAGGCTGGTTTCGCCGCCGCCGACGTCATCGTTGAAGAGCGTTACGTTACCGCCGCTGTTCACCAGGGCTATATCGAGCCGCATGCCTGCGTCGCCAGCTTTGCTGCCGATGGTCAGGCGATGGTCTGGAGTTCCAGCCAGGGTCAGTTCATGATCCGCACCTATTGCGCCAAGATACTGGGCCTGGAGACGTCTAATATCCGTGTTATCCCAGCCGAGATCGGCGGGGGCTTTGGTGGCAAGACTGTTGTCTATCTGGAGCCTCTCGCCCTGACCCTATCGCGCTTGTCCGGCGCGCCGGTAAAGATGGTCATGTCCCGTGAAGATGTCTTTCGCGCTACCGGTCCAACGTCTGGCGCGGTCATGTATGTCAAGATCGGGGCTAAGGCGGATGGAACGATCACCGCTGCCGACGTCGTGTTGAAGTTCCAGGCTGGTGCCTTTCCCGGGTCCCCAGTCGGGGCTGGATCGATGACCGCACTTGCCTGTTACGATATCCCCAACTTCCAGGTCACCGGCTATGATGTTGTCGGTAACAGCCCCAAAGTTGCTGCCTACCGCGCTCCAGGTGCTCCGATTTCAGCCTTCGCGGTGGAAAGCGCTGTCGACGATCTGGCCCTGAAGCTGGGCATGGATCCCATTGCCCTGCGTGAGAAGAACGCCGTGCGCGACGGGGTTAAGGCACCCTACGGGCCGACATACAGGAACATCGGCTATGTCGAAACGCTTGAGGCGATCCGCGACCATCCTCACTTGAAAACCACACTCGGTCCCAACCAGGGGCGCGGCATCGCTGTCGGCTTCTGGTTCAATGTCGGCGGCGAATCTACGGCTGCGGTGCATATTAACGACGACGGAACTGCCGTGGTCGTTTCGGGAAACCCCGATATCGGCGGCTCGCGAGCATCTTTGGCCATGATGGCAGCCGAGGTTCTGGGTCTGCCGATTGAAAAAGTCCGGCCTATCGTCGCCGATACCGCCTCCATTGGCTTTTCCATGCTCACGGGCGGGTCGCGCACGACGTTTGCGACTGGCATGGCAGTAACTCAGGCGGCACAGCAGATCGTCGCCGATCTGAAACGCCGTGCAGCTGTCACCTGGGATGTTGCGCTCGATCATGTCGATTGGATAGACGGGGTGGCCGTATGCCTGGATACCTCCAAAAATCAGAAAGATCTGACCCTGGCGGATCTTGCCGCCAAGTCGGGGGCGACGGGCGGCCCGCTCAGCGCCTCGGTTTCGCTCAACGCCCAGGGGGCGGGTCCTGGGTTCGGCGTGCATGTCTGCGATGTCGAGGTCGATCCCGAAACCGGCGGCGTCACCGTGTTGCGTTACACAGCCGCGCAGGACGTCGGCAAAGCCATCCACCCGGCCTATGTCGAAGGTCAGGTCCAGGGCGGAGTCGCCCAAGGGATCGGCTGGGCGCTCAACGAAGAATATATCTTCGGCGGCGACGGGCGCATGGAAAATGCTGGTTTTCTTGACTACCGTGTGCCGGTCGCCTCGGACCTGCCGATGATCGAGGCGGTATTGATCGAGGTGGCAAATCCCCGCCATCCGTTCGGAGCCAAGGGCGTCGGCGAAGTGCCGATCGTGCCGCCCCTGGCCGCGGTCGCCAATGCCGTACGCCGTGCCATTGGTAAGCGTATGACCGACCTGCCAATGTCGCCGCCAAAGATCCGGGCCGCCATCGACGCCGGCTAGTCACTCATGCCGCACGTGGTCGTAGCGGGCGGCGAGTGCGCGGCCTTCATCGGCGAGGTGAAGGCCTTCGACGTCGTGGCCACCACCGTGGGGCGGATGATCGCCGAACTTGAGGTGCGGTATCCGGGCTTTGGCGACTACGTTGATCGCCGTATGGCTGTTGTTATCGATGGCGAAATCCATCAGAACACTCACACTGCCGCCTTGCCGCAGGATGCAGAAATCTACCTCATTCCGAAGATCGGTGGCGGGTAGAGCCTATCGCTTCAAGAACGTAATTGCTCACGGGGTTGGCTTGGATGCGGCTTAAGGGAGGGCGAAGTTTCCGTCGATGAGGTTGCGGATGGCGGCGAATGCGGTCTGTCCCTTAAGC
>JAYTXQ010000148.1:0-9730 GCA_043742825.1 Caulobacteraceae bacterium | reverse complement strand
AAAGGCCACAAGCCTGCCCTCAAATGCGAAAGCCTCCGGGTGTCTGCGAAAAACAGCAGACGCCCGGAGGCTTGGGGTCGCAAAGATGGCGCGGCGCATCTTTCCGACTAGGCACCGACAACAGCCGTAGCACCGGCCAAAAGCACGCCGAGCGACAACAGGAATACTGGAACCAGCGCATCCAGTAGGTTGCCGAAGTTGAAATTTTTTGTGTTGGACATAACGAAACCCTCGTTCATTTGATCCCGCATCTGCGGGCTTGTCCGATGTGGACGATGCCTAGATAGCATCAATCTAAACGTAGTCAAGATAATGTTTACATCGATTGGATATAGTTTTATCGTCGTCGCGATCAAAGAAACTGGAAACGTCTTGTCCCAAGCGCATACTCACACAGACTCGTCGTTCGCTACCGGCCTCGCCGCCGGGGCGAAGCCCTATCACCATGGCGACCTCTCCCGGGCTTTGGTTCAGGCGGGTCGTCGCATCCTCGAATCTCAGGGTGTTGCGGCGCTGTCGCTGCGGGCGGTGGCGCGCGAGGCCGGCGTCAGCCCCGCCGCCCCCTATCACCACTTCAAGGACAAGACCGAGCTGCTTGAGGCGGTCGCCCATGAAGGTTGGATGGAATTGAACGCAGCGCTGGTCAAATCACGGGCCGCCGCACCAAATCCGCGCGAGGCCCTGACCAATATCGGCGTCGCCTATGTCTGTTTCGCCCGAGACAATCCGGCCCTCTACAGGGTGATGTACCGCGCAGCCTGTGATCGCGAGACCATGCCCAGTCACGCGCATGCTGAGGACGGTGGCTTCGGCCTTGTCCGTGACGCGATCATTGAAGCCGGCGCTGACCCCAACAATGAGGCTGACCTGGAGATCGCCACCATCGCCTCCTGGTGTGCAGCTCATGGTGTCGCCGAGATGGCGGGATTCAAGGAATTTGCTCCTCTGCGCGCTGCCTATGGCGGCGAAGAGGGTTTCGTGCGGGCTCTGCTTGAGCATATCGGTGTCTTCGCCCGTCGCATCAGGATGCCACCTGCCGAGTGACACCTCCTTTCGTCACCCGTTTTGCGCCATCGCCCACGGGCTTTGCTCATCTGGGTCATGCCTTCAGCGCCATAACGGCACATAATGCGTCGCGCCAAGCCGGCGGCCGGTTCCTGTTGCGCATAGAAGACATAGATTTTAGCCGTTGCCGCGCACACTTCGAATCGGCGCTTTTCGACGACCTAGCCTGGCTTGGCCTGGAATGGGAAATGCCCGTTCGGCGGCAATCTGATCACATGGATGATTATGCAAAAGCCCTGGCGATATTGCGGGATCAGGGACTCATTTATCGCTGCTTTCGAACGCGCGCCGAGGTCGCCGCACGCTCTGCCAGCGCTCCGCATGGTCCGATCTCGAAACAGGTCAGCGGTCGCCTGGCGCCAGACCAGGAGAAGACGCTCATCGACCAGGCCCTGCCTTTCGCCTGGCGTCTTGACCTCGCTGCGGCTCTCGCCGCCGTCAAAGCGCCTGTTGATCTGACGTTTGATGACGGTGATGCCGGCACCCAACATTTGAACCCGACTCTGATCGGCGATGTCGTGTTGGGACGCAAGGAGCTTGGCGTGGCCTATCATCTGGCAGTGGTCGTCGATGACGCTATGCAAGGTATCACCGAGGTGGTTCGTGGGCTCGACCTCTTAGAGGCGACGCACACCCAACGCTTGCTACAGGCTCTCTTGGGCCTGCCCACCCCGCGCTACCATCATCACCGGCTGATTTTGGGCCCCGACGGCAAGCGTCTGGCCAAACGTAACAAGGCCCAGTCCCTGCGCGAGCTTAGGGCAGTCGGGGCGAGGCCAGAAGACATAAGGCGCGGATTAGGACTACTCTAATTCGTCCAGTTTGCCAGCCAGTTGGCCAGCGCCTGGGGGGTCATGGACCGCGCGTCTGCCAGGGCTGCCACGTGACCAGAATTGACCAGGCGACCCTTGGCATCGACAATCAAGAGACTGGGAACCCCCTCTAGTCGCTTGACGCCATAGTGCGCGGGGATGTCCAGATTTCGATCTTCATGGCCAACGTCCACGATCACCACCACATAATGGGCACTGACAAACGCGGCGACCTCCGGCAGGCGCATGACCGCCGCAAGCAAGCGGCAATCAGGGCACCAGTTGCCACCCAGATCGATTAGCAGCAATTTCCCCTGAGCCTTAGCCTGTGCCCGCGCTGCAGCCACCTGAGCCTGAGCATTGGCGCTGGGGTCATAAGGGTAGGGCAGAGGCGTTGCCAGATCATGTAGGCTGGCTATCGAAACCGCTGGTGCCGAAGCAGCAATAACCGCAGAGCCTGGCAACAGGCAGAGCACTCCAAGGGCGCAATACCCCGCGAGGCGCGCTAGTCTCATTTCTTCGTGGCGACCCCAGGCGTGGCGACCCCAGGCGTTGCGACCGCAGGCGTGGCGGTCCCAGGCTTTGCAGCAGCCTTTGGGTCAGGCTTAGGGATGGGCAGGCTGGACCCCAGACTGTGGAGGTAGGCGATGACGTTAATTCGATCCTCTGGTGCCTTCATCCCCATGTAACCCATCTTGGTGCCAGAGACATAGCCCTGCGGATTTTTGAGAAACTCATAGATATGCTGATAGTCCCAGATGGGCTGTTTGCCACCAAATGCGATCATCCCACTGGAATAGGCAAACCCAGGATGGCTACCGGGCTTGCGCCCTACGACGCCATAGAGGCCGGGGCCGGTGTTGTTGGTGCCTGCGGCATCGAAGATATGACAAGACTTGCAGACCGCGACCTTGGCTTCACCGGCGGCGAGGTCAGCCGCTGGCAAAACAGTTCCCCAATCGGGTGGGGTATCGACCACTTCGCCACCTCCGGCGGCCTCTTCGACCACGGCTATGACGTACCCAGGATGCGCGGGCGGTGATCTCTCAAAGAATTTTGGAACTATAACCACAAGACCCACCAGCACCAAGGCCGTGGCCAACGCCCCGCCTATGATCTTGTTGCCACCTAAGTCACTCATGTCCGGTCTTGGGTCCTTTAAGAAGACGTTACATTACGGTTTTTTAGCCGATACAAAACGCCTGATTGTTGCGCTGGCGTCTCTGACACGCTAGCGCCCTTGGCGCAACCAGGTGCGCTCCGCACCAGCCTAATCTTCGCGATCCATGACCCCAATTGTCCTGATCCCCGCACGAATGGCGGCCCATCGCCTGCCTGGAAAGCCCCTGGCCGACATTAATGGGGTGGCCATGGTTGTCCGCGTCCAGCGTCAGGCCGCTTTGGCCAAGGTAGGTCCCGTAGTGGTCGCTGCGGGCGACGGCGAGATTGCCCAAGCTATTCAGCTTGCCGGCGGCCGTGCCATCCTGACCGACCAAGATCTGCCCAGCGGTTCTGATCGCATTCTGGCGGCGCTCAACCTGCTCGATCCCGACCGACACCACGATACAGTGATCAACCTGCAAGGCGACATGCCCTTCGTGCCGCCTGCCGTCCTGATGGCCTGTCTGGCGGTGCTGGAAAATATACCCGAATGTGACATCGCCACACTCGTCGCCTCCGAATCGGATGTCGCCGACCGCAATAGCCCTGATGTCGTCAAAGCGATCCTTGCGCTTCAGGACCCAGGGGTGGGTAGAGCGCTCTATTTTACCCGCTCGACACTCCACGGTGAGGGACCGATCTGGCGACATGTCGGACTTTATGCCTATCGCCGCGCGGCCCTTGAGCGTTTTTGTGCTGCGCCGCCTTCGCCCCTGGAACTAAGAGAAGGCCTGGAACAGCTTCGGGCCCTGGAGTTGGGGCTGTCGATTTGGGCGACGGTTATCGACGCCGCGCCAATTTCAGTGGATACCCCTGCCGATCTGGCCGCTGCGCGGGCCTGGGCCAAACAGCATCGGGGGGATTCTGGATGAGTTCGAAACCAAGAATAGCCTTTCAGGGCGCCATGGGTGCCAACAGCGATGAGGCCTGCCGCACCCACTTTCCAGATCATGAACCGGTACCGCACGCGACCTTTGAAGATGCTTTCGATGCGCTGAAGAGCGGCGACTGCGCCCTGGGACTGATCCCGGTGGAAAACTCCTTGGCCGGGCGCGTGCCTGACGTGCACTATCTGTTGCCGTCATCTGGCCTGACCATCATCGGCGAACGCTTCAAACCGATCCGCTTTCAGCTGATGGCCAACTCGGGCACCCGGCTCGAGGACGTGCGCACTGTCGCCAGCATGCCCATCGCCCTTGGCCAATGCCGAAAAGTGCTGCGCAAACTGGGCGTGGCCACCGAACCCGCAGGCGATACCGCAGGCGCAGCGAAATCATTGGCGGAAAAGCCCGACACCACGCGTGCAGCCATTGCCCCGGCATTGGCGGCCCAGGTCTATGGGCTTGAGATCCTTCTCGCCGACATTGACGACGCGACCAGCAACACCACGCGATTTCTGGTTATGTCGGCGGACCCGAACCCGCCTCGGCCACCGGTGGACATCGCCTGCGTCACCAGCTTTGTCTTTCGGGTGCGCAATATCCCGGCGGCCCTCTACAAGGCCATGGGCGGTTTTGCCACCAACGGCGTCAACATGACCAAGCTGGAAAGCTACATGGAAAACGCCGCCTTCACCGCGACCTTCTTTTACGCAGAAGTCGATGGCCGCCCCGAAGATCCGCCCCTAGCGCGTGCCTTCGAGGAATTGGAATTCTTCTGCGACCACTTTGCCATCCTCGGCGTCTATGCCGCCGATCCGTATCGCGACAGGAAATAGAAACCCTGGCCCGCTCGGCGCAATCTGCTGACCTGATCGTGATGCTGTTCCCGGCCTAAACTGTGGCGATCACGACCTCAGCGGCCAGGCAGCGATGCCCGTTCTGGTGGGTCCAGACGCTGGCACCGGTAGCCTTGCGGGTGCCGCTCAGGTCCAAAGCTGAGGTGTGCAACGCCGGTGAAAGCCCGCGAAAGCTAAAACCGGTTACCGGGCCGGGCAGGTGGCTGGCCGCAAAGTCCAACAGGAGCAGCGCCTGTAGCGGGCCATGAACCACCAGGCCGCCATAGCCTTCCTCGCCCGTGGCATAGGGCAGATCATAATGGATGCGGTGGCCGTTCAGGGTCAGGGCCGAATAGCGGAACAGAAGCGTCGAGTTAGCCTCAACGGTTTGAGTCCAGTCTCCAGCCGTCGCCTCCGCCGGCACAACAGTCGCGCTGCCCGGCGTCGCGGGTTCGCGGAAAACAAGGTCCTGATCCTCGGTGATCGCCAGGCCTGCCGCGCCGGTGATCTCATGCCTTACGGTCACAAAGACCAGCGTGCCACTGCGCCCGGCCTTCGTCTCGATCTGGGTGATTATTGATCGCCGGGTTACCGTCTCACCAGCGTGTAACGGCAGATGAAAGCTCAACCGACCGCCGGCCCACATCCGGCGTGGCAGGGCGATCGGCGGTAAGAAACCGCCGCGCCTGGGGTGGCCGTCCGGACTAAGTTCGCTGGGTGTCCGCACGTCCCAAAAATATAGCCAATGATGCAACAGAGGTAGGGGTTCGCCCGGTTTCAGCTCGTCCGACCGTCCCAACGCCTTGAGCAAGGCTGCGCTACGCGCCGTCTCCAGAACGTCCGTCCGCACCTCTTCGCGGCCAATCCAGGTAGCAAAAGCTTCAGTCATATTCGTTAGCTCCGCACACAAGGCCCTGGTCATGCAAGCGGCCGATTTCACCCGACGACAGCCCCAGGCAATCGGCCAGGACCTCATCTGTATGCTCGCCCAGGCGCGGCGCGGACGGGGCGACGCCGCGCGGCTCACCGCCAAGCGTAGCGGCGGACCCCGCTGTCGGATAAGTGTGTCCGCTGGGGTGGGAAACCTCCGCAAAGACCGCGTTTTTGCCTGTGAACCAGGTTTCGGCGACCGCTTGTTTCAAGGTGGCGTATGGTGCCCAGCAGACACCGGCTCCAGCAAAAACAGGCTGCAATTGTGCCTCTGTGCGCTGCCAAAGTGCCCGTTCAAAGAGCGGGAACACCTCTTCGCGGCAGGTATAGCGATCTCCTTCGCGGGCGGTGAAATCAGCACCCGTCCGCGCCTCGATTGCAGCGATATCCTGCTGCAAGTCTAAAACCTCCACCAGACCACGCCACTGCCGAGGTGTGATGGCCACGATCATCACGCGCCGCCCGTCGGCGATCTGAAAATCCCGGCCAAAGGCTCCAAACAAAGCGTTGCCTCCGCGCTCGCGGTCGGCGTCTGTGGTCAGAACTTCGGCCACCTGGCCCAGGTGCGAGAGGCTGGCAGCAGCCATATCCGACAGGGGCAGTCGAATCTCCGCCCCCTCGCCGGTCAGGCGTCGGCGCCGTTCTGCGCTAACCAGAGCAAAGGCACTGTAGGCCCCTGCCAACAGGTCCCAGGCCGGCAGCACGTGGTTGACCGGTTCAGAACTTTCCACAGGGCCGGTCATCGCCGGGATGCCGATTGCCGCATTGACCGTATAGTCCACGGCAGGACGACCATCGGCCCAGCCCATCACCCGCAGACTGATCAGGTCGTCGCGCAGGGCCTTCAGTCGCTCATGGGCCAGGAACCCCGCCACCGGATAGTTGGTAACAAACAGGCCGCCGTTTTCATCACCGGACACGGCCAGTCTCTGCGCCAGCTCCCGCCCCTCGGGTCGACCAAGATCCAGAGCCACGGACTTTTTACCCTTGTTCAAGCCTTCCCAATACAGGCTCGCCCCACTGATCGGCGACACCGGCCAGCGGTGAAAATCCGGCCCTCCACCGATCTGATCAAAGCGGATCACCTCCGCCCCCATCTGCAACAGATGAAGGCCGCATGAGGGCCCTGCAATAAACGCCGCGCCTTCAACAACGCGCAGGCCCTTGAGCAGGTCATACATAATTATCGGGTCCGCCGGTTAACACGTTAGGCCGAACTATACCGCTAGAGCGGGATGCGGATAAGTGGATACCGGTAATCCGCGCAAATCCTACAACCTCAACGAGGTGTGAACAAATGATCGATTGTCTGCGAGTCGGCATCATCGGGGCCGGAATGATGGGCTGCGAGCACATTCGCAACCTGAACCTGTTTCCAGAGGTCCAGGTGGTGGCCCTCGTAGACCCTGTTCTGGACTCGCTTGAAAAGGCACAGGCGACACTGGGGCACCGGGCCGATAGCGCGAAAACCTTCTCCGACACTGCAGCGATGCTCGCAGGGACCGACCTTGATGCCGTTCTGGTTGTCACACCCAACTTCACCCACCGGACTGTGCTTGAGCCACTTCTACGCACAGATATCGCCATCCTGTGCGAGAAGCCGCTGTGCACAACCGTCGATGATGCCAACTGGGTCGCCGCTCAGGTCCAAAACCGCTCGGCGGTATTCTGGACAGGCATGGAATATCGTTTCATGCCGCCGGTCGGCAAATTTATCGAGCGCGTGCACGGCGGCGATATCGGCCAGCTAGCGATGCTGTCGATCCGTGAACATCGCTTCCCGTTTCTGCAAAAAGTGGGCGACTGGAATCGCTTCAACCGCAACACCGGCGGCACCATGGTGGAAAAATGCTGCCATTTTTTTGATCTGATGCGCCACATCACCGGTCGCGAGGCGGTCAGCCTTTTTTGTTCTGGCGGCATGGACGTAAATCATCTGGACGAACGCTACAATGGCGAGCGCCCCGACATCATCGACAACAGCTACACCATCGTCAATTTTGAGGGCGGCGTACGCGCGATGCTGGATCTGTGCATGTTTGCCGAGGGTGAGGAACAACAGGACTGCGTGGCAGCCATCGGTGACAGCGGAAAGCTGGAGGTCACCATCCCCGCTGGCGAAATCATCTACTCACCCCGCACCGGCTTTGGCCACAAAGCGGCCCGGCGCACACACGTTCCCGTTGACGCCACGGCCCTCGCCGCTGGCACCCATCACGGCTCAACCTACTATCAGCTGCGCGCCTTCATCGACGCTGTTCGCGGGCGAGGCCGGGCCCTCGTGACCGCACAGGACGGTGCACGGGCTGTCGCCATCGGCGCGGCGGCGGAATTGAGTGCGAGGGAGTGCCGAGTGGTAAAGCTTGAAGAAATTGCGCGCCTGAACCCATGACGACGGCACCCCGCTAGAGCCCCGCCTCCTCCGGCCAATAGAGCCGCATCGGGTTATCCACCAAAAGCTTGCGTTGCAATTCGGCTGTCACGGCCAGGCGCGGCAGGGTATTCACCAAGTCTGCATCGTCGGGAATTCGGTGCTCCATATTGGGGTGGGGCCAGTCGGTGCCCCAGAGGACGCGGTCGGGGTAGCGCTCCACCACCGGGCGAACCACGGAGATGAAATCATCGAACGGCGGTCCGCTGATTGAGAGGCGCTCTGTACCGGAGACCTTGGTCCAGATCGTCGGGTGATCATCCAAAAACCGCTTGAAGGCGGTGATATCAGCCCCATCTGCACCCTGAGCGATATCGGGGCGTGCCAGGTGATCAACAACAATGATTGTTGGAATGGCTTCCAGGAACGGGGTCAGTTCAGTCAGCAGGTCGGCCTCGAAATAGACCACAACATGCCAGCCGAGCGGCGCGATACGGCGAGAGATATCAAGAAACCTGTCTTTGGGCGCGTCATCCACCAGGCGCTTGAGGAAATTGAAACGCACGCCGCGAATGCCGCCGGCGTGGAGCGCGGCCAGATCCTCGTCGGCGATGTCCGGATCCACCACTGCTACGCCCCGTGCCGCGCCACAAGACTTGGCGATGCCGTTCAAGGTCGCCGCATTGTCGGTGCCGTGGCAACTTGCCTGGACGATGACGTTACGGGAAAATCCCAGGTGGTCGCGCAGGGCGAACAGCATTTGCGGCGTGGCATCTTGCGGCTGGTATTTCGCCTTCGCGCTGAAGGGAAACTGGTCCTGGGGGCCAAAAACGTGGACGTGGGCATCCACCGCACCAGCCGGAGGCGTCCAGTCAGGCTTGCCGGGGTGATCAACCCAGGTCTTGATCCAGCTCATGCGAAGACAAATCCATCCATCAACTTTCTCGCCGTGCGCAACAGGGCGGCACTGACCACCTCATTCCTGTCGTTCAATTCCAGCACACAGCTCATTTCCCCCGTGGGATGCTCCACAGACAGGGTCTTTCGCCCCCCGCTCGGCACGACTGAGACCTCGGCGGCGGGCGATCCGGAGATCAAACAGGCCGTCGCCACACTGACCGCGCCCAGGACGCCGATCGTGGCATGGGCGCGATGCGGGATGAATGATCGCACACAGATTGTACCTTCGGCCCTCGGTGGGGCCACGAGCATCATCTTCGGCACAGATTTTTCCCGAACATCCCCCAGGTTCATCAAAGGTCCGGCTTCCAGCCGGATCGCCTCGATGCGGGCCTTTAAAACTGTGTCGGCGTCGAGGGCCTCTCTGTTCTCATAGCCGCTGACGCCCACATCAGACGCCTTGAACACCACGCAGGGCATACCATTGTCGATCAGGGTGACCCGCACCCCTTGGATCACGTCCACGGCGTTTCCCGTAGGCAGCAGAGCGCCGCAGCTCGAACCGGCCGTATCTCGAAACTCAACCGGCACCGGGGCATGGCTGCCGGGCACGCCGTCGATGCGGGCGTCGCCGTCATAGGTGACTGCGCCGCCTGGGGTCTGGACCGTGGCGACCGCGATTTGCCTGGTATTTTCCATGAATATGATCACGCGGGTCTCTCCGACCTCGGGCACCACCAAGCCTCTCTCTATGGCGAAAGGCCCAATACCGGC
>JAYTXQ010000147.1:0-3257 GCA_043742825.1 Caulobacteraceae bacterium | reverse complement strand
GGCACCTATACTGTGGGAGATTATTGGACGATCCCCGCGCGCACGCGCAGTGCCGCTGATGGCGGCCATGTGGAATGGCCTGTCGACAGTGCAAATGTGCCCTTGAGTCTGCCACCCACCGGGATCGGGCACAGCTATGCAAAGCTGGCATTAATCGCCGTTTCCGGCGGCGCGTTTCAGCTGATTAATGGCGAGATCCCCGACTGCCGACCCTGTTTCCAGCCCCTGACCCAGCTGAAGCCCTGTCAGTCCTGCGCCAGCCCGTGCACTCTGGTCGTAAAGCCTGGGCCGGGTTGGGAACAGCCGATCATCGCCCTTTTCGCGGCAGACACCGCCGTTGACGCCGAGATTTGTTTTCCCGTGGGCGATTTTCCTATCGAGAAAACCTTGGTCATTGCCGATGCGGGCAACGTCAAGGTCACCGGTGCCGGGTTCGGCACGCGGCTTTTCAGTCGGACCGACGAATCGGTGATCCGGTTTTCCAATTGCATCAGCGTACTGGTCAGCGATCTGACCGCGTTCACGTCCGTGGTTGATCCATTGCCGGGGCCCTCGGCCCAGGGACCAAAGCCGTTCGATCAGCGCGACCATATCAACGGGGTGTTCGAGTTCATCGACTGCGACGATGTCTCGGTCGAGACCTTGTCCTTGACCTGTGGGCGCGGGACGCTGCGTGGCGCATCCTGTCTGACTTTGCGCGCGACCATTACCGCAGCCAATGCTGCGACCGGTTTCGGCACGGCACGCATTCGCGATTGCCGCATGTCCGTCGGCGAAATGCAGTTTGGCATTCTGCTGGTCCATTTGCGTAGGGCCGTGGTGGAAGACAATGAGATCCGGGTCACGCCGAACATATTCAGGCGGCCCTGGGCGCAGGTCCTGGCGGATAGGCGCTACCTTGCCATGGCAAGGGGCGCGTTGCTGGCCAATGCCATGATTGTAGCGCCGGTCAAGGCGGCCGCGCCGAAACCGCCCACCCCGGCGAGGCCTGCTCCTGCGGCTGCGACGACCGACAAGGCCACTGCGGTCGTCCTTCCGATTCCGCCCCGGCCGGTCTCTGTGCCGGACAGGCGCAACGCCACGGTCACCATCGCCGGGCGAAGCCTGAGTTTCGAAACGCTTCCCGGCCTGCAAGCCAGCTGGCAGACGTATTTTAACAGCACGGCCCCTAAGACCTTTGCCACTGATCGCGACCTGATGGCCTTTGTTGTCCAGGCCTCGACCAAGATTCTGACCGACGCGGAGGTGACGAAGAATTTCTCTGCCTTTAACAGTGCCGTGCTGCGGATCAAGACCCAGGATGCGCCTGTGGCTGCACGGGGGATCGCCGTAGGCGGCAGAACCATCCGTGAGCTGAAGATTGCCAATAATTCGATCAGCGGCACCCTTCAGGCGATCACGGTCGGTATGAGCCACGCCGAAACCCTGCCGCCCGGCGCGCCGGATCGCGCGGGCCGGGTGACCATCACCGGCAACACGATTAACGTTGAGGTCAACACTCTGGCCAGGCGAAGCGCCCGCCACGCCATCTTCGTCGGCAATGTCGACAGCCTGCTGATCGAGCACAACCGGGCCGGACTCATCGCCCCGAAAATCGGCGATAAGACACCGATCGAAGGGATCAGGGTCTTTGGCTATCTGGGCAAGACGATGATCGTGCGGCACAATTACCTGAGCGCCTTCCCGGTCGGTATTCGCGTCGTGCCAATGTCCGCCCCGGGCGTGAGCATCGACTCATCACCAGGCCCCTACCAGCGCGAACTGCAGCACGGAAATCAGTGGCTGATCGCCGACAACATGTTCGACGGTGCCGGAACTCCGATTGACGCCTTCAGCTGTACACAGTGGGGGAATTGGAGTTGACCATTCGACGGATATGTGCCAAGCTGTCGTCACTTAAGGTAAAGTCGACAAACGCCGTTCACGACGGAAGTCGTTGGGTTCGAATCCCGAGACTCTCAATAACAGGCGGGCATGTGAATGCGCCGCCTGTTTTTGTGTCGGGACAGACGGCAAACGGGGTCGACGTGGTGAGCGCGAGGCTCTGATGCCGGACCGGGCGGTCGTCACACGGTCTTTTAGGTCTGGCCCCGGTGTCGAGCGCTTGCGTTTGTGGCAGGCAAACCCGGCTCGCGCCTCATCCCTCGTCCCCCCTCCCACGGCTTCCCCGCCGATCCAGCCGAAACTTGTGGTCGGTGCGGTCGATGATCCACTTGAGCGCGAGGCTGACCTGGTCGCCGATCAGGTGATGTCGCTGAGTGACGTAGACTCGCTGACCAGGTCCGCGCCGGGACCCCTAAGTCGAATGTCTAAGGGCGGTGGCCTTGAAGCTAGATCGCTCAGGGCAAAGGCGTCCGAGAAGCGCGACACGAGCTTCGGCGAGGTGCCCGCGATCGTCAATGATGTGCTGCACGCGCCGGCTCAACCGCTGGATTCCGCGATCAGGGGACAGTTCGAGCGACAGCTCCACTATGACTTTGCCCAGGTGCGCGTCCACAGCGACGGCCTTGCAAGCCGGTCGGCCGCCTCAATGGACGCGCGCGCATTCACCGTCGGCCGGGATGTGGTTTTCGGGGCCGGCCAGTACGCGCCTTCGACGCCAGGGGGAAAGAGGTTGCTGGCGCAGGAACTGGCCCATGTGGCACAGCAGGGCGCAGCGGGCGTGATCAGGCGAGAGCCGATTTCTTCAGCGAAACTGACCCCGGATCCAACCCGGAAAAAATTGTTACCGCAGCAGATCGAGCGGATCGACGGCTTTCTACGCCAGCACCAACTTGTCATTTTCTCGCGCGAAAAGCGCGCCACGTTGGACGGTCAGCATATGAGCCTGGCGCAGGCCATCGGGGTTGTGCGTCGGGAAGCTGGAATTCTGCTGCCGTCCGACCACGTCATCGCAGCCTATATTGATTCACAATTCTACAAATATCTCTATGGTCGCGGCACTGGTGGCCCGCCGCCGGGTGGCACCCCCGCACCCGACGGGCAAAATACGCAGAGCCTGCTCAGACAGGGAATACCGTTGCCTTTCGGGCTGGATCGTCCCTCGCAGAGATTGGAGCCTGGACTGACCGGTGGCGACGTTGACCGTATCCGGACGTTTTTGACGACCGGTGGCCTGACGGTGGGCGCCGGATTACAACCGGTGTTTCAGGGCGGGCCGACGACGCTAGATCAGGTCACCGAACTGTGCCGAGGCCTGGTTCTGCAGGCCGGCCTGCGCGACAAGGTCGATGCGGTGGTTCAAGCTGAGTGGACCG
>JAYTXQ010000146.1:0-18210 GCA_043742825.1 Caulobacteraceae bacterium | reverse complement strand
GACGTAGCCCGCCGTGAAATGCACGTCAGCTATGCGTCCATAGTCTCGACGTAGAAAGCCCCAAAGAATCTCAGCCAAATACTGTCGTTCGCTGGGCCTCAACCGGCCAACGATGCCGAAATCAACTGCTGTCAGGTGCCCGGTGGCATCGACGAAAAGGTTCCCTTCATGCAGATCGGCATGAAAAACGCCATGATCGAGCGCCTGACTAAGAAAGGCTCGCACAATATTATCGGCAAGACGCTTAACGTCGAGACCCGGTTGTTCCAGGGCCGCCGGATCAGAAAGCCCTATGCCCGGTGCCCAGGTCAAGGTCAGGACCCGGCGCGCCACACGGTCCCAGATCACTGTTGGCGCTGACATATAGCCCTGCTCGGCCATTGCCAGACGCAACTCGTCTGCCCCGGCAGCCTCAAATCTCAGATCAAGTTCGAACTCCAGGGCCCGGCTTATCGTAGCGGCGAAGGCCACAGGTTCCAGGCGCCCTGCCACCGGCACCCAGCGTTGGAGCAATCTGGCCGCCAGAGCCATCGCTGCGATATCCGCGGCGACGCGACGTTCAATCCCGGGGCGCAGAACCTTTACTGCGACCTCTCGCCCATCCGATAACCGCGCGTGATGGACCTGAGCGAGGGATGCGGCATTCACCGCTTCATCGAATTGAGCAAAAAGCAGGTCGATCGGCTCACCCAGGGCTGCCTCAATATCGCGCCGTGCCTGACCTTGCGAAAACGGCGGTAACTGGTCTTTCAATCTGGCCAGGTCATCAGAAAAGGGGGCACCGAAGATATCGGCGCGCGTCGAGAGAAACTGGCCTAGCTTTATGGCTACTGGGCCCAGGGATTCCAGGCATGCTGCGAGCCGCTGGCCCGGTCGGCCGTTGCGGCCACTTCTGCCACTTATCAGGCGCAGCAGGCGCGCGAAAAGCCGGCCACTGGCGGGCAGGTGGTCATCAAACTCACGCGGTAGCAGAGCGTCAGAGCGGACCAAAACCCATACTACATTGAACAACCGCCCAAAGTTCGAAAGCCCCATCATCCAGGCTCAGACCGCCCAACCTTGGTGCAGAGCGCAAACGCCGCCGCTGAAGTTGGTAACCGAAACTCTGGAAAAACCGGCATCGCCCATCAGTCCGGCGAGGGCGTTCTGGTCGGGGAACCGGCGAATGCTTTCCACCAGATACTGGTATGCAGCCCGGTCGCCCGCCACCCGTTCGCCGATGGCAGGGATCACCTTAAACGAATAGGCATCATAGGCGGCGCGTAGGGCACCGGTCACTGGGCGAGAGAACTCAAGGCACAAATATCGACCGCCTGGGCGCAAAACGCGCCGTGCTTCAGCCAGAGCCCGAGGAATATCGGTGACATTGCGAAGACCAAAGGCAATGCAATAGGCGTCGGCACTGGCGTGGGGCAGTGGCAGGGTCTGGGCGTCGCCAACCGCCCAGGTGAGGGCATCATCGCCGCCACGCGCGCGACCGGACAAAACCATCTGCTCGTTATAGTCGATCACCGTGACCTGAGCTGGCGCACCGCCTCGCCGCGCCTGGGCCCGCTGCGCCAACCGGACAAACCGCCTGGCCATGTCGCCGGTCCCGCCAGCGCAATCGATGATCTGTTCTCCAGGCTGCGGGTTCAGCCGCACAGCGGCTGCATCTTTCCACAGGCGGTGGACCCCGGCGCTCATCAGGTCATTCATCAGATCATAGTGCCCCGCGACCCGGTCAAAGACGCCCCGGACTAGGCCCGCCTTTGCCGCCGGATCGACACTCGCAAACCCGAAACTTGCAGCACCATCGCTCATAGACCGGCTCAATAGGCGAGTTGCGCCTTGCGCGCCAGCACCAGCGCCCCTTGCGCTTGGCTCACCATGAGTTAGGCAGGGGCATGCCGGAACTGCCTGAGGTTGAAACCGTCCGACGCGGCCTGGAACCCTTCCTGACCGGAGCGACACTCGAACGCGTCGAAGCGCGCCGTCCTGACCTGCGTTTTCCATTGCCAAAAGATTTTGTGGCGAGACTGAACGGCGCGCGGATCGAGGCGCTCAATCGGCGCGGAAAGTATATCCTGGCACCTCTGGATAATGGCGAGACGCTTTTGGTGCATTTAGGTATGACAGGGCGCTTTGAGATTCAAGGCCACCGCCGACCGGGCGACTTCGCCATGGCGGCACCTGCCAATCCCAAACATGCCCATGTCGTCTTTCACACTTCGGCCGGTGCCACGATTACCTATCATGATGCTCGCCGCTTTGGTTTCATGGACCTGTTGGAAACCGCCCGGGTGCAGCTGATACCGCCGTTCGCCGCCATGGGCCCAGAACCCCTTTCGGCAGATTTCAGTGGCAAATATCTGCGAGCAAAACTTGCTGGCAGGCGAGCGCCGATCAAGCCAGCCCTGCTAGACCAGAGCACCGTCGCCGGGCTTGGAAACATCTATGTCTGCGAGGCGTTGCATCGCGCCGGAATATCGCCCTTGCGGGCTGCTGGCGGGGTCTCCCGAGCCAAACTCTTCACCCTTGTCGACGCGATCAGAGCTGTACTGACCGAAGCGATTGAGGTCGGGGGCTCAACCTTGCGTGACTATGCCGCCGCCGACGGGGCCCTGGGGTATTTCCAGCACAGATTTCGCGTCTATGACCGCGCGAGTACACCGTGCCCTACCACGAACTGCGCCGGAACCATCGCCCGCCTGGTGCAAAGCGGTCGCTCAACCTTTTATTGTCCGGTCTGCCAAAAGTGAGGCGTGGGCTGATCGGCCTTGCCGGATTGTTCCTGTTCGCCGCTGGCTCCGTCAGGGCGCTGCCCCCAGTGTGGATCGCGCAGGGAGCGCACGCGCGCGTCGTCATCTTTGGTTCAGTGCATCTGCTCCCCGCCGACCTTGATTGGCATCCACCCGTCCTGATGGAGGCTCTGGCGAATGCGGATAACCTCTGGTTTGAACTGCAATTAAACCAAGCCACCGACCGCGAGGCGGCTAGCCTATGGAAAAGTAGGGGCTCTCTCCCGGCCGCAGACAGTCTCGCCTTGCACCTGACCCCAGGTCAGAACCAAAGGCTCAGCCAAGCCGCAATACAGCTGGGCCTCGCTCGCGAGCAGTTGGACCGCATGCGCCCATGGATGGCGGAATTGATGCTGTCCCTGGTTCAGGATAGGCGTTCGGGGGCTCTGGCCTCGCACGGGGTCGAACAGGAGTTACAAAATCTTGCGGGCGACAAACCTCGCCGCCGCGCATTCGAAACTGTCGCCCAGCAGGTTTCATTTCTCGCCGATGCCTCGCCTGCTGACCAGGCGGCGTCTCTGGATGAAACCCTCACGGACATCCTTGATCGCCCAGACGCCTATAAGCAAATCGTTCGCGACTGGATGAACGGCGACTTGAAGGCCATGCAAGCTGATGCCTTAGACCCCCTCAGCCAGGTCGCGCCAAAAATGTTTCAGCACCTGATCACAGACCGCAACAGACGGTGGGCGCGGACCATCCGCCAGATGTTAGCAGCCAGGGGCCAGAGCGTCGTTGTCGTCGGTGCCGCGCACCTGCTAGGCCCCGACGGCGTTGTCCAGTTGCTTCGCAATGCCGGGGTGGTCGTAGACGGGCCCTTAACTGTTGACGAACCCGCTTCACATCTGCCGACAACGAACCAATCGACACGCAACTCCATGAACGCGCCCACGAACAAGCCCAATTGACCGCGAACGGTCGTTCGCCTATATCGCGCTGCTCCTGTTTTTTAACCGTCGGCCGTCAAGGCGCGCGGTGCATCTGAAAGTTACGCGACTATGGCCAACAATCCCGGCGCAAAGAAAGCGATCCGAAAGATCGAACGCCGTACCGAGGTCAACAAGTCCCGTCGTTCGCGGGTACGCAGCTATTTACGCAAGTTCGATGAGGCCCTGGCAACTGGCGATGCGGGAGCTGCGAGTGCCGCTTTTGTTGTTGCCCAATCAGAACTTATGCGGGCGGTTGGCAAGGGCGTCGTGCATGCCAATACGGGATCGCGCAAAGTGTCACGTCTGCACCGCCAACTGAAGAAACTTTCAGCTGCCTGAAACAGGTATTTGCGACCCTCTAATCGGTTCGTTCGCGGAATATCCAAGAAAACAATACCCTAGGTAAGCCAGCACGACTCCTGGCGGGCTTTCGCCTGTCCGTTATGCTCAGAAAAAAATCTTATCCAATTGAATTTACAATAGATAATTTCCATTGACGGCCCAAGGATTATATCTGCCGGGCACCCGGAAAATCGGCACCTATTGATACAATAAACTGTGATCGCGCAAATTTCTTTGGCGAGTCGAGGCCTTGGCCGAGTCAATCGTGTTTTGATAAAAAAAGGTTAATTTTTTGCGTTGACGGGGCGGGCCTTACCGCTACTCTGGCGTTCTCAGGTTTCGATCCCGTACGGATGAAATGTTCGGCGTTTCCACCTTGGATCACCGACTGAGGTTTTGATTTTGCAAGATCGCTAATTCGTCGGACCACCTGTCTGGCGGGGGGCGGAGCTGCACCCGGCGACACAACTAATTTGGGATAGGGGCGGATGACACAGTTGAGCTTGGCGATGGAGATGGGTCATGCTGAAAATTTGGCTTCCACCCCGGCGACCGTCTGGTCCAAGGCGAGTTTAGCCCTGCGCCATGAATTCGGTGACGATGCGTTTGGGTCCTGGCTGGCACCTGCCGCGCTCAAACCAGCCTGTGACGGCGGACTTTGCCTGGTGACACCAACTGGGGTCGCTCGCGATTGGATTCGTCGCAATGCGTGGCACCGTATCGGCCAGCTTTGGGCAGCACATGACCCCGAGGGTCGGGCACTCTCGCTCAAATCAAAGCTGGAATTCGAGGCTCACGGCGGCCAACCCCCCGCGCCGACACCTTCTATCACCGACAGCGCCGTAGGCGTCGAAAGTCTGGAGGTCTCAGGCCAAATGGGTATCGAACGCGCACAAAGCCCTCATGGTCTTCAGGAGCGCCTGACGTTCGCCAGCTTTGTTGTCGGTCCGGCAAATGAGTTTGCCCATGCGGTCGCCAGCCGTGTGGCTTCCTGGAGCGATGGCCATTTCAACCCCGTGATTTTCCACGGTCCGTTTGGTTTTGGCAAAACCCACCTGCTCAATGCCCTAGCGTGGGAAGCCATGCGTGCAGCGCCCGGTCGCAAGGTTGTCTATCTAAATGCGGAACGCTTCCTGTCGGGCTTCGTCCGCGCTGTCGTTGAGCGGCGAACCAGCGCCTTCAAAGAAGAACTGCGTTCGGCTGATCTGCTGTTGATTGATGATGTGCACTTCATTGGCGGCAAACAATCCAGCCAGGAGGAACTTTTCCATACGCTTGCGGCGTTGATGGAAGATGGACGGCGAGTCATATTTTCCGCGGATCGCCCGCCTGCCGCCCTGACGGAGCTTGACGCCCGGCTACGCTCACATTTGTCGGCAGGTCTCGTCTGCGGTATCGAGCCTGCAGACCGCACGCTGCGCCTGGCAATATTGGCACGCAAGCTCGAGGTATTGGGGCGTCAGCAGGGATTTAGCGGATCTCTGCGTCCGGAGGTGATGATTTTTCTTTCCGACCGCTTCACCGAAAGCGTACGCGAACTTGAAGGGGCGCTGAACACTCTGGTCGTGCGCGCGGGTACCAGCGTGCCGCAGCTGAGCCTTGATGAGGCCCAGCACCTCTTGCGACCACATCTGCGCGGCTGCGAAAAGCGGATCACAGTTGATGAAATCCAAAAGGCCACCGCTGAGCATTTTGGCCTCAAGCAGGCTGATCTGATCTCTGAGCGCCGCACGCGCGCCGTCGCCAGGCCACGTCAGGCGGCCATGTGGCTGGCCAAGCAGATGACGACCCGCTCATTGCCAGACATCGGCAGGCGCTTTGGCGGACGCGACCACACCACGGTAATTCATGCCGTGCGCCGCATCGATGAGCTGCGCGCCGCAGATCCCCAGCTTGCCCGCGACCTAGAAGTGCTACAGCGAAAACTGCGGGGCTAAACCCCCTGAGCGCGAAAGAATTTCAGCATTCGCGCCCACGCATCCTTCGCGTCATTAGCATTGTAACTGGCCCGGTAGTCAGCATGAAACCCATGGCCCGCGTCCTCGTAGACGACAATCTGGCTCGAGGATTTTCCTGCCGCGTTCAGGGCCTGGCGCATCGCTGGGACGCTGGCCGTCAGTGGGTCCTTACCACCGTAGAGCCCCAGAACCGGGGCGTGCAGTTTAGCCACATCCCGGATCGGCCAAAGTCGGCTGGGATCGTCTGCGCCCTCCTTCGGCGGTTGCATGCGACCGTACCAGGCCGCACCTGCGCGGAAATCGGCAAATTGTTCGCACGCGAGCCACGTTACACCGCCGCCCCAGCAGAAGCCGGTCACGGCTAGGCGGTGGGCGTCGACAAAGGTCTGCGCCTTAAGAAACGCGAGGGTCGCGGCAATGTCGCCCATGACCTGTTGATCAGAGGCCTGACGCACGATCTTGATTACGGCACCGATGTCGCTGAGCGGTGCAGGATCGGCGACGCGGACAAAAAAGGCCGGGGCGATTGCAACGTAGCCCAGTTTGGCCAGGCGTCGGCACAGATCCTTGATATAGGCGTGCACCCCGAATATTTCGGAAACCACCAGCACCGCCGGATGGCGGCCTCCACCCTGGGGTCTGGCGATATAGGCCGGCAGAGCAAAGTCCCCGCTCGGCAAGGTAATCGCTTGGGTGATCAGGCCATCTTCATCTGTGGTGATCGGTTCAGCCTCGACCGATAGCCCAGCGGCAGCATAGCCAGCAAAGATTATTGCCCCGACCGCGCGCCGGGACAGCTGGAAATCTTCCGGCACAACCCCTTCGGCTCGTTTGAGGGTGATCATCGGCATAGTCCTCCGCCGCAGTCTTTGCACCCCCTCCGCGCTTAGGGCAACCTGGGCGCAGATCCCAGCGCAATCGGGTGAGCTACGAAGAATGAACCACGGAGTGCACGGAGATCGCACGGAGTCCGCACGGAGACTATCCAATTGTCTGGTGATGCGTGAGCATAACTGTAAAGTGTATGACGTGGGCACACAAACGACGGTCCGGACGGTCTGATCGGCAGGCTTTTGTTACTCCGTGCCTCCTCCGTGATCTCCGTGCGCTCCGTGGTTAAACAGCGGCTAACTCACCCGATCTCCCTGGAATAAATCTTGAGGCGCGGCACGGCGAAGGGTCAGGTTGAGTCGGCCACCGCCTGGGATAAGCTGGGACGACCCAGGCAATATTCGGTCGATGCCGTGAAACGCCAGCCTGGCCTCGCCGCCGAGGATATAGACATCGCCAGAGGCCAGACGCACACTATGGGTTGGCCCACGCCGGGTTTGTCCGCCGATGCGAAATATCGCAGTATCTCCTAAACTAATCGACAGCACCGGGACTGAGAAATCAGCCTCGTCGCGATCCTGGTGCAGGCCCATTTTTGCGCCGATCTGATAGTGGTTGACCAGACAGGCGTCAGGCGGGGTTTTGGCATCAACCTGTTCTGTCCACAGATTTAAAAGCCGGGCTGGTATCTTGGGCCAACTTCTGCCGGTTAACGGATGTCGGCGCTCATAGCGATAACCTCTCGCGTCGGTACACCAGCCCAGATTACCAAAGTTGCTCATAAACACACTCATCGAATGACCACTGGGCGTGACGGGCCTGTAGAGGGGCGCATCTTCGAGCAAGCTGAAGACCTCGTGGGTCAGGGCGAGCTGGTCCTCCAGGCCCAGGCATTGCGGAAGAATTCGAAAGCCAGAAGATAACATTTCCACATTCTATCACGCCTCTGGCCCTTGCGACCAAGGCATAGGTTCCCATATCCGGTCACAGTGCGGTGTTTTTCCATATCCAAGGACGTCACCGCCTGACCATTAACAATTGATCGAAGCTGCGCAGGGATGATCTCTCCGCCGTAGCCCGATCGGGAACGGTCGCATTCCGGCGCTTCTCATCTGCGAAGGCCTAACCGAGCGTTTGCCGCAATTTGGAGCTAGAGACTAAGGCTATGAGCAAAATTATCGGTATCGACCTTGGCACCACCAACTCGTGTGTGGCCATCATGGACGGCAAGACCCCCAAGGTGATTGAAAACGCGGAGGGCGTCAGAACCACCCCGTCGGTTGTGGGTATTCTCGAAGACGGCGAACGACTTGTCGGCCAGCCGGCGAAACGCCAGGCGGTGACCAATCCAGAAAATACTCTGTTTGCCATCAAACGCCTGATCGGGCGCAACTTCGCCGACCCGATGGTCGAAAAAGACAAGGGCATGGTCCCCTATAAAATCGTCAAGGGCCCGACCGGTGATGCCTGGGTCGAAGCTCATGGCACCGATTATTCACCGCAACAGATCTCAGCCTTCATCCTGATAAAGATGAAAGAGGCGGCTGAGGCACACCTGGGCGAAAAGGTGGAAAAGGCGGTCATCACTGTCCCGGCCTATTTTAATGACGCTCAACGCCAAGCGACAAAGGACGCCGGTCGCATCGCAGGTCTTGAAGTCCTGCGCATCATCAACGAGCCGACGGCGGCGGCGCTTGCCTATGGTCTGGACAAGACCGAAGGCAAGAAAATCGCTGTCTATGACCTCGGCGGCGGCACATTCGACGTCTCCATCCTGGAAATCGGCGACGGTGTTTTTGAGGTCAAGGCCACCAATGGTGATACCTTCCTCGGCGGTGAAGACTTCGACTTGCGTATCGTCGACTATCTGGCCGATGAGTTCAAAAAGGAGCAGGGCGTTGATCTACGTAAAGACAAACTGGCCCTTCAACGCCTGAAGGAAGAAGGCGAAAAGGCCAAAAAAGAGCTTTCGTCCACGACCCAATATGAGGTGAACCTGCCGTTCATCTCCATGAATGCGTCGGGTCCTCTGCACCTGAACATCAAGATTACCCGCTCCAAGCTTGAGGCCCTGGTGGAAGATCTTGTGGCCAAGACCATCGGCCCCTGCGAACAGGCTCTGAAGGACGCTGGCCTGAAGAAGAGCGATATTGATGAGGTGATCCTGGTTGGTGGCATGACTCGAATGCCCAAAGTGGTCGAGACGGTGAAGGAATTCTTCGGCCGCGAACCCCACAAGGGCGTCAATCCCGATGAAGTCGTGGCTCTGGGCGCGGCGATCCAGGCTGGGGTTCTCCAGGGCGATGTCAAGGACGTACTGCTGTTGGACGTCACGCCCTTGACGCTGGGCATCGAAACCCTGGGCGGCGTGTTCACGCCTCTGATTGAGCGCAACACCACCATCCCGACCAAAAAGAGCCAGGTGTTCTCGACCGCCGATGACAATCAAAGCGCGGTAACGATCCGCGTCTTCCAGGGCGAGCGGCCCATGGCGGCTCACAATAAGCTACTCGGTCAGTTCGATCTGGTCGGCCTGCCGCCGGCACCGCGCGGCATTCCACAGGTGGAAGTGACTTTTGACATTGACGCCAACGGCATCGTTAACGTCTCGGCCCGCGACAAGGCTACAGCTAAGGAACAGTCGATCCGCATCCAGGCCAATGGCGGTCTCTCCGACGCCGACATCGAGGCTATGGTCAAGGAAGCAGAGGCCAATGCCGGCGAGGACGCCAAGCGCAAGGAACTGATCGAGGCGCGCAACCATGCCGACGGTCTGATCCATTCGACGCAAAAGGCATTGAACGAGTACGGTGACAAGGTCGGTGCTGATGACAAGACCGCCATCGAGGCAGCCATTGCCGACTTGAAAACCGAGCTGGAAGCCGAAAACGTCGAAGCCATTACCGCCAAGACGCAAACCCTGGCTCAAGCCTCGATGAAGTTAGGCGAGGCCATGTACAAGGCTCAGCAGGCCGAGGGTTCGGCTCCCGCCGGCGCTGAACCGGCGGCGGACGACGGCGTCGTCGACGCGGAGTTCGAAGAGGTCAGTGACGACAAGAAATCGGCCTGATCCTAAGCGGGACCGACTGAGGCTGTGGGTGGACGTCTGGGGGTCTGATGCGCGATTTCTATGAAGTACTTGGGGTGGCGCGCGACTGCGATGCGGCAGGCCTGAAATCGTCATTTCGCAAGCTGGCGATGCAGCATCATCCTGACCGTAACGCCGGTTGTGAAGATGCCACAGCTCGCTTCAAAGAGATAAATGAGGCCTATTCGGCTTTGTCTGATCCGCAGAAGCGCGCCGCCTATGATCGCTACGGCCACGCGGGCCTGAACGGCGGTAACGGTCAGGCTGGGGGTGGCTTTGGCGATGTTAATGATATCTTCAACGACATCTTCGGCGGCCGTTTCGAGGATATGTTCGGGCGGGGTGGCCAGCGCTCAAGCGGCCCCGCCCGCGGACAGGATCTACGCTACGATCTGGAGATTACCCTGGAGCAGGCCTATGCGGGCGCAGAGGTGGAGATCAAGGTTCCGGCCGCCATGGCCTGCGAGACCTGTGACGGCTCTGGAGCCAAGCCGGGTACCAGCGCCAGCCATTGCGTCGCCTGTGGTGGTGCAGGACGGGTGCGGCGCAGCCAGGGCTTTTTCCAGGTTGAAACCACCTGTCCGCGCTGCGGTGGCGCTGGACGGGTGATCCTCAGCCCCTGCCAGAGCTGCCAGGGTCACGGTCAGGTGCGCAAAGAGCGCGTGCTCTCGGTGCGCATCCCTGCCGGAGTCGATGACGGTGCACGAATACGCCTGACCGGTGAGGGCGATGCCGGCGCACGCGGTGGGCCGCGGGGTGATCTTTACATCTTCATTTCGGTCGAGGCCCACGAGCTATTTGAGCGCGACGGCCTGGACCTGCTGTGCTCAGTCCCGGTGCCTATGGCGATTGCAGCCTTGGGCGGCGACATCGAAGCCCCATGCCTGTTGGGCGGCGACGACTGCGACGGCGAGGGTAAGATCCGCCTGAAAGTTCCCGAAGGGGCCCAGACGGGCAATACGGTGCGCGTGCATGGCCGGGGCATGAAGTCCTTGCGCTCGCGAGATCGCGGCGACCTTGTCGTGGAGCTCTTTATCGAAACGCCGACGAAACTCACGTCTCAGCAAAAAAACCTGCTGCGTGAGTTTTCTGGCCTCTGCGGCGATACCCAGAACCCGCGTTCAGCCAATTTCTTCAACAAGGCTCGACAGTTCTGGGACGGCGTTACCGGCGCATAAACTTGGCCGTGCCATAGGTAGCCGCTGCCAGAGCGATGGCTGCGGCGCTCCAGACCAGAAGATCACGCTCTGATGCCGCGATCATGCCGGCACAAAAGAGCGCAGCCACGCTTGCCAGAACCCGCACGCCAGTGCGCCGCTCCGCTCGCACTTGGCCGCTGAAACGCAGCAAGGCGAGGCAGGCAGCAATATAGACAAGCAGATATAAGACCACTGTAATGTCGGCGACGATGGTAAACTGCCGCGCCAGGGTCGGACTGGCTGAGCCAATCACCACAGCACTCATTACCCCGGCGAACACCAACAGACTTGCAAGCGATGGCCCCGCCCCGTCGCGAGAGGTCCGAGGTTTGCGCAGCTGGCCCAACACCGCTTCACTGTCCCCTGCTTCGGTCAGGGCCAACATCCCCGCGCCAAGCGATCCGCTGGCTTTGAGCATGGCACTCACGGCCACGACGGCAACTCCAGCGGCACCGAGCCACGGCGCGGCCGCATCGGCAAACGGGGCGTTTGAACGGGCAAGAGTCGCCGCCGGCAAGATCCCCATGATCGCCCCGCAGGCCGCCAGGTAGACCACTGCGGCTATGCCCAGGCCCCCGAAGGTTGCCAGAGGCACATCCCGTGCCGGGCGGCGCACCAATGGCGCAACGACACTAGCATATTCAAGGCCCAGGAAGGCCCAGAAGGCAACCACAGCTGAGGCCGGAACCACCCGCCATGGGGCCTGATGGCCAAAATTCCAGGATGCCGCGAAGACCTGTGGGCTAAACCGCACCCAACCGCCGATGGCGACCAGGGCGATGGGGGCAAGGCCGATAAGCAGGGTCCACCCGCTGAAGCGTGACACAAACCTGGGCCCGATGATATTGGCCCCGACGATCAGCCAGATCACCACCAGGCTCGAAACCGTTGCCCCAATCCCACTGGCCACGCCGGGCAAGAACACACTCAAATAGCCGGTGACCGCAATGGCGATGGGCACGCAACTGATCGGGGTCCAGTAGAGGACGCCGGTGACAAACCCCGCCGCTGGACCCAGGGCCTCCTGGATATGGGCAAACAGTCCCGGCCGCCCGGGCCGCAGCACCTCCAACAGCGAAAACACCCCTGCCAGTAGCCCCGCGCCAAAGATCGCCAGCACCCAGCCCAGAATTGAAATTGAGCCGAACACCGCCAAGCTGGCCGGCAAAAGGTACACCCCCGACCCGATCATTCCGGAGGCCACCAGCATGGTTGCCAGGAAGGGGCCAAGTTTGCGTGCAGTATCTGGGCTGGTCTGGTCCATCAGACAGGGGCTTCCACTCACCGCTTTCCACACCAACTACAACTTGCTGTGCGCGCCCGGAAGACGGACCCTACGGCAATCGGGTGAACGAACGCTTCAAGACTTTTTATCCGCAGGTGACCCAGATGGACACAGATGCGCTCCGTTCCGAAGCCGCCGAAGGCGCAAATCGTTCCTTCACTTTTGGCATTTTGACCACTTCGCGGATGTTCAACGCGAGCATATCTGTGTCCATCTGCGTCATCTGTGGATAATCTTGAAGAGCTCTAAGCTCGCTCAATCACCCTGAAACAGGCCCGGGACGGCACCCAGTTCTCGCAAGATTATCCCATGGGAGCGCTAAGCCGCAGCCAGTTCGTCGAGCGGATCGCGCATCATATAGCCACGCCCCCAGACGGTCTCGATATAGTGATCGCCGGCAAGCGCTTTGAGCTTTTTGCGCAATTTGCAGATGAAGACGTCGATGATTTTCAGCTCCGGCTCGTCCATACCGCCATAGAGGTGATTGAGGAACATCTCTTTTGTCAGGGTTGTGCCTTTGCGCAGGGATAGCAGCTCGAGCATCTGATACTCTTTGCCCGTCAGGTGCACGCGCCGGCCATTGGCCTCAACGGTTTTTGCCTCAAGGTTCACGGCAACTGCGCCGGTGTGGATGACCGACTGCGAATGGCCTTTGGAGCGTCGGACAACCGCATGAATCCGTGCCACAAGTTCCTCACGATTGAAGGGCTTGGTCATATAGTCATCAGCGCCACCACCGAGGGTCTTGACCTTGGTTTCGATCTCGCTGGTCCCGGACAGGATCATAACCGGCGTATCGATCCTGGCCACGCGCAAGGTGCGCAGGACATCTATGCCGCTCATATCGGCGAGGTTCAGATCCAATAGGATCAGATCATAGTCATAATTCTTACCCAGATCGATGCCTTCCTCGCCCAGGTCCGTCGAATAGACGTTGAAGCCTTCGGCTTTGAGTATGAGCTCGATGCTGCGCGCGACGGCGCGATCATCCTCGATCAACAAAAGGCGCATGCCTGGATCTCCCGCGCAATGCTGGGCGTCACGGCACCGAGCCGCGACCACCGAACATCCCGCATCTTTGAGTCCCAGAAATTTATGACTCGTTAACGCTCAACGTTCGACGGCGAATCGGTAAGCCGATTTGCTTTGATTTGCCAAGAGTCCATGACTCTTCAACGCGTTGCGTGTCTTTTCTGTCAAGGCTCCGCGCGCGGAAACTTCCTGTACGACTCAGAAAATCAGTTAGGTTTTGCCGCCGTCGTCTTTTCTGCCTCGGCAACCCGGCGCAGGGCCGCCAGATCATCACTGATACGAAAGACAGCGACATAGAATTCGCAGAAAGCCCGCCACATGAGCCCAAAAGCGGCGACAGCCAGTAGGCCGCCGACAAGCACGGGAATGGCGAGGAAGATGGCTGCCCAGCTGCCTTCGCGCCAGGCAACGCCAACGGCGGCCCCGACGACAGAAAAAGCGGCGATGACAATGACGCCAAGACCGGTCCAATAGACCAGATGCAGGACAGGGCCAGTGATCAGACGCTCGAACGTCAACCATTCCCACAAGCGACGCTGAAAACCCTCGCCGCGCTTTACCTTCGTGCCCGGCTCCATGACCGACCTTTTACCTCGCAACCGTGTCGCGGTTGAACTGATATGGCTACCAGCGCGCGGCCCGGCCCGCAATGGCCCGCTTATTGAGAAGGGCGCGGCATCTCGCCTTTACGCGCCAGACGCCTTAAATAGCGTTTCGCACGTTTCAGGAACCCAATGTCCGACACCGCACACCTTGATCTGGTCGCCGCCACGCGTCTTGCCGTCGGTCTGCCCATGGGTACGCGCCTGGTTGCGGCGATGTCGGGCGGGGTGGACTCGACGGTTACCGCAGCGCTCCTCAGCCGCGCCGGCTATGATGTGGTTGGCGTAACGCTACAACTTTATGATCACGGCGCGACAGTGCGACAAAAAGGAGCCTGCTGCGCTGGCCAGGACATTATGGATGCCCGCTCCGCAGCTGATTCGCTGGGCATAGCCCACTATGTCCTCGACTATGAGAGCCGGTTCAAGGCCGCTGTTATGGATGATTTTGCCCAGTCATACGAACGCGGCGAGACGCCGATACCCTGCGTGCGCTGTAATCAAACCGTGAAGTTTCGCGACCTTTTGGACGTGGCCAAGGATCTTGGTGCTGCGGCAATGGCAACCGGGCACTATGTGCAACGCACCCTGTCCACCGACGGTCCGCAGTTGCGCCGCGCCAGTGACAGCCATCGCGATCAAAGCTATTTTCTGTTCGCCACCACATCCGCACAATTGGACTTCCTTCGCTTCCCCCTAGGCGGTCTAGAAAAACCTCAGGTGCGCGCTCTGGCGGGGGAGTTGGGATTGGGGGTCGCAGACAAGCCCGACAGCCAGGATATCTGCTTTGTCCCGGAAGGGCGTTACACCACCGTGATCGACCGTTTGCGTCCGGGTGGATCGATACCCGGCGAGATCGTTCACCTCGATGGCCGCATCCTCGGTCGCCACCAAGGCATCACCCGCTATACCGTCGGCCAAAGACGGGGGCTGAACGTCGCGGTCGGAGATCCGCTCTATGTAGTGAAACTGGATGCCGCGAGCGCCCAGGTCATCGTTGGCTCTCGAGACGCCCTGCTCACCCAGGCGCTGAGCCTGAAGGAAACCAACTGGCTGGGTCCGCAGGCGTCGCTTGACGAGGCCGCCGTCCAGGCACTGCCGGTCTTGGCCAGGGTTCGATCAACACGCGAGCCCGCCCCTGCGCACCTCTTGCTGGTTGATGGCATTCCGGAGGTGGTTTTCGACACCCATGAGGAAGGCGTCGCGCCTGGTCAGGCTTGCGTACTCTATGATGCGGCCGACCCTGGGCGGCTGCTGGGCGGCGGCTTCATCGCCGCGACCCGTCCCTTCAACGCCCCAAGCCTTTCTTTGGAAAACGTCCATGTCAGCTGATCCGATCATCATCGCCGCCTATGCCCGCACGCCCATGGGTGGATTTCAGGGTGCCCTGAGCGGGGCCAGCGCCACGCAGCTTGGCTCCACTGCGGTGCGCGCCGCAGTCGAACGCGCCGGCATCGCCACCGATGCGGTGGATCAGATCCTGATGGGCTGCGTCCTGCCCGCAGGTCTTGGCCAGGCCCCTGCCCGCCAGGTTGCGTTGGCTGCCGGCCTGTCGCAGGGCGTCCAGGCCACTACGGTAAACAAAATGTGCGGCTCTGGGATGCAGGCAGCAATCCTGGCCCACGACACTCTGGCCGCAGGCAGTGCCGACATCATCATCGCCGGGGGTATGGAGAGCATGTCCAACGCCCCCTATCTGCTGGCAAAGCACCGCGCTGGGGCCCGCATCGGTCATGACCGCGTGCTCGACTCCATGTATCTTGACGGTCTGGAGGATGCCTACCAGCCCGGCAAGCTGATGGGTGCCTTTGCCGAGGAAACAGCTGCAGCTTATCAATTCACCCGCGCCGACATGGATGCTTATGCGATCGAGAGCCTGAGCCGGGCCTGCCACGCGGTCCGTAGCGGTGCCTTTGAGCGCGAGATTGCGCCAGTTCAGATCGCCGGTCGCAAAGGCACCGAAACTATCAGCCAGGACGAACAGCCGCTGAAAGCCGACCCCGCCAAAATCGCGACGTTAAAACCTGCTTTCGCCAAGGATGGCGCGATCACAGCGGCCAATGCCTCTTCGATCTCCGATGGGGCCGCCGCCTTGGTGCTGATGCGCGCCTCAACCGCAGAGCGCCTGGGCCTGACCCCCTTAGCCCGCATCGCCGGACACGGGGCTCACGCCCATGAACCAGGCCTGTTTACGACCGCGCCTGTGCCCGCCATGCAGCAGGCTCTCTACCGAGCCGGCTGGACTACAGATCAGGTGGACCTCTATGAGGTCAACGAAGCCTTTGCCGTTGTCGCCATGGTCGCCATGCGCGACTTAAGCCTTCCGCACGAAAAGCTGAACGTCAATGGCGGGGCCTGCGCCCTTGGCCATCCAATCGGGGCCTCGGGGGCACGAATCCTGGCCACCCTATTGTCAGCACTTGAGGCGCGGGGCGAAAAGCGCGGCGTCGCCTCGCTCTGCATCGGTGGTGGAGAAGCTGTCGCCATGGCTCTGGAACGGTTTTAGCCCTCAGAGCTTAACCCTCAACCGCCGGCGTGCAGCGCCCGGGCGGCCTGGCGGACCTTGTCAATATTCAGCTTCATGCCGTCGGCCAGCAGCACATCGCCCGGCAGCATATCTTTGGGGCAAGCTCCCAGATATTGACCGTCGATATCAGTGACGTGCTCGCCGTTCAATCGCGCCAGCGCGGCACCGGTCGTGTGACTGACCATGTGCACTCTGTAGGTGGATGAGAAATCGCCGCTGGCAATGGCGGTATAGGCCACCTGGCCCGTCTGACCGGAGCTGCAGGTTGAGATGATTTGCAATTTACCGTCGGCCAGGCGGCTGACGACAGGCTTACAGCTGGCCGAGGACAGATGTTCACCCAACATCGAAAGTTTGGCATCCGACGCAGGATCCAGACACGGCTTCATACTACCCATTGCCACCGCCCTGCCGTCCTGCATGACCGTGACGTGCCACAGCCCGGCGCGTCTGGCAGGTAGGTTCAAGCCGACCGAAGTCTTGTGCGCGGCACCGTCAATCGGGCCGTCACAGGCTGCAAGCGCGAGGCACGCTGCCGGCGCAAGGCACCCAGCGCGCATAATCCAGCCGTCTTTCATCGATCTCATCCCCATGCGAGGGGAAATCTAGCTGCAAAACCACGAAAGGGATATTCCCTGTTTGCGCCGCCTGTGCGTCAAAACAGATAAAGGGTGAAATAAATGGCTGATCTGAAGGAAAATACGGCTCTGGGGGTGTTCGAGTTGGACGAAGGTGGTGCCACGGCATTCGCCCGGGTGCGCATTGTCGACGGGGACATGTGGATCGATCATGTCGAGGTGCCCACAGCCCTCCGCGGGGCAGGCACGGCCGGTCGGCTCATGCAGGCCTTAATAAAAGAAGCCCAGGCCCGACACCTCAGACCTGTACCGGTCTGTAGCTATGCTGCAGCCTGGTTACGCCGCAACACAAAGGCTAACGCCGCAGAACAGGCCACATAACGAAAAAGGGCCGCCCGAGGGCGACCCTTTGCCGAAATTCGCTTCAAAGTCGAAGTGAACTACTTTTTGTCGGCCGGGGCCATCGCGTTGCTCGCCGAAGTCATGGCGCTCTTGGCAGCCGAGTCGGCCGTGTTGGCGGCCGCTGTGGCGGTGTTGGCGGCGGAATCAGCAGTGTTGGCGGCCGAATCAGCCACAGCGGCGGAGTTGGCGGCGTTGTCGGCGGGAGCGGGCTTGTTGCAAGCGGCGACGGAGAGCGCGGCGACGGCTGCACCGGCGACGAGCATGGAGCGTAGGAAGGTAGAAGTCATTGTTGTTGGTCCCTTAGGTGAGGTTTGGCGCCTGTTTTTCGCAGGGGGCTTGAGGCTCGACGGCCCTAAAAGGTCCCCCCAAGCCTTGCCCGTCCACGGACGCTTCACACGTCATAGTCTGTGTTGAAGATAAAAATCAAGTCCAAGCTTGAATCTATTGGCAAGATTCGCTCAGAATGTTGCACCTGAACATATCGGCGCTTCGCGGGGGGTTATCTCGGCGCGGCGCGCACGACCACAAAGCCCCTGATGGGAGAGTTTTATGAGACCCCTGACCTACGCCGCACTGGCCATTCTGCTCGCCAGCCCGAGCCTTGCTCGAACACTTTATGTGCTTCCTGGGCCGGATGCGCACGAACGACTGCAAAGC
>JAYTXQ010000145.1:0-8799 GCA_043742825.1 Caulobacteraceae bacterium | reverse complement strand
TATCAGCTAATGGGACCTGACGCCACCTTTGAGCAATCGTGTTACTGAAAGTGACTATCTGCTGATTGAAGATCAGCCTTTCATTGAATGGCACGGCGGGTAAGGTCGTAGCTCGCGTGGGCGGGCAGGCGGAAATAACCTGTCGTTTGATCAGGGCCCGCGTTCGTGATCAGAACGGCATGGGCGTTAACCACGCTCATACTTCCCCCCTGGACAACAACAGCGGCATCTTCATCAAGGCCTATGCCCAACAGGTCGGGGTGAACGGCGACCACCTGTTCCAGGTCGCCCTGTCGGTGCCGCGCCAATACGTGTGGATCGATTGCCGCGTGGGTCAGAAACCCGAAGCCGCGCTCGTGACCGGGGGCCATCAGTATCTGATCTCCCTGCGGCGAGCCTCGGACCAGATAGGATGCCAGTATTGCGGCACCCGCTGACGTGCCGCAAATCAATCCACCCCGCGCCAGGACTCCCGCCAACTCAACATGTACGCGAGTATCCAGATAGGCGTCGGCCAGGCGCCATTCTCGGCCCCCCTCTAAAAAGACGGCTGTTGCATCCCGGAGCGGCCTGCTGAACGCCGCGCTGTCGGCAATTCCACGGTCGCGCGTATGCAGAGTTTCAACCGGGTAGGCGGAGTGGCGGGCAAACCTTGGCGCGACCGCTCTTGCCATGTCATCGTCATGAACAGCCGTCGGGATATAGACCCAATGGGCCTGACGTCCGCCAGCCAGATCCCAGGCAACTTTCTGAATGCCACTGTCACGCCCGCCCCCGCCAATAATCAAAAGGCTGCCCTTTGCCGGGCCGGTGGTAAACCCGACGCTCTGTGCCGGCCAAGCCTTGAAACCAAATGCCGCTGCACAGACGGTCGCTATCACGCGCTCCAACAGGAGACGACGGTTAAGGCTCATGGCGTCTTCTCCAACTTCGACGCTAACTTCTCAGTCATCGGTATAACTCATATCCCCTTTGAGGGGTGCAGGAGGCGTAGCCCGATTGGTGCCACCGGCCACCTTGGGGAGTTAAAGATCCGATTGCCGCGATGGCGATCAGACTACCGGTCGCTCCGCCAGTCCCGCGTGAATCTCGGATGTGAACGCCCGCACAGCCGCTGCGGCACCTTGCGGATGCGCCCATATACCTGCCGATACGGCCAAATAATCTGCCCCCGCCACGACCAGGGGCCGGCAGTTTTCCGACGTGATGCCGCCGATGGCGACACAGGGCGTCAACATGACTTCCTGCCAGATCGACAGGATTTCAACATCCGGTGTCGCAGTCGTTGCCTTTGTCGATGTGGGAAAGAAAGCCCCGAAAGCTACATAGTCGGCCCCGCCTTCAGCGGCATCCATGGCCAGGTGGCGGCTGTCATGACAAGTCACGCCGATAATTTTGTCCTGGCCCAGCAGAGCGCGGGCGTCTTTGAGTGAACCGTCGGTCTGGCCGATATGCACGCCGTCACACCCAAGTCGCGCGGCCAGCACCGGATTATCATTCAGGATCAGGGCGGTGTCATGGGCCTTACAAATGGGCATCAGCCTGGCGACCGCAGCTGTGACCTCGTCGTCGTCTGCACCTTTGAGGCGCAGCTGCAAGGCTGCCGCGTCACCGGCAGCCAGCGCACTATTAAGCTGGGCCCCGAACGCCAACAGGTCATCAATTACCGGCGGGGTAATCAGATACAAGCGGCAAATTGCCGTCATCGCCTTAACCAAGGTGTTCAACCGGCCATGGCGGCGAACTTAGGCGACAGCTCTCCGCTCGCATAGCGCTTGGCCATGGCGGTCATCGGAATGGGGCGGATCTTGTCAGCCCAGCCGGCGGCCCCAAACTGTTCGAATCTTTGTTGGCACACTGTGCGCATGGCCTCCATGGCCGGTTTCAGGTATTTGCGCGGATCGATTTCGTCGGGATGCTCGGTCAGGATTTTGCGGATGGCACCGGTCATAGCCATGCGATTGTCAGTATCGACATTGATCTTGCGCACGCCGTGGCGGATGCCGCGCTGGATCTCGTCCACCGGCACGCCCCAGGTCTGAGGCATCTGACCGCCATAGGCATTGATGACGTCCTGCAAATCCTGTGGCACAGATGATGAGCCGTGCATGACCAGATGGGTGTTGGGCAAAAGCCTGTGCACCGCCTCGATAACGTTCATGGCCAGCACATCGCCGTCGGGCTTGCGGGTGAATTTGAACGCGCCGTGGCTGGTGCCCATGGCAATCGCCAGGGCATCAACCTGCGTTGCCTGGACAAAGGCCAACGCCTGTTCCGGATCGGTGAGAAGTTGGTCGTGCGAAAGCTTGCCCTCAAAACCGTGACCGTCTTCTTTCTCGCCCATGCCGGTTTCCAGACTGCCGAGAACCCCAATCTCACCTTCAACGGAGGCACCAACCCAGTGGGCCATATCGACGACCGCACGGGTGACCCGGACGTTGTAGTCGAAATCAGCGGGGGTCTTACCGTCGCCCTCCAGCGAGCCGTCCATCATGACGCTGGTAAAACCATATTGGAGGGCTGTAGCGCAGGTGGCTTCGTTGTTGCCGTGGTCCTGGTGCATGACCACAGGAATGTGTGGATAAAGCTCGACCAGGGCATCGATCAGCTTGGCCAGAACCACGTCATTGGCATAGCTGCGTGCGCCGCGGCTGGCCTGGATGATTACCGGAGATCCGGTGATCTCGGCCGCCTCCATGATCGCCAGACCCTGCTCCATATTGTTGATATTGAACGCCGGCACGCCATAATCATGCTCTGCCGCATGATCAAGGAGTTGTCTTAAGGTAATACGCGCCATTGTTATCTCTTGCTGATTTTTGTGTCGGGAAGACTTACGCTTGCAACTCAGACTTGCAAAGCCATCACGCCTGGTAAATCCTTGCCTTCCATCCATTCCAGGAAGGCCCCGCCGGCGGTGGAGACAAAGCTGAAGTCGTCAGCGACGCCCGCGTGATGTAGGGCCGAAACCGTGTCTCCGCCGCCAGCGACGGCGACGAGCTTACCGGCCTTGACCAAAAATGCGGCATGGCGGGCCGCAGCAGTAGTGGCCTGATCGAAAGGCGGAACCTCGAATACACCCAGCGGTCCGTTCCAGACCAGGGTCTTGGAGGTATCCATACAGGCCGTCAGGCGCGCCACGGTCTGCGGCCCAGCATCGAGGATCTTGTCCTTCGCGCCGACACCGGCAAGGTCGCAAATCCGCGCCGCCACGCCGGGGGCCAAGGTTTCGGCGACGACAACATCCACCGGCAGCAACAGCTCGCAGCCCTGAGCTTTCGCCACCGCCATGATCTCACGCGCCGTCTCAGCCAGGTCCCTCTCGCAAAACGATTCGCCCACTGCATGGTCCTGAGCAAATAGGAACGTATTGGCCATGCCGCCGCCAATCGCCAGGGCGTCAAGTTTACTTACAAGATTGCGCAAAAGGTCCAGTTTGCTCGAGACTTTCGAGCCCCCGACAATACCCAAAACTGGTCGCTGCGGGTTGCCCAGCGCCGCCTCTAAGGCCTCCAGCTCGCGGCGCATGGCTTCGCCAGCATAGGCGGGTAGCAGATGTGCCAAGCCCTCAGTCGAGGCATGGGCGCGGTGGGCGGCCGAAAAAGCGTCATTAACGTAGAGATCGCCATTGGCCGCCAATGCTGCCGCGAAAGCCGGATCATTGGCCTCTTCGCCAGCATGAAAGCGAAGATTTTCCAACAGCAGCACATCACCGCTGTTGAGCACCGCGACTGCAGCGGCGGCAACGGGCCCGACGCATTCATCGGCAAAGCCCACCTTAGTCCCCAGCAGCGTCGCCAGAGCTGCGGCGACAGGTGCGAGGCTCATCGCTGGCACGCGCTTACCTTTGGGGCGATCAAAATGCGCCAGCAGAATCACCTTGGCCCCGCCGGCACGCAAAAGATTGATCGTCGGCAGAGCGGCCCGCAGGCGCGTATCGTCGGTCACCCGACCATCGACCACGGGCAGATTGAAATCCACCCGCACCAAAGCGCGCTTGTTGGCTAGGTGGGCACCCGCAAGCGTTCGAAACGCCATGCTAAAGCCTATGCGATCCGTGCCATCGCCAGGGCCGTGTCGGCCATGCGCGTCGAGAAGCCCCATTCGTTGTCGTACCACGACAACACGCGCACCAGTTTGCCGTCCACCACATGGGTCTGGGGCAGGGCGACCGTCGATGAGGCGCTGACATGATTAAAATCGATGGAAACCAGAGGCTCATTGCTGACCCCAAGAATTCCCCGCAGTGACCCCTCTGCGGCGGCAGTGGTCATCGCGGCGTTGACCTCGTCGCGCGTCACGTCGCGGCCGGGCACGATCTTCAGATCGATCACGGAGACATTTGGCGTCGGCACCCGGATCGAGGATCCGTCCAGTTTGCCGGCCAGCTGTGGGAGGACGAGCCCGAGGGCCTTGGCTGCGCCTGTGGAGGTAGGAATCATCGACATGGCTGCCGCGCGACCGCGGTAAAGGTCGCTGTGCAAGGTATCCAGGGTCGGCTGGTCACCAGTGTATGAATGGATCGTCGTCATATAGCCGCGCTCGATCCCGCACAGATCAAGCAGAACCCGGGCGACAGGAGCCAGACAGTTGGTGGTGCAGGAGCCGTTGGAGACGACCATGTCTTCTGCGGTCAAGCTCTCATGATTGACCCCGTAAACGATGGTCTTGTCGGCCTTGTCACAAGGGGCAGAGACCAGAACCTTGCGCGCGCCGGCCGTCAGATGCGTCGCAGCGGTATCGCGCTTGGTGAACAGGCCCGTGCACTCCAGGGCGATATCAACCCCCAGTTCCTTGTGCGGCAGTTCAGCCGGGTTACGGATCGCCGTGACCCGGATTGGCCCGCGGCCCACATCAATACTGTCGCCCGTCACCAAAACCTGGCCAGGAAACCGACCGTGCACCGAATCATACCGGAGCAGATGCGCATTGGCCTCAACCGAGCCCAGGTCATTGATCGAAACCACCTCGATATCCTGACGGTCGTGTTCGATGATCGAGCGCAGGACGAGCCGACCGATACGGCCAAAACCATTGATGGCAACGCGAACGGGCATAAGAAGGGGTCTCCAAGGAAATGAGTGCCAGGATATAAGCAGCGGGGTTTTGCGGTCCGTGCTGCTGAAGTCAAGAGCCCCACCGACCCCTTTGCCCCGCGACACCGACGCAGTCTATAGGTGGTCTAGCGACAAGAGGAGCAGCCTCGATGACATCTGATGCCGGCCTGGACGTGGCGATCCGCAAACTCGAGCGGGCCGTCGCCACCCTTGAACAGCGCCTGTCTCACCGATTGGCTGAGGCTGGGGCTCAAGCGGGAGGGCTGTTTGATCAGGACCGCGCGCGCCTGGCCACCGAGCTGGATGCCTCGCGCGGGCGGGAGCGCGAGCTGCGCGAGGCCGGAGCTCAGGCTTCCGCCGCCTTGTCCGAGGCCATAGAACATGTCGGCGCGAAACTTCGGGAGGCCTGACCCCATGGCGCAATTGACAATTCACGTAAACGGCAAGCCCTATACGGTGGGCTGCGAGGACGGAGAGGAGGCCCATGTGACCGCCTTGGCCGCGCAGGTAGATGCTAAGGTGCGGGAAATCGGTGTGGGCGATCCTAACCTTGGCGACACCCGGCTGATGCTGATGGCGGCATTGATGCTAGCCGATGATCTGACAACCGTTAAGGCGCTCCAGAGCGAGCTGGAGACTCGAGTGGCCAGCCTGGATGACCTGCTCGCCCGCGTCGACACGAGGGCAATTGCGGCTCTGGAAGCGGCTGCCGCCAAGATTGAAGCGATGGCGGTGCGCTGAGGGCCACGTCGAAAACATCGCCTTCCTCGCTCCGCTTGTGTCAACGCATTCATGTTAGGGTTGTGACGTCATGGCCATGCTTACCGTTCGCAATCTGCCCGACGACGTCCATCGCGCATTGCGCCTGCGGGCCGCCCTGCATGGTCGAAGCACTGAGGCGGAAGTCCGCGACATTCTAGCCAAAGCAGCCAAGCCGGAGAGTCGCATTCGCCTGGGTGACGCCCTGACCGCCCTGGGGCGCGGGGTCGGACTGACAAATGCGGACATCGAGGTGCTGCGGCCGGCGGGAGACAGCGCGCCCGCCAGGCCGATGACGTTCGAATGATCGTGCTAGACACAAACGTGGTTTCCGAGGCGATGAAGCCGCAGCCACAGCCCATCGTCCGAGCCTGGCCGAACGACCCGGTCGCCGAAACCCTCTACCTATCCAGCGTTACCCTGGCTGAGCTTCTATTCGGCGTCGCCGCGCTGCCCACCAGTGGGCGTAAAACCGCGCTGTCGGAGATTGTTGAAGGATTGGTAAGTCTGTTCAACGACCGCGTGCTACCTTTCGACACCCCAGCGGCGCGGTGCTATGCCGATCTTGCGGTCCTGGCCAGATCTTCAGGGCGTCGCTTGCCGACACCTGATGGATACATCGCCGCCTCGCGTGGCTTCATCCTGGCGTCGCGCGATACATCCCCCTACGAGGCGACCGGCGTTGCGGTCGTCAATCCGTGGGAGGCGTAGCGGACCGCGATTGAAGGCGGAGACGGTGGGATGTTGATACAAAACCTCAGGAGTAGCCTGGTCATTGGGGGTACCGGCATGTTGGCTGCAGCAACTCTGTGGCTCGCCGAGCGATCTAAGATCACGTTGCTTGTGGCACGCCACGCGAGTGGTTTTCGTATCGGCGATGGTCGCTTTGTACGGCTCGATGCGGACTGGAAATGTCCAACATTCTGCAATGACGTAGCCAATGCTCTGCAATCCTTGCCGCCGGTCAAATGCGCGCTGATCTGGCTCCATGAACCAGAACCGACCTTGGGTTGGCTCCTTCCTAAACTGCCCGACGCACGTGTTGTGCTCGTCCTCGGCAGCTTTGACGGACGTCCCTACCTCCCCGGCCAGGCGACGGACCTCCTCACCGTGCGACTTGGCAGTAAGGCGACGCAGCGGGGACGACGCTGGCTTACCGACAAGGAAATCAGTGACGGCGCGATCGCGGCGATGTCAGATGGATGCTCGGGTGTCGTGGGTGACCTACGGCCGGTTCAAAGGGCTCCGTGACGCCGGACGCCACCGATCATAGTCGTGGAGAAAAGGCTAGGCAGCCTGCCTATCCCCAGATGACACGAATCGACGCAGATATTTTGTTTCTGAACGACCACGAAGCGGACCCAATGCTCAGGGCGAAGCTGGTATTTCGCCTCAAACGCGCATTCGTTGACGGCCATATGTGTGCTCATCTGTGTCATCTGCGGACAAAAATTCTTGAATCGCTAACTCACCCGATTGTCCGCTGACTAGTTGGGCACCGCCTTGACTCTCGCCTCCCCCACCCGCATTTTAATGTCGACTCTCGCGGGAGAGGCCGGGTTTCTTGCACTCGGCGCCGAAGGCGCAACCGCCCCGGAATCGCTCAGGCAAAAGGACCGCGCGAGGCTGATAGACGCTGGAAAGTGCTGCGAAGCTCTAAGCGAAGCAGGACGCCGAAGGAGCAAGGGCCGGTTTGGCCTGAAAACTCTCAGGCCCAAGGGACAGCGGGGGCACGAAGCTGGCGGGGCGTCCGTCGGCCTGCGTGTCCTTGTGGAGTTGCCCCCGGCGTGTCGATCCCCGATCTGAAAACAACTCCACTGACTGAGGTTCATCGCGCTCTGGGTGGGCGGATGGTGGATTTCGCCGGTTATACCATGCCGGTGCAGTATCCTCTCGGTATCCTTAAGGAACACCTGTGGACGCGCGCCCATGCGGGGCTGTTCGATGTTTCGCACATGGGCCCGGCGTTCCTGGAGCTGGCCGAACTTAGCGGTGATGGCGACGCCGATCATCGCGCCGTTGCTGCTCTGCTGGAGCCCCTGATCTGCGGCGATATCGCCAATCTGAAGCCCGGCGCGCTGCGCTACACCTTGCTGCTCAACCCACAGGGCGGCGTTCTCGACGATCTGATGGTGGGTCGCCCGGCTTCGCCATCTGATCAGGGTCGTCTTTATCTGGTGGTCAATGCTGGAACCAAGGAGGCTGATTTCACCGCCATCGCCGCCGACGTCGGTAACAAGGCGCGTCTGGTCCGCGCCGATGACAACGCGCTGATTGCGCTGCAGGGCCCTGAGGCGGGCGCGGTTTTGATGCAACTGATTCCCTCCGTCGCCGATATGGTTTTCATGCAGTTCGCTGATCTGACCTGGGAGGGCATTGACCTGACCGTGGCCCGCAGCGGCTATACCGGCGAGGACGGCTTCGAGATCCTGATCCCGGCGGCGCGCGCAGCGAAATTTTGTCAACTATTGTTGGCCGATCCACGCGTCACACCTATCGGCCTGGGGGCCCGCGATTCGTTAAGGCTCGAGGCGGGCCTGCCGCTCTACGGCCACGACATTGATGAGACGGTGTCGCCAGTGGAAGCGGCCCTAAATTTCGCATTGTCAAAACGTCGGCTTCGTGCCGGAAATATCCCTGGTGCGACAAGGATCGCCGAAGCCTTGGCACAGGGGCCCGAACGGGTGCGCGTTGGCCTGAACATTTTGGCTGGCGCTCCGGCACGGGAGGGTGCGCAGATCGCCGACGCCTCGGGCCAGATTATTGGCATTGTCACCAGCGGCGGCTTTGCCCCCAGCTTAGGTGCGCCCATCGCCATGGGCTTTGTTCCGCCGGCCTTTGCGACACCGGGAACCTCGCTCAGCGTCATCGTCCGAGGCAAAGCGCAAATCGCTAAGGTCGCGTCTCTGCCGTTTGTTGCTCACAACTATCATCGCCAAAGGACTTAACAGGCATGCGTTTTACCAAGGACCACGAGTGGGTC
>JAYTXQ010000144.1:0-16626 GCA_043742825.1 Caulobacteraceae bacterium | reverse complement strand
GTCCATGCGCGTGCGGCTGACTGCAGATTGTTTGATGCAGACACTGCTTGCTATCGCAGTGGCGACATAGGAATGGTCGTCCGGGTTGAGGAGATCCTGGATCCGTCGCAGGGCGAAATACACAAGGGCGATTTCGTTCATGCTTCGTCGACGGTCGCCAATTTTGCGCCTGTCTTGGTCGGCAAAATGCGCACCGCAAGGAACATCTCGGAAAGAGGCGCAATCGGATTTCCTGCTACCGGTAAACCCGTCACAGATGAGGAAGCAACGCAGGGATTACTGCACCAACGCTTCATCTTCAACGCGGTCGATCCGCACCCGATCAGCGCTTCGACCGTGAGCCAGCCCCTGGCGGTCCGAATGTGGATGCCGGGCGAGGCCCAGCGTTTCCGAAGGTTGTGGTCGAGTGCAGAGTGCCAAAGGTGGAAACGCAGCTAAGAAAATTGACGTGAATTCCGTGACCGGTTGCAACGGTTTCCCAAGTCTAAGACAGCTTTGGACCATCAACGCGACGCTGAACCTGGTTAAGAAAATCGAGAGATACAATTTGTAACTCGGCCCCAGTTTTCGTCCCTCACCTTATAGATCGGTCCGGGACGCCAGAAGCAGTCTAACGCAGCCCTTGCGTGTCGACACCCAATCCAGTCACAGTCGCCGCCATTATCGGAACACCGAACGACACCTTGGTGCGCTGTGCATAACCGTCGGCTTGGGGGTGCCAATGCTGAACAATCTGCCGATCCTGCAGATCCACCACCCAATATTCGGGTACGCCGTGTGCGGCATAAAGGAGCGCCTTGCGGCCAAGATCAATCGGCAGGGTAGTGTCCGCCACTTCGATCAGCAGCGCCACAGATGACAGAGGAACCGGGCCATCCCTCATCGGTCCGCGCAGCAGCACGATATCCGGCTCAGGCATATTGTGCTCGCCCAGGGCCACGGAGACCTCAACCAGACCGATCAACGGTGATCCGATCTGTTGCAAGGCGGACATCAACTTTAGATACAGTTGGGATTTGGCGTAGCTGTGCTGCAAAAACTGCGCGTTCATCGACATGATCTCCCCGTCGATCAATTCCGTCTTGGCGCAGTCGTCAAACGCGCCGGCCTTGTTGAGCACCAGAAAGTCGTCAACGCGCAGCCTCAAGGGGCGGGGCATATCCAGCGGCGGCGCGCGCGCATTCATTCGGAGAATTTACCCGAATTCCATACATTTCGCATCACAATTTTGATGGTTGGGAATAGGCTGTATCGGGGGACACAATCAGAAACCGGCTTCCCTGCCCTAAACCACCCTGCCCTTCAGGCTCTCCAACCAAGGCATCAGCAGCGCATTCACCTCATCTGGACGTTCCTGCTGGGTCCAGTGGCCACATCCGTCCAGCACATGGCCGCCCTCCAGGTTGGGGACAAAGCCTCGCATGATCGCAATTGGGTCTGTGGCCATGCCGAACATATTGAAGGCTCCATCGCGTGTTCCGGCAATGAAGAGGGCCGGCTGCTCGATCTTTCGGTCTTTAAACGCCCGAAGATACTCAAAATCGCGTGTGTGGTTGCGATAGCGGCTGAGCGGTCCGAAGAAGCCAGAGGTCTCAAACTCGCCAACGAAATAATCCAGGTCGGTGTCACTGAGCCAGGCGGGGAACGGGTTCGGGTCGTCCAAACCTTCAAGCAATGTCGCGCTGGAATTTTTGTTCATCGGCCAGGAGCCAGGGGCCACGTCGCCGCTGATCGCATAGTAAAACCGGCGCAGGAAATCGCGCGGATTGGCATCAAACACAGCTTCAGCCCGGCCCACATCACGAAAATAGGTCTGGTAAAAAAAGCGGTTCTTGTCGCCGAACATCTCTTTGATGATGTCATCGAAAGACCGCTCCGGTACGCCGGTATAAACCACGCTGAGGGCCGCTACAGCGACGAAACGGTCTGGATGGATGAGCGCGGTATTGTAAACAATTGGCGCGCCCCAGTCGTGGCCAAGCAGGATCGCCCCCTTGCCAGGCGAAAGCGCATCCGCCACTCCTAGAACATCGCCAACAATGGACTGCATCGAATAATCCGAGACATTGGGAAACTTTTGCGAGCCATTGTAGCCGCGCACATCAATGGCGCAGGCGGTGAAGCCAGCCTGGGCAATCGGCGTCATCTGGTGGCGCCAGGAATACCAGCTTTCGGGAAAGCCGTGCACCATGATCACCAGGGGACCTGTCCCCTCAATGGCGGCGCGAATGGCCGTGCCAGCGGCATTGATCATTTGGAACAGCGGCATGCAAACCCCTCTCAAACCATTTGATAGCGGATCGGGGCATATTTTGGCCCGCCGACGAAATTGGTTATCGTTCGGCGCGGCATGCCGGCCAGCTCTACCGATTTGAGGCGTGGCAGAAGTTCTTCGTAGAAAATCCGCATCTCCATGCGGGCCAGATGCATGCCCAGGCACATGTGCGCACCATAGCCGAAAGAGATATGGCGATTGGACGGTCGGTCCAACCGGAACGCAAAGGGGTCTTCAAAGATATCCTCATCGCGGTCGCCGGAGGGAAAACACAAAACGACCCAGTCATTTTTGCGCACAACCTGGCCGTGGACTTCATGCTCCGTACGTGCCCGCCGGACGAACTGGTGGATCGGTGTCGTCCAGCGAATGGATTCCTCGACCAGCCCTGGGACCAAATTGAGGTCCGATTTCACCCGTGCGAGCTGATCAGGCCGCTCAGCCAGAGCCCAGAGCCCGCCAGCCAGCGAGGAAGAGGTCGTGTCATGACCGGCAAAAGCGGCGGTAATGTAGTAGCCCATGGCATGTTCCATGGCTGCGGCCTGCGCCGGTGTCGGCGGCGCGCGGTCGCGGTTGAGATCGTCATCGGCATTACCAAAATACTGCTGCGTCAGCCGCAACATCATCGGCTCATCCGCCTCTGGCACCCCAAGGATCGACATCACCACGAGAAGCGGGAAATGTGAGGCTACATCGGCGACGAAATCGCATTCGTCGCCGGCATCGGCCAGCCGATCGATCTGTCGCCGTGCCAGGTCACGAATGCCGTCTTCCAGCCGGCGCAGATTCTTCGGCTGAAACCAGCCGTGGGTCAGCATGCGGTATTTTGCGTGATCAGGCTCGTTCATGGCCACGATGCTGCGAAACTGTCGCCCGATCCCTGCTTCGGCGGCGAATGTCAGGGTCGCGCTGTCGGCCAGCCCCCCCATACCACTTAGAAAGACCTCATTGGCCCGGGCCACAGTTTGAATATCGTCGTGCTTGGCCGCGACCCAGAAGGGGTTGTAGCCGTCGATCTCAGCCCTGGCGAAGGGATGATCGCAACGCACCTGCACCAGAGTTTCGTGCAGGCTGTCCCAGTCGGCATAGGACTGCGGATCGGCGATGATGCGGGCCAAATCGTCCGGTAAGATAGCTGTACGCGTCATGTTTCGCCGCGCCGGCTCAACACGGTGTTCAGCTCGAAGACTGAGCAAAGCGCTGGGCACCTTGAATGGGCACGACCCACGCCGCCGCATGGTCGGTATAGACCTCAATGGTCGGCGTCAGGCCGGACATGTCATCCAGAGTTCCAGCCTTGACCAGAGCCATGCCTGGCATCGCCGCAACCATCGACCGGATGGGTGAGCCGCAGGTACCGCAGAAATGCCGATAGACCGCCTGTCCACTGTCGCCGCTGTCGTCATAGACCTTGGTTTCGCCGGTCTGCACATAGGCTGACTCGGGCACGACCAGATTGGTAGAAAACACGCCGCCACTCTGTTTTTGGCAATGAGTGCAATGACAAACCGCCGTCGCCACCGGCTCGACCAACAACTCATATCGCACCGCCCCACACAGGCATCCGCCCTGTCTTACCGCCATTTTGGTTTCCTCCTCGCCTTGGGCCTTCGAGGCCCCTCATAGGAGGAGGTTTAGCTCGCGAGCGGGCGATTGCGAAGAGACAATATTTATGGGAGTTGAGATGGTATGCGCATCGAAACCATCGGCGACATTGAAATTTGCTATGAACGCCGGGGTACCGGGCCGCGTCTGCTGTTCATTTCGGGCACCGCATCGGATCTTCGCAACGCGCCTGGGGTGTTTGACAGTCCTCTGGCCAAGAACTTCGATCTGCTAGCCTATGACCAGCGGGGCCTGGGGCGCACATCGAAGCCTGATGCGCCCTACTCAATGGCCGACTACGCCGATGATGCCGCCCGACTGATGGATCACGTCGGTTGGGAAGATGCCTTTGTCGTCGGGGTCTCGTTCGGCGGCATGGTGGCTCAGGAACTCGTCCTGCGCCATCCGAACAAGGTCAGACGCCTGGTCCTGGCCTGCACGTCGCCAGGGGGCGCGGGAGGAGCCTCATTTGCTTTCCATGAGATCGAACATCTGCGCGGCGAGGCGCGAGGCCGCCATCTGATCAACATCATGGATACCCGTTTCGACGCCGCATGGGAGGCCGCCAATCCTGGGCCGTTTGAGGCCTTGATGGCGACATTTGCCAATGATGCTTTTGCCGATGAGCCCGGTCATCTGATGGGCGCAAGACGTCAGATCCGAGCCCGTGCCGACCACGACACCTGGGACCGATTGGGCCAGATCGCCTGCCCGGTCCTCATCGCCGCAGGTCGCCATGACGCCATCGCGCAGCCCCAGACACAGCACAACCTGGCATCACGCATCGCAGGAGCAAAGCTGCACTTCTTCGAGGGCGGCCATATGTTCATGCTGCAGGACCGCAGTGCCTATCCGGCGATCATCGCGTTTCTGACGGACGCTCAAGTCTCCTGAATCGCTGAGACCCGCCACGGGCCCGCACCGTCGCGGACATAGGTCCAGAGTTCGGTGGTTTGGGTCGCCACGGCGGGATCGCCTTGAACAATGGCACCGCTGGTACGGTCACGCATGATATCGACGCTCTCATAGCGCAGCGCCATGGTGGCATATTCGCTGTCGTTCTCGCGCCAGGCCTCGGAGACATCCGACTGGATCAGGCGCGTGCCCGTCACCTCATTGCGACGCCCCTGAGTGGCATTCTGGCTCAGCTCCTCGGCCAGATAGGACATGACTTCGGGTGTCGTGATCTCGCGCAGGCGGCCATAATCCTCGTGGCCGAAGGCGTCCTGTAGCTGCATCAACAGGCGTTCGAACTCGGTTCGGTCGGCCTGAGTGACCAGAATATCGACACTTGCCGGTGTCTGAGGCGCAAATGGCTGTGCGGCGAAAGGTTGTGGCGCGCCACCCAGGAATGAGCCCTGTCCGCTCTGTAACGATGGTCCCGCCGCCGCAGGCCGGCGAAACAGTCTCATGACCAGCCAGATACCACCGCCCAGGATCGCCAATTGGATTAGAATTGTCAGAAAGCCGCCACCGCCGCCACCACCCCAGCCACCGCCACCGCCAAAGCCGTGCCCCATCATCCCGCCGATCAGGCCGCCGGCCAGCAGGCCACCCAACATGCCACCCCCGAAGCCGCTGAACATGCCAGGGCGCCGCGCACCATAGGGTTGACTATTGCCGCCATAGGGAGCCGCAGCCGGGGGCCGGGTCATTGAACGCTGCACCGGCGGCACATATCCCGGGGAGGTATAGGTGGACCCGGGAGCCGAATAGGTGCGCATGCCTCGGCTGCCGAAACTGCCGCCCCGCCTGGCATCGGCCGGACCGACGACCAAAAGCGACACTGACAATGCGACGCCGAGAAGTGCGACGAGATTGAATTTGCTGCAAATCATGCACAGGGCTCCCAGGTTTAACTTCTACATGTAGTCATGAAACCGGCCAGGGGAAGCACGCAACTCAAATCGCCAATAAAGCCTTTGCCTCACCCGCGAGGAACCCTGCCTCTACGACAAGCCCAGCGGCCCGCAAAGCCTTAGGGCCACGCCCAGCTGAAAGGCCGTCGGCATGATCACAGGCATAGACGACGCACACCACCCCCGAGGCAATCAGCCGCTGAGCACAGGAGGCGACCCCAGAGGATCGCTCACCACAGGGTTCCAGAGTGACAAAGGCAGTCGCGCCAAAGGCCTCCTGCCCGGCCATGGCCAGAGCCTGTTCTTCTGCGTGCGGTCGCCCACCCGGAGCCGTGGCTGCCTGCGCTACTACCTGCCCATTTTTAGCAATCACGCAACCAACGGCCGGATTAGGCTCGGTTGTACCCACTCGCGCGCGTGCCAGATCGATGGCCAGCCGCATCAGCTCAACATCGGAAAACACACTCACGGAGGGGCCGGTAGCTCTCGCGCCCGGCTCGCATCCAGGTACCGCGCGGCTGTTGGCTTCAGTTCAGTTGAAAGTTCGATCCGTAAAGGGTTTCCTGTAGGGATTTCCAACTCAACAACCGCCGCCGGGGTCAAGCCAAAAAGGTGTTTCACAATCGCTCGCAGGGAATTGCCGTGTGCGGCGATCAGCAGCGTTTCCCCTCGCGCCAGGCAGGGCGCGATGTCGCTGGTCCAATAGGGTAACACCCGCTCCAGCGTCGTCTTCAGACTCTCGGTCGCCGGCGGCGTCATGCCGGCGTAGCGGCGATCAGTGGCGAAATCATAGATACCGCCAGCTTGCATGGGCGGGGGGGGAATGTCGTATGACCGGCGCCAGATTTTCACCTGATCGGCCCCGTGCAGAGCTGCGGTATCGGTTTTGTTCAGACCGGTCAGGGCCCCATAGTGGCGCTCGTTCAGGTGCCAGTCCTTGGCCATGGGTATCCAAAGCTGGTCAGCCGCGCCAAGGGCAAGATTGGCCGTCCGAATGGCGCGAGTCTGCACCGAGGCAAAGCACCGGTCGAAAAACAGCGCCGCCTCAGCCATCAACCGCCCCGATGCTACCGCCTGTGCCTCGCCTTCGGCTGTCAGGTCGACATCCACCCAGCCGGTAAAGCGATCCTCAAGATTCCACTGGCTCTGGCCATGACGCAGTAAGACGAGAGAGGGCATAGCTTTCCTTTGCAGTTCACCCGCTTGCGCTAAGGCGAGGCACCGCGACCAGCAAGCCTTTTTCGCCCTTAGTGTGCCGGTTACGAATCCGCCCCGTGGCGACAACGATGCGAATGACCTATTGTCCAGGCCATGCGCGACCGGTTGTTTTTCCCCCTTTTAGCGATCATTGCTGCGGCCCTGATCGCCTTAGCCATGGTCTGGCCACAAGGCTCCAACAATCCGGCACGCACGCCTGCGGCCAATGTTTTGGTTCGATAGGAAGCCACCAGAATGCTCCTCGCACCGCGCCCAGATCTCGTCGCCAATACTCAGGCCTATGAAACCACGCCCCTGATAAAGCCCACAGGGTTTCGCGAATATGATGCCCGTTGGCTCCTGGGCTCTGAGATCAATCTGCTGGGGATGCAGGCCCTGGGTCTTGGCCTAGGTACCTATTTCGCACAGCTGGGGCACAGACGCGTCGTCGTCGGTCACGACTATCGATCCTATTCTTTGTCAGTGAAACAGGCCCTGACCCTCGGGCTGATCGGTGCCGGCTGCGAGGTGCTGGACATCGGCCTCGCCCTCTCACCGACAGCTTACTACGCCCAGTTCGACTTGGACGCGGCTTGCGTGGCGATGGTGACCGCCAGCCACAACGAAAACGGCTGGACTGGGGTAAAGATGGGGGCCGCCCCTCCCCTCACCTTTGGTCCCGACGAGATGGCCCAGGTGCGCGAGATCGTGCTTTCTGGAAAATGGACACAACGTCCCGGCGGCAGCATCAATCATGTCCAAGGCATCACCGAACGCTATATCGCCGACGCGGCGGCACGGTGCAGCCTCAGGCGGCCACTGAAGGTTGTCTGCGCCTGTGGCAATGGCACAGCCGGGGTGTTTGCGCCCGAGGCCCTACGCCGCATGGGGGCTGAGGTGGTCGAGATGGATTGCGAACTCGACTATAGCTTCCCGCGTTACAACCCCAATCCCGAAGACGTCCATATGCTGCGACGGATGGGCGAGGCCGTTCGGGCGCACGGCGCGGACCTGGCTCTGGGCTTTGACGGAGACGGTGACCGCTGCGGTGTTGTTGACGACCGGGGTGAGGAAATATTCGGCGACAAGATGGGCCTGCTTCTGGCCCGCGATCTGGCCACGCGCCATCCGGGCGCGAGGTTCGTCGTCGATGTAAAGTCTACTGGGCTCTATACCACGGACCCCATATTGGCGGCCAATAACGCGACGACCCTGTATTGGAAAACCGGCCACAGCTACATCAAGCGCAAGACCGCTGAGATTGGTGCCCTGGCCGGCTTTGAAAAATCCGGCCACTTCTTTTTCAACGCCCCGCACGGCCGAGGCTATGACTGCGGCCTGACTGCGGCTGCCGCGATCCTCGCTATGTTGGACCGAAACCCTGACCGTAAACTGAGCCAGATGCGCCAGGACCTACCGCTCGCCTACACCTCGCTGACCATGAGCCCGCATTGCGATGATGAGGTGAAGTATGCCGTGGTCGATGCCGTGATCGGCGAATATCGAACACTGCTGGCTACGGGCGGCGGGATCCTGGGCCGTAAAATCACCGACTTGAATACGGTTAACGGCGTGCGCGTGGCCCTGGCGGACGGCTCATGGGTCCTGGTGCGCGCCTCATCCAACAAGCCCGAACTGGTCGTCGTGGTCGAGAGTCTGACATCCGCCGACGACATGCGCGATCTCTTTCACCAGGAGGTTAAACCGCGACTTGCCACCCATCCCCAGGTCGGGGCATACAACCAGGAAATCTGAATTGAAGAAAGACTTTTCCGCAGATGACGCAGATGGTCACAGATACGCTGCAACCCTTCAGGTTCAGATGGCGAAGCCCATAGAGTTGCGATTGGATTGATCTCGCCTTCGGTGCACGACCAGTCTGACATCTGTGTCAATCTGCGTCATCTGCGGATAAGAGCCTTTTCAACAAATCCCCTCAAGCCAAAGGAATCCCCCCTATGCGCGTTGCCATGGTTGGAACTGGCTATGTCGGCCTCGTCTCTGGGGCCTGTTTCGCCGATTTCGGCCACACCGTCACTTGCATCGACAAGGACGCCGGTCGCATCGCGCGCCTGACAGCCGGGGTCATGCCAATCTATGAGCCCGGCCTCGAAGCTCTGGTTGATCGCAATGTGCGCGAGGGCCGCTTGAGCTTTTCCACCGATGCCGCTCAGGCCGTGCGCGAGGCGGATGCCGTCTTTATCGCCGTCGGCACCCCGTCACGGCGCGGTGATGGCTATGCGGATCTTTCCTATGTTCGCGCCGCCGCCGAAGAGATTGCCGGCCTGGTCAAGGGCTTCACCGTCGTGGTGACCAAATCCACTGTCCCAGTGGGCACCGGCGATGAGATCGAGGCGATCATTCACGCCGCTCGCCCCGACGCCGACGTCGCCGTCGTCTCCAACCCCGAGTTTCTGCGCGAAGGCTCGGCCATCGAGGATTTCAAGCGGCCTGACCGGGTGGTCGTGGGCTTAAATGACGAACGCGCCCGCAGTGTTATGGTGGCACTCTATCGCCCGTTAAGCCTGAGTGAGGTTCCCATGCTGGTCACCGACCGGCGCACCAGTGAGCTGGTAAAATACGCCGCCAACGCCTTCCTGGCCATGAAGATCACCTTCATCAACGAAGTGGCAGATCTGTGCGAAAAGGTCGGGGCCGACGTTCAACAGGTGGCCAGAGGCATTGGCCTGGACAAACGCATCGGGGCCAAGTTCCTGCATCCCGGTCCAGGCTATGGCGGATCCTGCTTTCCCAAGGACACTCTGGCTCTGGTGCGCACAGCCCAGGACGCCGGCGTGCCACTAAGGCTGGTGGAGACCACGGCAGCGGTGAATAAGGTGAGAAAGCTTGCGATGGCCGGCAAGATCGCCGCCGCCATGGGCGGGGACGTGGCAGGTAAGACCGTCGCCATACTGGGCCTGACATTCAAACCCAACACCGACGACATGCGAGACGCCCCGGCGCTCGACATCGTCCCCGCCCTGATCGCCATGGGCGCAACCATCCAGGCCTATGACCCCGAAGGCCACGAAGCCCGCCAGCTCCTCCCCGGCGTTGATTTCAAAGACGGTGCCTACGCTGCCGCCACCGGTGCCGATGCGGTAGTCCTCCTCACCGAATGGGACCAGTTCCGTGCCCTGGACCTGGATCAAATAAAGGCACTGATGCGAGGCAATCTGGTCGTCGATTTACGGAACGTCTACCGGCCCGAGGAAATGCGGGCGCGGGGGTTTGAGTATGTGAGCGTCGGGCGAGGGTAGGAACTCTGGCCGCTGAAGTACAAGCTTGCGACGCAGCGCAGCAACGTCGGGGGGATCGAACTCGCGCGGCGTAAATGTAGCCCTTAACTGGAGGACAAAGTGCGCTGCGATGAACCGGGCCTGCAAATGACCGAGGGTCCCGATGCCCCAATGTCTCGCAATAGAACTGCAAAGTCGTCGCCGCGTCCTTAACCGGAAAGACGACGTGATCAAGTTTGAGCATGAGGGTATTTCTCCAGGCGCGATCCTCTTGGGGCGAGCTTACACGACCCAGGCGCGCGAAAGCGAAACCGGCATCGACTTCGCTAACGCCCAAAGCTAGACTTTCAAAAGGGCTACGACCGGGCCTGTGGCAAGGGGCTGAGCGCGGCAATGCGAATTGAAATTCGATCCTGCTTCATCGTGCTGGCATTGGCCACGTGCCTCTGCCCACGGGGTCAGGCCGCAGAGGACCCAATGAAACCCACACCCGCCGCGCCAGCTGCGACCATAATTTCAGCGCCCAGATGGCACCGTTGGCCAAATGCCGACGACGTCGCCCGAGTCTATCCGCATACGGCGAGGGATCACGGTGTTTCCGGTTCGGCGAGCGTGACGTGCGTGGTGACGGCCACCGGGGCCATGCGCCAGTGTGTGATAAATGAGGAGTATCCCACCGGCATGGGGTTTGGCGACGCCGCGCTTCGCCTCGCGCCCCGCTTTACGATGAACCCCAAGACGTCTGACGGTCATCCAGTGGAAGGCGGCCAGGTACGAATTCCGCTGCGCTTTGTCATGCAACAACGATGACGGGTGGAGGTCCGGGTTTCATTGTGACTTAGGTACTAACCTACCGCTGAACCGGATCGCATCCAGCACTTTCCGTTCGCGTCGATAGTAATGGATTGTCTATTCCGCAATGATGGATTTGTGATCACATTGTTGCATCCACGCGGCCTCCCCGGTCCCTGGGCCGGTGCGAGATCAATGATGAACGTCCAAGCCTCGCGCATATCGTTGTTTGCACCGCAGCGCAGTTTGAGCGGAGGCGCGTGTCGCTATCGCTGTCCCACCGGTTCGAGAACGCCCTGAGGGAGCCGCAACAGCCAGCAGACTGCGCTAGCCCTGCTGCGTCGTTTCCGGCAGGCCGAGGATGCGTTTGCTGACGATATTAGCCTGGATTTCCGCTGAGCCGCCATAGATCGACATCGCCTTGCCGCCCAGCCATCCACGCACCGCTTCGATCTCTTCGCGGGCGAACCCCTCGCCTTCCCAGCCAAGGCCCTGGTGACCCATGATTTCCAGAGTCAGTTCAGCGCGCGCCTGCGCGACAATGGTGGCTGAATTCTTGAGCACTGACGCGGTATTGCCAGGGCTGGCATTACCGCGGGCCTCGACCACGGCGCGGCCGAGCGTCAGGGTATGTGCCTGGGCATCCATCAGATGCCGCGTCAGGCGGGCGCGCAGATCGGTATCGGTGATGCGACCGGCGGCATCAGTCTCGACATAACGCTTAGCGATATCCTGCAAGGGGGTCGATGCCCCCCCCATGGAGACGCCGGTCTGGCTGGCGCGCTCGTGCTGCAACAGTCGCTTGCCGACGTCCCATCCCTTGTTCAGTTGTCCGAGCAGATCGTCCTTGGCTGCGTGGGTATCGGAAAAAAAGGTCTCGCAGAAGGGCGAGGCACCAGCGATCAGGGCAATGGGCCGGGTCTCGACGCTTGCCTGGTGCATATCGATGAGCAGGAAACTGATCCCGTCGTGTTTCTTGGCTGAAGGATCGGTGCGTACCAGCGCCCCGCACCAGTGCGACCACTGTGCGCCGGAGGTCCAGACCTTTTGCCCATTGACCAGCCAGTGATCACCGGCGTCCTCGCACCTGGTCCGCAAAGAGGCCAGATCAGACCCGGCACCCGGCTCGGAATAGCCGACACACCAACGCACCTCGCCACGCACGATCGGCGGGATATGGCGCTGTTTCTGTTCCTCGGTTCCGTAATCGAGGATGGTCGGCCCGATCATGGTGACCCCCATGCCGTGGGTCAGGGGGTTGAATGCGCCAATCCTGGCCATTTCTTTTTGCAGCACCCGCGCCTGGGCTTGGCTTAGCCCACCACCGCCGTATTGGGTCGGCCACGTCGGGGTGCCCCATCCCTTGGCTCCCATTCGCTCTCGCCACAGCAGCATTTCGCCCTCTGGCGCCCCCTCCTCGGCCAGCATCAACCCGCCTTTGCCTTTCAGGCTGCTTGGAAAGTGTTCCGCCAGCCACGCCCGCGCCTCGCCGGCAAAAACGTCCAAATCCTGGTTAGCTTGAAGGTCAGTCATTTTGTCTCGCCAAATATGCGCTTGAGAATAGGTTTAGTCCGCTGACGGAAGGTAAGTCCACCGGTGAGGTCTCGCCTCAACGGCTGTTCGCCGTTGGTGCAACCCTGGCAAAGGGCAAAATCAACAGTGCGGAAAAGGTCAGCAAGGCGACCAGCCACCACGCATCGTTGATCGCATGCACCAAGGCGAGCTTCTGCACCATGGGCTCCAGCGCCGCTCGGGTGAACGGATCGATTGGCCCGGTGTGCTGCACGAACATGTCTATGGGTATGCCTACGGCTTTGGCTGTCACCACATCGCCGCTCTGTAATCGCGCAATGATTGCCCGCGCATGCACCGGGGAACGCCCGTAAATTACCGTATCGATCAGCGCCAGTCCGATGGCCCCGCCCAGATTGCGCATCAGGTTGAAAAGGCCGCTGGCATCCGGAACCTGAATCAATCTCAGTTGGCCCAGAGCAAGGCGGGTCGGTGGCAGGAGGCAAAACATGATCGCCACACCGCGCAGAACCTGAGGCAGGATCATCTGGTGAAAATCAGTATCCGCCGTTTGATATGCGCTCGCGCCCAGGCCAAGGGCGAAGACCAGGAACCCCGCCGCCGCCAGCAGGCGAGCGTCGATCCGGCGCTCCAGGGCCACAGCGATAGGCGCGGTGGCCAACTGCGCCACGCCGGTGACCAACATGATTTCTCCGATCTGCAGGGCGCTGTGACCACGCACCAAAGCCAGAAACACCGGCATCATATAGACCGATCCGAACAGACCCACTCCCAAGACGAAACTGAGCACGCAACCGATCAAGAAATTACGCTGGCCAAGGGTGCGAACCTGAACTACCGGGTGCGCCGCACTAAAGGTCCGCCGCGCAAAGGCCAGCAGCGTCACAGCGGAGATCGCCAGCAGTCCCAGCACTTGCGCCGAGTCCCACCCGTGCTGGGGGGCCTGTTTTAGCGCGATCTCCAGAGCCGCAAGGCTGATCGCCATCAGGATCAAGGACAGGCTATCCAGCCTGCGCACCTCACTCAAATCGGCTGGTGCCCTTGGCAACAGGACCATCGCCCCCAAGGCCGAAAGCACTCCCGGCAACAGGTTGATCAGGAACAGCCAGTGCCACGAATAGGTCTCAGTAATCCAGCCACCGACAATCGGTCCGACGGTTGGTGCCAGCACCGCCAGCACACCGGCAATCGTTGTAGCGAGCCCTTCCAGTCGTGGCGGAAACAACAGAAACACGGCTGAAAATACTGCCGGGATCAGCGTGCCCCCGGCAAACCCCTGCACGACACGCCAGGCGATCAGCTCCGAAAACCCGTGACTTGCGGCGCACCCAGCTGAAGCGAAGGTAAATAGGCTGACGGCCAAAACAAAAAGCCATCGCATCGATAGCATCCGGGTCAGAAAGCCCGTCAGCGGAATGGAGATCACTTCCGCGATCAGGTAGGCCGTCTGGATCCAGCTCATCTGGTCGGGCGCGACATGCAGAGCTGACTGAATCGTCGGCAAGGACGTGGCTACGACCTGGACGTCGAGTATGGCCATAAACATCCCAACGCCCATGAGCGCGAAGCCCAACCACGTGGTCAGTCCCGGTTTTGACTCAGGCGCGGCGGCGTGCATCGGTCAGTCCGGCCAAAGCTGTGTTTTCTGCCGCAATACGAACCCACAGCACGGCGGCATTGAGCAACGTGAAGACTGCGGCAAACCAGTTCAGGCCGAACGCCAGAGGCAAGACCGCAATCTCGCCGACGACGACTAGGTAATTTGGATGAGATAAAAAGCGGTAGGGCCCTCTTCGCACCAGTGACTCGCCGGGCATAATGATGATGCGCGTAGTCCAACGCCCTTTTAGGGTGAGTAAAACCCAGGCACGCAGGGTCTGGAGCAGCGCGAACAGGCCCAGCCATCCCCACTCAACCTGCCGGTTCCACGCCAGTAACCAAAGACCGGCGAGCCAAGACCCATGCAACAGCACGATCATCGGATAATGGCCCGCGGCGTGCTCATGGGCGCCACGCTCCAAGAGTTTTGCGGTGTTGTGGCGAGCCAGGACCAACTCCGCCAGACGCTCAAGGCTGACAGCCGCCAGGATCAGGATCGAAACAATCACCCAGCGGTCTCCAAGACGGCACAACTGGCGCTGAAGCCCGGTCCCATAGCCGTAATAACGGACCGTGGCGGCAGACCCGCAGCAATCGCCCGCTCAAGTACGAAGAGAACCGTTGGGGCTGACATGTTGCCATACTCCGCCAGAACATCACGCTCGTGGTCCAATGCACCGGCATCCAGCGTCAGCGTTTGTTCCAGCGCCTCGATGACCTTGACGCCGCCGGGGTGACAAATGAAGCGATCAATTTCCGCTACGGTCAGCTCACCGCGCTGCAGAATGCTCGCTACGGCAGGACCCATCTGGCTTCGAGCAAAATGCGGAATAGCTTGAGCAAAAATGACGCCAAAGCCTTGCGGATCGACAGTCCAGCCCATGATGTCGAGGGTATCTGGCCACAGGTGTTCCCCCATTGCACCGACCCTGGCCAGACCCGTTGTGCCGGTACCCAACACGCAGGCCGCCGCACCATCACCGAACAGAGCCGTGGCGACAATGTTTGCCTTTGTCAGTTGGTCGAGGCGAAACGCAAGCGTGCAGAGTTCGACAACCACCAACAGCACCTTGGAACCGGGATCGGCTTTGGCCAGGCGAGCCGCAATCGCAAAACCCGAAACACCCCCGGCGCAGCCCAGCCCGAAAACAGGCACCCGTCTGGCATCGTCACGGAAGCCCATGACCTTGGCCGCGCGCGCCTCAAGACTGGGTGTGGCTATGCCCGTGGATGACACGGTGACAATGGTATCGACCTGATCGGCCGACAAACCGGCATTGGCCAAGGCTTGATTGGCCGCCTGGACAAATAGACCAATGGCCCCCTCAAGATAGACTGCCGTGCGTTCTGGCCAGCCGCGTTCAGCCCTGAACCACTCGATGGGCCGGATCGAATGTCGGGTTCGAATGCCTGCATTATCGAAAACCGCCGATAGCCGATCAAAGGCAGCATAGCGGGAACCGAACATCTCGCGCGCCGCGGCGCGGGCGTCGCTTTGGTTGAGGATATGAGGCGGCGCGGCGGTTGCCAGACCTAAAAGATGTACAGGATTATCCAATTCAGACTCCAGGAATTCTGGCGTTTGGTGACGGCAAAACACACAAAGTGCGCCCCGGCGACAATGACCCAAAATGGATCACAAACAGTTCAGCGACAACACCAATCGCCCCACAATTCATGGTTGTCAGCAAGAGGTTGGTTCAATTGTGGGCCTAACGATCCAGCAGTGCTGTGGGTTCCGCAGGCCTAGGCGCAATCTGTTATCTGCGGATACCCGCGGCCTACCCCACCGCCGTCGCGGCCCGGACCACTCCGGCGATTTCCTTGACGACCTTGTTGATCATCGCCGCGTCATCGCCCTCGGCCATAATGCGAATGAGGGGTTCGGTTCCTGAGGCGCGGACAAGGACGCGGCCGCGCCCGTTCAGATGGGTTTCGGCGTCCTTTATCGCGGCTTTGACGGCGGCATTTTCCAAGGGTTTGCCCTTAGTGAACCTGACGTTCTCCATTTTCTGGGGGACGGGATCGAATTGGCGGGCCAGGGCGCTCATCGGTTTTTTTGAACGAACCAATTCCACCATCACTTGCAAGGCGGCGATCAGGCCATCGCCGGTAGTGGAATAATCAGACAGGATGATGTGGCCAGAGGCTTCCCCGCCCAGGTTGAACTTTCCCTCGCGCATGCGCGCCATGACCGAGCGGTCGCCCACGGCGGTGCGTTCCAGAGTCAGACCCTTTGCCTGCAAAAAGCGCTCAAGCCCCAGATTCGACATCACGGTGGCGACAATCCCGCCGCCCGCGAGGCGGCCCTGTTGCAGCCACGACGAAGCGATCAGGGCCATGATCTGATCGCCGTCAATGATCTGACCCTTTTCGTCGCAGATCAGCACGCGGTCGGCGTCGCCATCCAGGGCGATACCGATATCGGCCCGGTACTCGCGCACCGCTTTGATCATCTCTGCCGGATGGGTCGATCCACAATCGGCATTGATATTATAACCGTTGGGCGTGACACCGATTTCCTTAA
>JAYTXQ010000143.1:0-2589 GCA_043742825.1 Caulobacteraceae bacterium | reverse complement strand
TCATCTGGAGACGATCCGCAAAGCTGGATCGTCAACTGGCGCGGTGGTTGAAGTCGAAGCGGTCGGCGTCCCGGCCGGCTGGGGCGCACCGATCTATGGCAAGCTGGACGGCGAACTGGCCAGCGCCCTGATGTCGATTAACGCAGCCAAGGGCGTAGAGATCGGAGCCGGCTTTGATTCCGCCGCTCTGACCGGAGAGGAAAACGCCGACGAAATGCGGGCTGGCCCGAACGGCCCGGTGTTCCTGGCTAACCACGCTGGCGGCATCCTGGGCGGCATCTCCACCGGCCAGAGCGTCATTGCCCGCGTCGCCTTCAAACCCACCTCCTCGATTCTCACCCTGCGGCGGATGATCAACGAAGCTGGCGAAGAGATCGACCTGCGCACCAAAGGCCGCCACGACCCCTGCGTCGGCATCCGCGCCGTCCCTGTCGTCGAAGCCATGACCGCCTGCGTCCTGGCCGACGCCATGCTGCGGCATCGTGGGCAGGTGGGGTAGGTATTGCGGAACAGGCGGTAAGCGGAAATCCGCCAGCAAGCCTTGACCGATTTGGATGCCCACACCTGCAGCAGGTGCAACAGGAGCGCAGCGACGTGATTGACCCTGGCTTGCGCGATTTTGTCGAGGAACTGTTCGGTCAGATGGGGCATGTGACGCTGCGACATTTTTTTGGCGGCGCTGGGGTCTTTCAGGAAGGAACCATGTTCGCCATGATTACCGATGGCACCATCTACCTGAAAGTCGATGCGACACTGAAAGCGGACCTGGCAGTCGAAGGGTCAGGGCCATTTTTGTGGACACCCAGATCCGGACCTAAAGCGGGCCAGACGCTGGAGTTGGGCTATTGGCGTCTACCTGAAACCGCACTGGATGACCCGGACGAGGCAGCGCAGTGGGGACGTCCGGCGCTTAGCGCTGCAGAAGCTGTCGCCCGACGAAAGCCCCCCAAAACGCCACGCGCGTTGAGCGGGCCGAGATGAAGTTAGAGCCCGATGGCTTTGCACGGAAGAGATACGGAGACTGAATCAGAGCACCTAGGCCTGAGGCCTCAGTAACAGCGAAGCAGTTTCATTTTGGCGTCTTGCTGTAAGGTGTAGGTGTGTTCCGCACCGCCCAACGGTCGAATGGTCAGCCGAAGTGTCTGGCCGACAATTTTGCCAGAGAAAATCGCCGGGGGCGGGCCCTCGTCGGTTTCCAATTGAGGGCCAGGTTTCTGCGCATCGTAGGTGCCGGTCGCGGAAAAACGACGGTGCCGATCCAACCGCACGGGGACAGAAATGGTCCCGTCGGCACAACCCTGCTCGATCCGGGCACCTTTGGCGGTAAAAGTCACGATGGTCTGGTCACCGGCCCAGACCCCCTGGAGAGATGCGGCAAGCAGCAGGATTGAGCTGATCATGCCACCATCATATAGCACGGCGGGCACTGCGGAGCGCACAAAAAAAGGCGGGGCCGAACGACCCCGCCTCTTCTATTCCGCTAAAGACTGGAACTCAGGCCGCGACGGTGCGGCGGCGGCGAAGCGTGCCCCCCACCAGGCCCAGGCCAATCAGCATCACCGTCCAGGTTGAGGGCTCAGGCACATTGGCGACGTTGATGTCGGCGATCCACGTGCCCCAGCGCGAGAAGCTAGCGGTGGGACTGGGCAAATATCCCAGAGCGTATTCACCGATGATCCAGAAGTTTTGGGCATTGTTTGGATCCACGGTCACCTCGGCATAATCCCCCCAGCGCTGGCGTCCAACAGGATCGGAGAACTGCGCGCTGCCGTTGTGATAATCGTCGATCGGGCTGACCTTGAGAACAATTTCCGCGCCGAGTTTTGTAATCGCACCGTTGCCGCCCTTGATCGGGTTGAAGGCCTGAGCCAAAACGGACACATTACCGTCCAGCCCAAACCCGGAGCGGTTGTAGGAGATCACTACCTGGCCGCTGCTGTTTACCGTCAGCGCGCCCTGGAAATAGTCATGCAAGCTGTCGCCAATCGTCCCTTTTTGCACGACGGCATTGGTGGCGGCATCGATCACGTAGAATTCCAGTTCCGTGTGTGAGGCACCCGGAGCGGTGATCGTGTGCACGGCATAGATCTTGCCGCTGAACTCCCAGACGGCACCGGAGAATCGGTCGTCGAACGAATCGATCGTCCGCGCACCGTTCGGCTGCGCCGCAGCGACATTCGCATCATAGGGCGTGGTATCGACCAAGACCGAGGCCGTCTGCGTCGCGCTCGCCTGTCCCGGATTGGTGATCGAATAGGTCACTGGACCTTTGTTCAGCAGGCCGACGGCAAGGATCCTGCCCTTGTCGGTACCTTTCGCCTGGTTCACGCCCTGAATGGCGTAACCATTTTCGGTTACGCCGTCATAGGGGGTGACGAACTGCTTGAGGCTGGCAGTGCCAGGTCCACCTGCCGCGAAAATGTCGGAGCGGCGGATGACATTCAGGGTCGTGCCGCAAAACCCCATCCCACCGCATTGCGCTGGGCTGTACGTATAGTTATTCGTTCCGATGTAAAGCGCGCTGCCGTCGATCGCCAAAGTGGGGTAGTCGGCGATGCCCGTGCCGATGCCGTCAGCAAAGCCCTTAAA
>JAYTXQ010000142.1:0-12946 GCA_043742825.1 Caulobacteraceae bacterium | reverse complement strand
TGCCCGCAGGCGCACCAGGCGAACGGGGACTGATCGGGATGCAACTGTCCAGCTTCGTCAGTCAGTGACCTTCGTCTATGGAGTGGGTTGCCAACGGGTGCAGTTGTCTGGCTGAAAGCGCTGAGGCGAGTCCTGTCTTTGCGGTTCGGGACCTGAACTTCGCCACGACCACGGTCCAAAGCGTTCTGAAGCGCTGCCCGCAGTGTGGAGCCTTGTTTCCTGAGGTTGTTCCGACACCCGGCACCCTTATTGAGGCCTACCGAAATTACTATACGGCCCCCAGAAAAAGATCGATCTGGCTCGGCGTGATTCGGCGACTGCTGGACCGAAGCCGATTGAGTTATCTGGATCGTCTCACGCCTCGGCGGGCTGGGCGGATATTAGACTATGGCTGCGGTGCAGGCGACTATTTGGCTCGTCTGGTGGAGACCCGGCCATCCGTCGCAGCGTTCGGGACCGATTTGACCGAAGCGCCTCCAGCACCGCTTGCCTTCAAATGGGTGGATGTTTCGGACATCGAATCCTGCGGCCTGTTTGATTGGATCACCCTTAGTCATGTGGTTGAGCACGTCGATCAACCGGCACAGGTCCTTGCGAGACTGGTGCAGGTTCTGGCCCCACATGGCGGCATTTGGATCGCGACACCCAACGCCGAGAGCTATCTGTTCGGCGCAGCGGGCCGTTGGGCGCGTGACGTGGATTTCCCGCGGCACCGTGAGGTCTTCAGCGCCAATGGCATTGGCTTGTTACTCAGCGGCGCGGGTCTGGAATTCGAGTTCAATCCGGCCCCAAGACTTAACGCGGTTCTCAACACGATCTCGACACTCAAGAATATCATCAATGACCGAGAAGCTCGGCGCGCTGAGCGTTTGCGGTCCGTGCTTGCAACCCTCGTTGCGACAACAATTCACCTGCTGTCGCCAGCATCGCGGCGGCGCGTGAGTTCCCCGGAAATCATTACCGTATGCCGCCGATCAGGCAGGGTCGAACCCATGGGGTATATTGGTCCAGCGAAACACGCCGAGGGCGTCGCCTCCACTAACAGCTAGCTCTTGTCCGGGTAGGCCGGCGCTGAGGTGATAGTCAATCAGAGGCGGGGACCTCGGCGCATTCTGACTCTCCGACTAGGCTGCCCGGAGCATGGCCATCAAGTGGACCAGGGCCGCAATCAACACCGTGAATGACAACAACATTAGAAACCGCCAGGGAACCAGTCGCGGTGGGGCGAAGGGCTTGGGCGGGCGGGCCCCAAGCCAACCGCACACTCCCGTTGACAGGATGGCGCAGCCCCCGAGGGCGCAGGTTAAAATCCAGCTCATTGCCCCTCAGGCCACTTTAGCGGATGATAGCGATGCGTTTACATGGGGGCAATCGATCACTACCGTCAGGATCAGACGCACAAGGAGTATTGGTGTGAAAGCCCAGGCGCACCGGTCGGGCAGCGGGTCCGAGGCAGACTCTACGGATTCGTCTGATCCGATTGATCGACTGCACAACCAGCAGGGCCTGCTATCAGAATCGATTGCCGAGACCCTGTCAGAAGTCCAGGCCTCACTGACGGCCCTAAGCGCGCGCGTCGAAGCCCTGGCCAGGGATATTTCCCAGACGGAAATTCGCGCCGATGGCAACACACGGCGTCTGGCGATGGAGGTCGCGGACCTGGGCGGGGCCTTAGCCAAGCGGATCAAGACGGTTGAAGCGGTGGCCGCCGACCTTGAACCCAACCCCGCAACGCGGACATCCCCTATCCGCCAGAAGCGCGACCCGGTCGTCCACCGGCAACAAAGACCTGTCGCCTGGATTGCCGCCGCCCTCAGCGCCGCGATCGCCGCCCTCTTTGCCGGCCTCTGGCTCGCCCCAAAATCTGTGCCGCTGGCAGTCCCGGCACCAAGGCCAGTCGTTGCCACCACACCGATCCCACTGCCAGTCTCCCCCGCAGCTGTCGTGCCTGTAACCCATCCCCTCGTGCATCACGCGAGGAAACCGGTCCACAAACCCCTCGTGCACCGTGCGAAGGTCACCAGTGCGCCGAGCCCTGCCCCGACGGGCTTTGCCTCGTTTGGCCCGGCTGACCCAGCGAAGCCGGCGTCACCGCCAACGACGACGCCGAAATAGCCCTAAGTCGATGCCTCACCCTCCCAGACGCGGCGATATGTGCAACGCGGTCACCTGGTTGCGACTGCGGCGCAAGATGGAGAACCGGTGACCATGGAACAGGAAGGTCTGGCCGGGGTCTGGAATGGTCTGAGCCTCATGAATCACCAGGCCCGCAATTGTCACGGCGTCTTCGTCAGGCAGGTTCCAGTCCATGGCCCGGTTGAGATCCCGGATCGTCAATGATCCATCGGCATAGACCCCGCCGTCGGCGTGGGGGCGCAGGCCCTCTATAGCCTGATCGTGTTCATCTTCGATTTCACCAACAATTTCTTCGAGTATATCCTCCAAGGTGACCAAGCCCTTCAGAGCACCATACTCGTCGACGACCAGGGCGAAATGCCGACGACGCTTGAGGAATGCCCCTAACTGGGCCTTCAGCTTGGTCGTCTCGGGTATGAACCAGGGTTCACGGGCAAGCGCAGCGAGGTCCAGGTTTTCCGGTTTACCGCCGACTTTCGCCAGGGCGCGCAGCAGATCTTTTGAATGCAGTACGCCAACGATATTTTCAGCATCGCCGCGGAAGAGTGGGAAGCGCGAATGCTCAGACTCCAATACCCTGGCCATGAGCTCGCGAGGGGGCAGGTCCAGATCGATCAGGCTCATCGTGCGCCGATGGACCATGACTTCTGAGACGTCCATATCCGACAGATCGAGCACTCCGCCCAGCATCCGGCGGTCGCCGCTGCCCATGGCCCCCTCGGAATGGTGATAGTCTACGGTGCCGCGGATATCCTGATGCGCCGCCAATACGTCGGTCTGCATATCCATCTGAACGCCAAACAGATTTAGCGTATGACGGACGACCCATTGGATCGCGGTTATCACTGGGCCCAGGACCCAGACGGCGACTAAAATTGGTCCCGAGAGTGACCGGGCGACATTGTCGGCGTGGACGATGGCCAGAGTCTTGGGGAGAACCTCGACGAAAACGACGACTAAGACGGTCATAACGCCTGCAGCCAGGGCCACACCCCAGCCTCCGGGGATGACCTTGGTGATAAAGGACGTCGCCAGGGCCGAACAGATGATGTTGATCAGGTTGTAGCCGATCAGGACCGCCCCGATCATGGTCTCCTGATCGCCAAGCAGCCGATTGACCCTCCGTGCGGCATGATCGCCGTCACGCTCCAATTGCCGCATGCGCCCGCGACTGGCACGGGTGAGGGCGGTTTCGGCGGCAGAAAACACAGCAGAAACCACCAATAGTGCGAGAATGATCAGCGCCATGAACCCGATTGCGGCGATCACGGTCTTGCTCCTTCGGCGATCAGGAACCGTCGCACGCTAGCGCGGTCGACGTTTTTCTGCACCAGGCTGTCGCCGATTCCGCGCGCCAGTATAAAGGTCAGGTTTCCTCCTTCCGTTTTTTTGTCCTGGGCCATATGGCGGATGAGGGCCTCGGCGGAAAAATCATTGCCAGGCAGCGCGCCCAGATGTTCAGGCAGGCCCGCACGTATGACCGCCGCTTCGGCTCGCGAGACATCTTCATGTGCACAGAGCCCAAGCTGAGCGGAGAGGCGGAAGGCCATGGCACAGCCAAGGCCTACGGCTTCGCCATGCTTCAACGCCTCGCCAAACCCGGTTTCAGCCTCTATCGCATGTCCGAACGTGTGACCCAGATTGAGCAGAGCGCGCACCCCGGCTTCCCGCTCATCAGCGGCAACAATCTTGGCCTTCATGCTCACGCAATGGCGCACGGCATGCGCCAAAGCCGCTGGATCGCGGGCCAGAACCTCTGTGCCGTGATCTTCCAGCCAGTCGAAGAAAACCCGATCCCCTAACAGGGCATACTTAAGAACTTCACCATAGCCGCATACCATTTCCCGGTCCGGTAGCGTGTCCAGGCAAGTCAGGTCCGCGAGAACCAGCCGTGGCTGGTGAAAGGCCCCGATCAGGTTTTTACCTGCAGGAGTATCAATAGCCGTCTTGCCGCCAACAGAAGAGTCCACCTGGGCTAAAAGGGTCGTGGGAATCTGGACAAAGTCGATGCCGCGCTTGAAAATGGCCGCAGCAAATCCCGCCAGATCTCCTACCACTCCGCCACCGAAGGCAACAATCAGGTCGCCCCGCTCAAGTTCTAAATCTAGCAGCTGCGTACAAAGAGCTTCCAGACCGGCGAAACTCTTAGCCTGTTCACCAGGCGCGATAACGATCTCACTTACGGTCATGCCCGCAGCCGAAAGTGCGTCGAGCAATCTCTCGCCATGCTTCGCCTTAACCGTCTGATCCATGACGACGGCAATTCTTGCACGTTTGAGAAATGGCGCGATGCGATCTGCGCAAGTTTCGATCAGGTGGGCACCGATCAAAACATCATAGCTACGCCCCGCCAAAGCTACCGTGACGGCGCTTTTCATGGTGCCACCGTGCTGAAAGAATGGGTTTTCAGCGCCTGGATAATCTGATCCACTGCGACCGAGTGAGGGCCGTCAGCTGTGTCGATGCAGATATCGGCCTCCCCATAGGCCTCGTAGCGTTCCGCCGCCAAGGCCGTCAGTACTGACAAACTGTCCTTGCCTTGCAGTAGAGGTCGGGTCGAACGCCGGCCAACGCGGCGCGCCAGCACCTCCAGGTCTGTTTTAAGCCAGACTGAAATCGCTCTCTGACGGATCAGAGCCCGGGTCACCGGATGCATAAATGCACCGCCGCCGGTGGCCAGGACGTGCGGTGGATCGTCTAGCAGCCGCGCGATTACCCGCCGCTCGCCTTCGCGAAACGCGCTCTCGCCCAACTCTTCGAATATCTCCATGATCGTCCGTCCGGCGGCGATTTCAACCTCCGTGTCGGCGTCACGAAACGGCAGATGTAGCGCAGCGGCCAGACGGCGGCCAACACTGCTCTTGCCAACGCCCATCATGCCCACGAGGGCTATGGTTTTCGGTTTAGCTGGGAAAATCTCGCTCATGCCAAAAAGCGGCTTACACGAGCCCCGCCTCGCGTGCCAACTTCCCGCGCATCGAATCGGTAAACAGACAGATCGGCGAACCCACCCAATGAGCGGCGGCGACTGGATAGAAGCCTTTCTGGAGATGATGGCCGCTGAACGTGCGGCTGCAACTAACACACTGATCGCTTATGGGCGTGACCTGGCCGATATTAGCGGTTTCCTCAAAGGGCGACGGCAAGATCTGGCGACGGCCAGCCCTGCGGATATAGAGGCCTACTTCAGCCTGGCGGGTGCCCAGGGTCTCGCCCCGACCACCGCAGCACGGCGTCGTGCGACGACGCGGCAATTTTATCGTTTCGTCATGGGCGAAGGCTGGCGGAGCGATGATCCATCGCGGCGCGTCGAGGCCCCAAGACTTGGACGGCCTCTGCCTAAGATCCTAACCCGCGACGAGGTCGAGCGGTTGATCAGGTCCGCGATCACTCGTGACGGAGCAGCTGGTGCGCGCCTGGGGGCCATGGTTGAGGTCGTCTACGCCTCTGGCCTGCGGGTTTCGGAGCTGGTAGGTCTGACTCTGGCGTCTGTTGGTCAGGATCCGGCATTTCTGATGGTCAAGGGCAAGGGCGGCAAGGAACGCTTAGCGCCTCTGAACGCGCCGGCGCGAGCAGCGATCAAGACCTGGCTGCCCCTACGTCCCAGCCTGATGCCTAAGGGAGTCAAGACCAGCCCTTGGCTATTCCCGTCGCGTGGAAAATCCGGGCGGCTGACCGCCCGACGGTTCGCCCAGTTGTTGGATGAGGCGGCCCTCAACGCGGGTATTGATCCAGCCCGCGTCAGCCCCCACGTCCTGCGGCACGCCTTCGCCACGCATCTGCTTGAAGGCGGGGCCGACCTGCGCGTCGTCCAGACTCTGCTCGGCCATGCCGACATTGCCACGACCCAGATCTATACCCATGTCGCCCAGGATCACCTGCGCGAAGTTGTCGAGACCCATCACCCACTCTCGAAGGCCCGAACACCTTAATGTGAGTGGTTACAAAACTTGCTCCGCCAGGGCTTCGCGACTAACAACAGTCCCCTCTGAACGGGGCGAGTAACGCTCGGGGGTCCATGGCGGCACATTATCTGGAGTTCGAGCGGCCTATCGCCGAACTTGAAAGCAAGATCGAAGAGCTGCACCGGTTGTCGGAGACCGCCGGTCAGGGGGCGTTCGATGCCGAGATCGCGGCGTTACGCGACCGTCTGGGCGAGCTGCGTGTTGCGACCTATGCAAAGCTCGACCCCTGGCAGAAGACCCAGATAGCCCGCCATCCTCAGCGACCGCACTTCGTCGATTTCGCTGCCGGTCTGTTTGAAGAATTTGTTGAACTGCGCGGTGACCGCACATTTGCCGATGATCAGGCGATTGTCGGGGGACTGGGCAGATTTCGCGGTCAGCCGGTTATGATCATCGGGCAGGAAAAAGGCCACGACACGACCACGCGCATTAAACACAACTTCGGTGCCGCGCGGCCGGAGGGCTATCGCAAAGCCATCCGGCTGATGGATCTGGCCGAACAGTTCAGCCTGCCGGTCCTGTCATTCATCGATACCGGTGGGGCCTATCCTGGTATCGGAGCGGAGGAACGCGGCGTGGCCGAGGCCATCGCCAGGGGCACTGAGCGTTGCCTGACCTTAGGCGTGCCGATGATTGCTACCGTGACCGGTGAGGGTATGAGCGGCGGGGCGATCGGTATTGCCGCCGCCAATCGTGTGCTGATTTTGGAACACGCCATCTATGCTGTGATCTCGCCGGAAGGTTGCGCCTCAATCCTTCTGCGCGACCGCAGCTTAGCCCAAGGGGCTGCCGTCGCAATGAAGATTACTGCTGATGACCTGATCCGCCTGAAAATTGTCGACCGGGTTGTCCCCGAGCCGGTAGGCGGTGCCCACTCTGATCCGGCACTCGCAATCAGTCGTGTCGGGGACGCCATTGAAGTTGAGCTGGCCCCGCTGATGAGTCTCAATGCTGAACAGCTGCAGGAGCATCGAGCGCAAAGATTTTACGCGATAGGCCGGTAGGCCATTGCCCAGAACCCATTGAGACACACCTCAACGAACCTGCACAATCTCCACGCCCGCTGCGAGCGCGTGAGGGGCGAGGGCGCTGGGTTTTTCCACGCGGACCCGGACCCGCTGGACCCCGCTTTCGGCTAGGCAAGCGTCTGCCAAGCGTTGCGCGAAGGCTTCAACCAGGCCGATATGGCCACTGTTAGCGATGGCCCGGGCATGGGTGACCACACACTCATAATTGATCGTATCGGCAAGCTTACGCCAAGAAGATGGAATGATCTCTATTTCCACGTCAATCATCAGAGTCTGACGACGGCCAATCTCCTCAGCCCAGACGCCGATTTCAGCCTCTACGGCTAAGCCTCGAACAAATACCATAGCAGAGGTCGTCATAATCTACGGGTTCACAATATCGGGCGTGCGCCAAGACAGGTGCTGACCACCATCTACCGCTATCATCTGACCAGTCACCGAGCGTGCATCGATAAGGTAGCGTAAAGCATCGGCAATCTCTTGGGTCTGCGGGCTGCGGCCAAGAGGGATACTGCCAGCCTCGGCAGCAAAGTCCGCTACGGTCTGATGAACCGATGCAAGTACGGGGCCTGGGCCAATCGCGTTGACGCGAATATTCGGCGCTAAAGCCTGCGCCAAGGTCTGGGTTGCCGTCCATAGGGCGGCCTTGCTGATGGTGTAGCTGAAAAACTGTGGGTTCAGTCGCCACACCCTTTGATCGGTCACATTCACGATCAGGCCGAAATCATCCTGTGATAGCGCAGCTGCAAATGCCTGGGCCAGTAGGATCGGCGCGCGCAAATTAGTAGCGATGACCGCGTCCCACCCCTCTGCAGACAGCGAGCCGATACGGTCGTCGGTAAAAAGTGAGGCACAATTGACCAGCAGTCTGACAGGTCCCGGTGCCGCAGCGATCAACGCAGCGATATCCCCGGGCTGACTCAGGTCGGCGGCGAAGGTTGCCGCTCGCCGGTTCAGGCCGCGAACCTGGGCAGCGACAGATTCAGCCTCGTCCGGAGAGGCACGGTGGTGGATCAGAACATCATAGCCAGACTGAGCGGCTGCCAGGGCCAGTGACGCCCCGATACGCCGCGCCGCGCCGGTGACCAGGGCCCAACCGCGATGCAAGGGAGGGCTCAGTCCATGCGTCCGAATTCTCGCAGGTTCAGTAAGCCGATAATGGCTATGAACCCCAGGATCAGCAATACAGCTTCGATCGACATCTATCTTCAGCTCCGTTCGGCGTGGACGCCTTCCCGTTCGGTTTTACCGCTGCGATGCGGGCTCGGCAAGTGAGCAGGATGTACCGAAAGGTAGACGAAAACATTTTGCCCCCTTCCCGTCCGCACCGCGATGGCTAATATGGAGTTTTTACAGCCCCCGCCCGCGTAGGCTAGCGGGACCCAGCTTAACGACCTAAAGCACAGCAACCAAAAGGAAGAGACCCATGCGCGAGTATATGAAGTTCTATATCGACGGCCATTGGGTCGATCCCGTCACGCCCAAAAGCCTGGACGTGATTAACCCCGCAACCGAAGCGGTCTGCGGGCATATTTCTGCGGGTTCTGCTGCGGACGTCGATCTGGCGGTAAAGGCGGCACAAAAAGCGTTCATCACCTTTTCTCAGACTAGCCGTGAAGAGCGCATCGACCTGTTGCAGCGCATTTTGGCGGAATATCAAAAGCGCTTTGGCGATATCGCCAATGCCATCACTGAGGAAATGGGTGCCCCAGCCAGCCTGGCGCAACGGGCGCAGGCGCCAATTGGCATGGCCCACCTAGCCACAGGGATCGAGGTGCTGAAGAACTATAAGTTCGAGGAAGATCGCGGCCCGACGCGGATCGTCAAAGAGCCGATCGGCGTCTGCGGCTTGATCACACCTTGGAACTGGCCAATCAATCAAATTGCCTGCAAAGTCGTTCCGGCTATCGCGACGGGCTGCACCATGGTGCTGAAGCCATCCGAAGAGGCCCCGTTTTCTGCCTATCTGTGGACCGAAGTCATGCACGCAGCGGGCGTTCCTGCAGGTGTCTTCAATATGATCAATGGCACCGGACTGGATGTGGGTGCCGCGATCTCAAGTCACCCGGGCGTGGACATGGTTTCCTTTACCGGCTCGACCCGCGCCGGCATCGAAGTGGCCAGGGCTGCTGCCCCGACGGTCAAGCGCGTGGCTCAGGAACTGGGCGGTAAGAGTCCAAACATCATTCTGGAAGATGCCGACATGGCCAGTGCCGTGGGCGGCGGCATTAAACATGTGATGCAAAACTCCGGACAGTCCTGCAATGCGCCGACCCGCATGCTGGTTCCCAAAGGCAAAATGGATGAAGCCATCATCATCGCCCGCGAGGCCGCTGAATCTACGACGGTAGGCGATCCCAACGGAAACGCTCAGATTGGCCCAGTAGTAAATAGGGTGCAGTGGGAAAAGATCCAGCGCCTAATCAAGGCCGGTATCGACGAAGGGGCAACCTTGGTCACTGGCGGCGTTGGACGACCAGAGGGATTGGACAAAGGTTTCTATGTTAAGCCCACCGTTTTTGCCAATGTAACTAACGAAATGACGGTCGCTAAAGAAGAAATCTTTGGTCCCGTAGTCTCGATAATGGGCTACGGCAGCGTCGATGAGGCTATCGATGTCGGCAATGATACAGAATACGGCCTGGCCGCTTATGTTTCGGGTACGGACATGGACAAGGTTAAGGCGGTAGCTTCGCGCCTGCGTGCCGGCCAAGTCTCTCTCAATGGCGGCGGCGGTGACATGAACGCCCCGTTTGGCGGCTACAAAATGAGCGGCAATGGCCGCGAGTGGGGGGACTTCGGCTTTGCCGAATATCTCGAGATCAAGGCCATACTCGGCTACACTCCGGCAAAAGCAGCCGAATAGGCCTCGTCCAAACAGCGCCCTCTCTCCCAACGGCGGGGAGGGAGGGTGGCAAGGCAAGTTCACCCCGGAAATGACCCCCATGCTCGATCCGCATTTTCAAGCTTTGTTCGAATCCATCGCAGCAGGTACGCCGCCGGACTCTCCACCGCTTGAGCGATTGCCGGTCGAGGTGGTTCGAGAGTGGTATCGTGCGGATCGTGCCACAAATAATGTTAAGACAACACCGAAGGACGTCGAGAGCAAAGACATCAAAGCCGGTCACGTGTCCGCGCGGCTGTACACACCTGCGCAGGCAGTGACCCCGGGCCCTTGTCTGATCTATTTTCACGGTGGCGGTTGGGTAATTGGCGATCTCGATACCCATGACGCCCATTGTCGGCGCCTAGCGTCGATGTCCGGGGCCAGGGTCCTGGCCGTAGACTATCGGCTGGCACCGGAACACCCCTTTCCAGCCAGCTATGACGATGCGCTGGCGGCAACAGTCTGGGTGTTCGACCACGGCGAGCAGATCGGCGTTGATCCCGCACGCGTCGGCGTCGGCGGGTGCTCGGCTGGAGGCAATCTGGCAGCATCGGTGGCCATCGATTTGCGAGCTGATGCGAAGCGGCACCTGAAGTTTCAACTTTTGCTCTATCCGGCATTGTCGCCCGCAGAACCTACCGCGTCGCGCCTTGAACCGGATGGTCCTGTGCTGACGGTCGGGGCAATGAATTGGTTCGAAGCCAGCTTGGCCGCTGATGGTCATCCCCAAGCGCTGCGCGCGGCACCGGCCCAGGTGTCGGATTTGAGCGGCCTACCACCGGCCCTGGTGACCACGGCTGGTTTTGACATGTTGCGTGATGAGGGCCGTGACTTTGCATTGCGGCTGGGATCCGCAGGCGTGATGGTTCAGCATCTCCACTACGACACCCTGGCGCACGATTTTTACACGATGGGTGACATTTCGCCGGCCGTGATCGATGCGGCTAGGGCGGCGGCGGCGGCTGTCAGGTCCGCGCTTTAAACCGCTTCATCAAGATCAGCGAGATCGCGGCGACGTTGTAAGCGGCGCAAGAGGACCCCGCCGGCCAGGACAGATGTCACTGTGCCGGCAAGCACACCCAGTCGAACCAACGGCTGCAGGCTGGCGTCATTGGGACCAAAGGCAAGGGCTCCGATATAGAGGCTGAGGGTGAAACCCGCCCCGCACAGCAAGGCGACGCCGAACAGCTCTGCCCAGCTGCTCCCGGCGGGTTTTCGCCCCACCCGGGCCACTGCGCCAAGAAGAGAAAAACTAAATATGCCCAAAGGTTTACCAATGATCAGGCCGAGAAAAATTCCCATCGGCAGGGGTGAAAAGGCCTGACGCATCAGGTTCCCGCTGATGGGGAATCCTGCTGCGGTAAACGCAAACAGTGGCAGGATAGCGAAGGCGACATAGGGGTGTAGCGTGTCTATGAAGGCCCGAAGCACGCTGGGCTGCCCAAGACGACGGGCCTCTATCGGCATAGTCATAGCGCAACCGATACCCGCCATTGATGTATCGACGCCCGACTTTAGAACTAAGGCCCAGGTCAGGGCAAAGCCAAGTCCATAGAACATCAACGGTGCCCGCTTCCATCGCGAGATCAGTGCCATGCAGGCCAAAACTAGGCCCGCGCCGATAACGGCCAATAAGTGGAGTCTCGCTGTGAAAAGCATTGCAATCAGAGCCATGGCCCCGAGATCATCAGCAATGGCCAAGGTGAGCAAAAACACACGCAAGGCAGACGGCATTCTGGGCGCAGCTACCGCCAGAGCGGCTAAGGCAAAAGCAATATCGGTGGCAACAGGCACGGGCCAGCCCGCAGGCACCCCATGAGGTCCAAGATTGCAGGCTCTATAGATGATTGCGGGGACAATTATCCCACCGAAGGCCGCCAAGAGCGGTAGGGCGAGCCGCCGGGGAGTGGAAAGTTCTCCGCGCAGGATCTCGAATTTGATCTCAAGCCCAACAACAAGGAAAAACACGGCCATGAGGCCCTGTTTTACCCAATCCAAAACCGTTAGTGTAACAAAGAAACTTCCGATCCGAACGGGGAACGTGTGGCCGATGAAGGCGAAATAGGCGGATGACCAGGGCGAATTGGCGGCCGCCATTGCCAAGGCGGCGGAAAAGGCCAAGAACCAGCCTGATCCTGACTCGGTCTTGAGAAATTCAAGCGTAGTGCGTCCAGCCATTCCCCTCGATTAACACGCCGCGGCCACGTCCGTGAACCCTTGCCCCCGCGCTCGATGGTGGCCAAAAGCCGTCAGAAGACTGCGACAGTGAGCGACCCATCCGCAGCCAGATAGGCCCGCTTCATACCGGCGGAATTGTAGGGCGTGGTTATGTGTCCCGCAGCGTCGATTGCGATCAGACCACCCTCTCCCCCGAGGCGACGAACATCCTCTAGCGCTGCTTGTGCGGCACTGGAGAGGTCCTGTCGGTTAAAGCGAACACGAAATGCAATCTGCGCTGCCACGGCGGCCCGTATGAACATCTCACCCGTGCCGGTGCATGAGACGGCAACGTCACTATCGGCCCACACCCCAGCCCCCGGAAGTGGACTATCGCCGACCCGGCCAGGCAGTTTACCAAATACGCCACCGGTCGAGGTGCCAGCGGCTAGGGCACCGGTTTCATCGCGGCAGACGCAGCCGACGGTTCCCGTTGCAAGTTGCACCCCGGCTGTGTCTGGCGTCACATATCCCGCGCGGGTGAACCACGTCTCGGGTTCGGCGATTGGCTCAAGCCCCTGAGCGGTGGCAAAGTCGGCGGCACCCTGTCCGGCCAAGAGTACATGAGATGTGTTCCTCATCACCGCCAGCGCAGCCCGGATAGGCGAAGCAAAGCCAACGAGCGCCGCCACAGCCCCCGCCTGTTGTGTAGGCCCATGCATTAAGCTTGCGTCCAACTCAAAACGTCCGGCGGTATTTGGCGATGCGCCGCG
>JAYTXQ010000141.1:0-3510 GCA_043742825.1 Caulobacteraceae bacterium | reverse complement strand
CCTGCGTGTCGTCAAGCTTGCCGATCGCGTCGAGCCGTCGCTGAAGTGACAGGCGGTCAATAGTCGCCAGCGGCAGGTTGACGAAGAGATGAATGCGATTGTGCAGCATCCGGAACGTCTCGGCGAAGGCCAGTCCCACCTGCGCGAGGTTGCCCGCAGCAGCAACTGGATCCAGAACGCCCCAGTGAGCGCTGATCGGCTGGTCCGGCCATACAGGGCAGACTTCAGAGGCGGCATTGTCACAGACCGGGAAAACAAAATCGAGCGCCGGCGCGTCGGGCCCTGAGAATTCCTCCCAACCTTTCGAGCGAAAATCAGTGATCTGGAAATTGTTCCGTTTTAGCAATTCCAAGGTCTGCGGATGAACCGCGCCCTTGGGCATCGAGCCGGCCGCGAAGGCTTTAAATTTTGGCGGGCCGATGCGATTCATGATCGCTTCGGCGATGATCGAGCGCGCCGAATTGCCGGTGCACAAAAAAGGACGTTCAGGGGTTTGGGGTTCATCGCCGGACCTTATTGAGCGTGATCACCGGTTCTGCACAGCAGTCGACGGCGCGGCCAGCCGCCTCGGCAAGTGGCGTGCAAATTTCGGGCCGACCTTGGCAACAGTCGTCCATCAGGTAGACGAGAAGCTCGCTTATCGAGTCGAAATCGGCGGCATAGATGATCGAGCGACCCTCGCGGCGGCTGGAGACGATGCCGGCATTGGCAAGAACACTAAGTTGCGCCGACAGGGTGTTGGGCGTGGTTTCCAGTTCTCGGGCGATCTTGCCGGCGGGCACGCCCTCCGGTCCCGCCCTCACGAGCAAGCGGAAGACGTCGAGGCGGGATTCCTGCGCCAGGGCGGAAAGGCGCTTGATGGCAGTGATTGATTCCATTGTTCCAATATTATGGAAATAATCAAATGGTCAAGGTGACCCTCGCTGGTTGTGCCGGGGCGGCGGCTCGGGTATCCGGGGCGCTCGAAATTCAACACAGGTCGGAAAGCAGAATGCAGGGTTTGGTCAGCGTTTTTGGCGGCTCGGGATTTGTCGGCAGTCAGATCGTGCGTGGCCTGGCCAGGCAGGGGGCGCGGGTGCGCGTGGCCGTGCGCAATCCAGGCCGGGCCTACAGGCTGCCGATGCTCGGAGATGTGGGTCAGATTGAGATTGTTCAGGCCAATATCCGTGATGCCGCCTCGGTTCAGCGGGCGTTGGACGGGGCAGAAGCCTGCGTTAACGCCGTCGCCGTGCTTTTCGAATCGGGCCGGCAGAAATTTACGGCGCTGCATGTCGATGGCGCGCGCGCAGTCGCCACGGCTGCCGCTGCTGCTGGCATCGAACGTTTCGTGCAGATATCCGCCATCGGGGCCGATGCAGACAGTCCGTCACGATATGCCCAGAGCAAGGCTGCCGGTGAGGCCGCAGTGCGTGAGGTCATCGCGACGGCGACGATCCTGCGCCCGTCAGTGGTCTTTGGTGCGGCCGATCAGTTCTTTAACCGCTTTGCTCAGATGGCGATGGTCTCGCCGGCGCTACCCCTGATCGGTGGAGGCCACACGCGGTTTCAGCCCGTGTTTGTCAGTGATGTGGCCGCCGCTGCGGCCAAGTGCGTGGCGTCCGCAGAGACTGCCGGGCGCACCTACGAATTGGGTGGGCCTTCGGTTCGCAGCTTCCGCGAGCTGATGCACCTTATGCTGGCCCAGATTGAACAGTCGCGGCTTCTGGTCCCGGTGCCCTTCGCCATCGCCAGACTTTTGGGTATCGGCGGTGATCTGGTTGCCGCGACTGGCCTGATCGCACCGCCCATCACCTCCGATCAGGTAGAATTGTTGCGCGCCGATAACGTGGTTGCTGACGGGGCTTTGGGGCTGGCCGATCTTGGTGTCGCGGCGCGGGCCATGGAGCCGATCCTGCCCACCTATCTCTATCGCTACCGAAAGGGGGGCCAGTACGCTGAAATGTCCCGCGCCTCGGTGGCGACTTAGATGCGGGGGATCACCCCGCTGTAGCGGGCTCTGGGTCTGATCAGCGCGCCGGTCGTCCGCTGTTCTAAGGCGTGGGCCATCCAGCCGGCGCAGCGGGCCACGGCGAAGAGCGCGAACGGGGCGTCATCGGGCAGGTCTAAAGCATCGCTCAAAGCTGCCAGGGCGAAATCCACATTGGCTGTCTCACCTGTGGCCGCCAAACCTGCCGCCTCCAGGGAGTCCATCGGCCCGCTGGCTGTGAACTGTTCGAGCAGGGCGCGGGCACGGGGATCTCCGCGCGGATAGAGGGGATGGCCAAATCCCGGACCGCCCGGCCAGTGGATCAGACGCGCGGCCATAGCCTCGGTGCCCTCCAGTTGCTGAGCGTGAGCCGCCAGCCAACGTACCTGCGCCGGGGCACCCCCGTGCAGAGGCCCTGACAGGGTCGTCAACCCGGCCAAAGCACAGGCGGCCAGGGACGCGCCGGTGGAAGCGGCGATCCGTGCGGCAAAGGTTGAGGCGTTCAGCTCGTGATCGGCCATCAACACCAAGGTGCGGCGGATCAGATCGCTGCCGCGCGGCCCACATTTCCAGGTCCATGCCAGTCGCTCATGGATCGCGCCGCCGTGGCGATCAGCGGTGACCGCGTCGGTGAGAATATCCAGCAGCGTGGCCGCTTCGCCGGGGGCATCGAGCGGCTCGTCCAAGGCGCACCTTAGCGCCAGGGCGGCGAATATCCGCGACCGCATCACCCCCGCACTGGGAGGCAAGGGCCGGCTCAGGCTGAGCGAGGCATAGCCGTCGCCGCCGCGCAGCAAACGCGCCACGGCCTCAAGGGTTTCTGTCTGGGCGAGCTCCACAGCGTCGCGGCCCCGATAGAAAAGTCGCCCGCCATGGACCAGAGTGATCGCCGATTCCAGCACCGGCTCGCCCCAGGCCATGGCGTCGGCGGCGATGTGCGCGGCTTTGCGCCCCCGCGCCTTGTGCCGTCCCAGGGCGGCGATGTCGCTGGCCAGATAGCGGCTGCGGCGCGGATCGCCCGGCACCGCTTCGGTCTGCACCCGCCCGCGACTGACATAGGCATAGAGGGTCTGCGGCTTGATCCCCAGCCGCCGCATGGCCTCTTCAGCATTCAGCCACTCGCTCATGTTTTATATATTGATTGAATTGATCAAGATTGACGATAGTCCGTATCCTTCGCATTTCGCCGCCGGGAATTCAACCTTACGGAAAGATGTGGCGATGAGTGGATTAGATGGCGTGGTGGCGGCAGAGACCGTGCTCTCGGACGTGGATGGTGATGCGGGCAGGTTGACGATTCGTGGCCACAGCCTGGATGAAATGGCCGGGTCGTGGACATTTGAAGAGACGATCTCTCTGTTGTGGGGCGGTTTTTTCGATGACCCGCCAGCTGATATGGCCGGTGCGCTCGGCGCGGCGCGGGCTGTCGTGTTCGCTCAGACCTCGGCGATGGATTCTACCCTGATCGCGCGAAATCCGGTTGAGGCGGTGCGCGCCCTGACCGCACGTCTGAGCGACGGCGATGATGTGCAGACCGCCTTGCG
>JAYTXQ010000140.1:0-22986 GCA_043742825.1 Caulobacteraceae bacterium | reverse complement strand
CCAGGCTGTCGGCCCTTGTAGGGACTAAGGTCGAAGGCTTTCGCAGCCTGGACTGGGAGCGCGAGCCCGAAAGTCTCGCGGCTCTATTCGGCGTCGGTGCCGAATCCTTCAGTGGGCTACGCACTGCGGCACCGACGCCTGGCCTGCCCGTCAAGGTGTGGAATCAGATTGTCGGCGGTGCCAAGGCCCGCGCCAGCGCCTATGAGGGGATTTATAAATGCACCCGGCCACACCCAATGGCGCCGGGAAGATTCGTCTTTGAGCACGTTATGCTTCGCCGCGATCCGCTCGGGCCGATGCACATGACTATGGGCAGCCCCGAGACCCTGGTTGAGGGATGGGCCATGCCGCTTCAGGGTCTGGTCTATTGCATGGCCTCAGATCCAGTCACCGGAACCATGATGTTCGGGATTTTCACTGGACTGGGCGTGTCTAAGGTCGAAGTCTTCGATGGTTTGGTGTTGATTCCAGGCGCGGATTTTGGCCGCTCTCCGACTGCGACCGCTATGCTATGCGAACGCGTTTTCGACCTCACCGGCGACGCTGAAGCCGACCAAGACAGGTTCCAGAAGCTTCTCACACTCAACCCCTGGGCCGCCGTCGGGGCCGTGCCGGAGCATATACAAGCCCATCTGGCGCGAGATTTTGGCCCCAGCCAAGTGGCTGCAGGCGGCGACTGGCTGCTGTGCATGAGCCTGGCGCGCACGCTCAGCCGGGGACCCAATTATGAGGGGGCTCCGCCTGAGGCCGGAATTCAAGAGACCTCTGTCTCAGGGCAGGACTGACCCACGCACATTCGCCCGCCGACGCCAGCGCCGCTCCGATCATCGCCGCCACAAAAATCATCAATCCCCAAGAATCCGGTTCTGGCACGCTGACGACGGTCAGCTGTTTGCCGTCACGCGTGAGATTGAAACACCGACTTGCAACTCCGTGCCGCGTGGTGCCGTGCGAAGCCTCTCCGCGCAGGGGCCACTTCTCTCTAAGACGTGCCATTACCACAGCGGTCTGGAAATGGTCAGGCGAGGTGAACGGCTGGTGAGGCATGTTTATGATGGGTCGTATTTTCGTTGCAGCACTAAGTTGTCTTAGCGCTGCGCTAGCCGCGCACGGGGCTTATGCCGCCACCTCGGTAACCGTGGCCAATGCCTCGTTCGAGACCTTGCCGGTCGGCGGATTACCGAATCCAGGGAGCAAACCCGGCACGGCTTTTTCAGTAAATTCAGCGATACCGGGATGGCAAAGCACGCTGCCGACGCCTTCATCACTTGGTGGCGCAACAGGCCAATCACGGCTCGGAGACCCCAGCCACTACTATTTCAATTTCGTACCCGATGGCACAATTATCGCCTACAGCAACAACGGCGGTATCCTGGCGCAGAACAACCTAGCCCTGATCAACCATGTCGGTGCGCGCTACACGCTGAGCGTCGATATCGGCGGCAATCGCAATGATGGATACGTGGAAACCGGACAGGCTTTCCTGAAGATTGGCGGCCATCTGGTCGTCGCCACGGGTGTGCCGGCCACCACCGGGAACTGGTCGGTGTTTACCGCCTCCTATGTCGCCACGGCAGCAGATATCGGCGGTCAGGTTTCGATTCTTCTCGACACACCCACCTACCAGGGCACTTTCGAACAGGGGTTATTCGACAACGTCTCGCTCACCGCGAGCGTCCCAGAGCCGGCCAGCTGGGCCCTGATGCTGTGCGGGGTTGGCCTTATGGGCCTGATCCTGCGCAATCGCCGCCAATCTCTCAAGTCTGGCATCAAGGTTTGAGTGAAGGGCGGGCCACTCCCCGGAAAGAACGGAAAAGACAACGGTATCACGCACGGGGCCGGTCCAGGTCACACGATCAGCCCGCATAATCCCTTCCTTAACTACGCCCAGCTTGCTCACCGCGTCGCGTGAGCATTCATTGATCGCGTCAACCCGAAACACAACCCGGCGGGCACCGCAGGCAAGGGCATGGCCCACCAGCAGTCGCTTAGCCGCAGGGTTGGTTGCGCCACCTCGATAGTCGGGGTGGTAATAGGTCGCGCCGATCTCGACACCGCCGTGCTGCGCTTCGATGGTCAGGTAACACGTGATTCCCTGGCAGCGACCGTGCACCATAACGGCAAATGCGATCCAGAGACCCGCAGAGACATCGGCAACAACCCGGTCCCAGGTGGGATCAAAATGCTCGCCCGCCCAGGAAAACGGATAGATCGCCGACCAGACATGTGTATCGGCGTTACAGGCTGCCCGCAGCTCCCGTTTATGGGACTCCCCTAACGGTTCGAGCTTCACGAACGGGTCTTCGAGAGCCTTGGCTTCGAGCTGCACAGCCTGTCCTTCACGAGGTTGAGAGGTGAAGTGTTACCCGATTCGCGGCGTCTGCGCCGTCGGGCACCTTTGGTTGTCGGTGTTGACCTGATATGATTGCAGCCAAATTAGCCATCCGGGATTGCACCAACAATGAACCTCGATGCTGTCCCGATTGGCAACGATCCACCGGGCGAAGTGAACGTTGTGATCGAGGTGCCGATTGGTGGCGAGCCGATCAAATATGAAATGCATAAACCATCAGGGGCTCTGATGGTTGACCGCTTTTTGTACACGGCGATGCGCTATCCGGGGAACTATGGGTTTATCCCCCATACCCTGTCGGGCGATGGCGATCCCTGCGATGTGGTCGTCGCCAACACGCGCGCTATTGCGCCCGGCGCGATCATGAGCTGCCGAATCATCGGTGTACTAATCATGGAAGATGAAGCCGGCGGCGACGAAAAACTGATTGCAGTGCCAAGTCACAAACTGACCCAGCGCTATGATGCGGTCCTGGACTACACCGACCTGCCGGCGAATACCGTCCAACAGATCGAACATTTCTTTGCCCACTACAAAGATTTGGAGCCGGGCAAGTGGGTCAAGATCAAACGCTGGGGCAACGCCGCCGAGGCAAGCGCCATGGTGCTTGAAGGGATTGAACGGGCTAAAGCATTCGGTAAAACCTGATCAGGGCACATCTCGATTGAACGGGAGCCAAATCGAGACCCGGGCCCCCTTGCCTATTGCAGTATCTGTTGACGGTCAGTCCGCCTCAGCTATCGCGAGACTGAAATTTCGGATCCGCTGGGGTAGCCGAGGATTTGGTGGGTGCCCTTGCAGCTTAGGGCCGCTTGGAAAGCGATGCCTGCGCCGAGCGCGACGCCTACATCATCCTGCACCAGTGCGTTCTTCGACAAGCCATACTGATGGCGGCATAATCAACCGGCAGCAACCGGTCATAACCTCGCCCTGCCCGGTATGGCTTCAGCCCGCCGCGATAACGATCAGGGTCCGATGGATGCCTTCGCGCCCCTGCGACCGCTGGCCAGGATAGCTCGAAAACCGCACGCCCAGAGTCTGGGTCCCGAGCGACGGTTGGTGGAACCAGGCAGGCTCTCAGGCATTTCTCATTCTCACGGCGCTGGCCGCATGAATGCTCCAGCTTAACCACTCAGCTCGAAAGCACCGCGATGAAAAAGCCACAGAACGCCACCGAGCCATTTCTGTCAGACGTCAAAACGCTCCGGGCTCAAGCGAGGGCGCATCTGCAGGACGGGGCCCTGGGCACCACCTATGTTGGCGACGTCAAGCGCACGATTGACATCCTGCAAGCCGTCCTGGCGACAGAGATTGTCTGTGTATTGCGCTACACGATGCACTCGGTAGCCGCTGCCGGCATTTCCAGCGAGGCGGTGAAGGCCGAATTCGCTCAACACGCGAAAGAAGAGCAGGAGCACGTTATGCTGGTGGCTGAGCGGATCAACCAACTCGGTGGTATGCCAGATTTCAACCCAGACACCCTGACAAAACGATCCGCGTCGCAGTATGTAGAGGGCGCAAACCTTGTCGATATGATCCGGGAAAATCTCATCGCCGAGCGCATTGCGGTCGACCACTACCGCGAACTGATCCGATTTTTCGGCAGTAATGACCCAACGACCCGCTCGATGCTGGAAGGGATCTTGACGGTCGAGGAAGAACACGCCAACGACATGCACGACCTGTTAGTCGCCCGAGAAGGCAAGCCGAACCTGCCGGCGAATTAGAAGATTTTCCGCGATCAACAAAAGTCGGTTCCCTGACCCACAATAAGAGGATGCCCCCTTATGACAAACGCCAAACTTGACGACAAAATCAGCGCGGGCGCGAACCTCGCCCAGAGTGCATCTGATGGCCTGAAACGCGCTGGCCGACAGGCGAGCGAGCAACTGGACCGGGTTGAAACTCAGGCGTCAGACATGATCGATTCGGTGAAAGCGGTCGTCGATCTGGCGGCCGATGAGGTCTCGACCAACCTGGCTAAATTGCGCCACCAGTTGAGCGACGCCTATGGTCCCACCCTAAAGCAAGCCAGAAAACGAGCCAAATCGGTCGGGTCAGCTGTCCGTGACGAACCCTATCTGGGATTGGCCCTCGCCGCCGCAGCAATCCTGGTAGGTTGCCTGCTGCTGACCACGAAGCGACAATAAATTCCAAAGGACGGCCCCAGGGTGGGCGTGTGTTTGAGATAAGCCTCTGGTAGCAACACGCACCACCGATCTGACGGCCCTGGATTTAGTCCTGTCACCAACACGACCACCCGAGCATTGACCTGCAGGATGGCCGACGCTACGGCGTTTTGATGCAACCTGCGCAAACTCAGACCCTCGATTATTGGCTTGCCAGGGCCGCAGTCCTGGCGATTATCGCCTTGCAGTTCATCGTCAGTGACAAGGTGATCATCGGACCGCGCTGGCTCGCCCCCGCCCTGGAACTGGCGCTGCTTGTACCGCTATTGGGCACCACCGCTTTCGCTGATCATCGCGCTCGCCGTGCGACCCGCGATGAGCACTGGGACAGTGTTGGGCGACTGAGGCAGGGGATGCGGTGGCTGGCCATTGTTCTTTCCGCCGTGGTTAGCCTCACTAACACTCTTGCCCTGGTCCTGTTGGTGCGCGCCCTGGCCGTCGGGACTGCCGGCTCGGCACCGGTTTTACTCTTGGACGCGATGAACATCTGGATCACCAACGTCATCATTTTTGCGCTTTGGTTTTGGAACCTTGATCGCGGCGGCCCCGCCGCCCGGGACTTGGCCGACCGTGACAAAGTCGATTTTCTTTTTTCAAACATGCTGCGCGATGCTGCCGGTGACGTGCCCTGGTCGCCCGGATTCGTCGACTACCTTTATCTGGCTTTCACTAATGCCACTGCACTGTCACCAGCCGACACCATGCCCCTAAGCCAAAGGGCAAAGCTGTTGATGATGGCCGAGGCGATAGTTTCCCTGCTGACGATAGCCATTGTCGCAGCGCGAGCCGTGAATATTCTGCGCTAGAGCACGATGATTTTAGACGGTTCCGTCTAAAATTTGAATCGTGATCTAGAAACAAAAGTTTAGAGCTTGATTCAACGCTCGCATCTGTTCCGTGCAGTCGCACCAAGCTCTAGATCCTGTCGGCTTGGCGCAGGCTCAAGCTGCGGCCGCAGTGTAATGGCAAGGAAATTACCCCGTGTTCCTTAATCCTGCAGCTATACCATTGATGGTCAGATGGATGCCTTCGCGCACCTGGGGGTCGGTATCACCGGATCGAAGGCGGCCGATGAGCTCGATCTGCAGGTGATTGAGCGGATCGATATAGGGCAGGCGCGAACGGATAACCCCTGCTAGAGCCGGGCTCTTGGCCAATAGCGTGGTCTGGCCGGTAATATTCAGCACCGCGTCGCGAGAGGCTTCCCACTCTGCGCGAATGATGTCGAACACCGTCGTCGCCAGTCGCCTGTCCTCGACCAGGGCGGCATAGCGCGCGGCGATGTCGATATCGCTCTTAGCCAGAACCATTTCCATATTGGAAATCACCGTGGCGAAAAACGGCCATTGCGACGCCATGTCGGCCAGCTGCGCCTGTGAGGTGCCGACGGTCCGCACGGCCGATCCAAAGCCGAACCAGCCAGGCAACATCACCCGCGCCTGCGACCAGGAAAACACCCAGGGAATAGCGCGCAGATCCTCGATGCCCGCCGCCTGCGAGCGTGAGGCCGGTCGGCTGCCGATCTTCAGGTTGGCAATTTCACTCAAAGGTGTCGACTGGCGGAAATAGTCGACGAAACCCGGCGTCTCATAGACCAGGGCGCGATAGGCATGCATCGAGGCAGATGACAGGCGTTCCATCACCTGCGCCGACGGCCCGGCTGGAGCACTGACACCTGCGGGCGGAACCAAAGATGCCTGCAGGACGGCACTGACCAGGGTTTCGAGGCTTTGTCCGGCAATCTGCGGATCGGCGTATTTATTGGCCGCGACCTCGCCCTGTTCGGTCAGGCGGATGCGCCCACCGACAGTACCCGCCGGTTGGGCCAGAATGGCACCGAAGGACGAGCCCCCACCCCTGCCGACAGCGCCACCGCGGCCGTGGAAGAGTTGCAGTTTCAAACCCGCCGCGTTCAGAGTCTCCACCAGAGCGAGAGAGGCCTGATGCAGCTCCCACGTCGAGGTCAGATAGCTGCCGTCCTTGTTGCTGTCGCTATAGCCGATCATCACTTCCTGCAGGCCACGTGGGGCCAGAAGCGCCGTGATCAGCGGCAGGGCCAGATAGGCAGACATCGTCGCTTGCGCTGAGCGCAGATCGCCGATGGTCTCAAACAGGGGCGCTGCGAGGATCTCCGCGCGCGGGTGGGGCCCAGGGTGAAACAGGCCGACTTCTTTAAGTAACAAATAGACCTCCAAAAGGTCCGAAACAGTCGCGCAGTTGGATATGATATAGGTCTGTATCGCCGCGTTGCCGTATCGCGCCCTGGCCTCGGCGGCGGCGCGCAGGATCGCCATTTCACGCGTGGTCTGCGGCTCATAGATGGCAAAGGGCGTATGCAACAATCGCCCGTGGCCCAATTCGGCGATCAGTCGCGCGGTCCGGTCCGCCTCGCTCAGGCTCAGATAGTCCTCACACACGCCAGCCCCCCGCAGCAGATCGGCGACCACCCGCTCATGCACTTTTGCGTTCTGGCGCAAATCCAGTGTGGCCAGATGAAAGCCGAAACAATCGACGGCGCGGATCAGGTCGGTCAGGGGACCTTGGGCAAAGGCATCGCCAGCCTCGGCGATCAGATTATCACGCACGATGCGAAGATCGGCGACCAGTTCGCCGGAGCAACGATAGGCCTCCACAACCCCCACAGCAGCACGGGGGGCGCGCTCATCGGTCAGCAGCGCAAAGCTCGCGGCCGTGCGTCCGAATATCCATTCCAGTACCCGGCGATAGGGCTCATCGGCACGGTGCGCGGAGGTATCGTTAGAACGTGCACACAACGCCTCCATCGAAAGTGTCAGGTGTCCGGGTTCTCCAGCCAGGGAAAGCTCCGCCCCCAGGCCCTGCAGAACCCGCAGATAATAACTAAGCGCCGCACGAGACTGCCGGGTGAAGACCTGACGCAGGATATCGGCATCGACGAACGGATTGCCATCGCGGTCGCCACCAACCCAGGAGCCGATGGCCAGGAAACTGGGGATCGGCGCGCCCAGCGCCCGCTCCCATTTCGCATACAGCCTTGGCACCTCGCCCAGCAGGCTACGCTCAAAATAGGCGACGGTATTGTCGATCTCATCAGTCACGCCCAGGTCGGCGCGGCGCAACAACCGTGTTCGCCAAAGGATGGAAACCTGCCGCAGCAGTTTCCGGTTAAGGTCATCACCGTCGGCTGCCACCGGACACAGGCTCTCGATCTGCTGCAATAGATCAGCGATGGACCCGACCCGGTCGATGACGCTCTTGCGGCGGATTTCGGTGGGGTGGGCGGTAATGACCGGCGCGATCAGGGCCTCGTTCAGACAGGCCACGACGTCGGCCGCACCAACACCTGCGGCGTCCAGAACCGCAAGCGTCACCGCCAGGGTATCATCACGCCGCGCCGTCGACATGCCGCGCTGCACATGGTCCTCGGCGATGTTGGCCATCTGCAGAAAACAGGCAAACGAGTGGACAAACCGCACCGTATCAGCCGGCCCCAAGGCTCCCAGGCGCGCCTGGAGATCGGCGCTGGGGCCTTCTTTCCAGTGAAACGCCACTGAGGCCCGACGGATCTCCTCAATCTGGGTATAAAGCGCCTCGCCATCCTGGCGACGGATGACATCGCCAAGAACGCTGCCTAAAAAACGAACGGTCTCACGCAGACGATCGGTCGCGGTTGCGGTCACGAAACACCTAAAATTCACTCAAGGCGGGAGATGTAATGGAATTTAAGAGTCTGGCGCTCTGTGTCCATGACTTTATGGAAAGTCGAGCGGATAATCCAGAGACCAGCGGTAGTGCGGCGATGAGAGGGTTAAGGCATAGATGGAAAAGCGTGCGCTGCAGATCTTCGTGATGATGGCGGGGTGCGTCCCGGTCTATGGTGGCTGGGTCGGCGTCTGGCGTGGTGCTGCCGCATTTGGAGCCTGGCCCGGAGCCCCTGCCGACAGCCACGTGCGTTATCTTTCAGGCCTGCTTCTGGCAATCGGCCTGACCTACTGGCTCTGCGTGCCTGCAATTGAGCGGCGCACAACAATCATTCGCACACTCAGCGCTCTGGTCGTCGTCGGCGGCCTCGCCCGATTGGCCGCAGCCATCTTTGTTACAGACCCGGGTTCCATGCGCTGGACTCTGCTCATGGAACTGGGCGTCACCCCTGTGCTGTGCCTATGGCAGGCCAGGGTGGCCGGTCTCGCCGCGCCGTCGGCGTAGGGCAGAGGTGCCCGCCAAGCGCTTTGGGTCAAAGACTATATTCGGCTTGCATTATTATCAGTGTTATAGTTATACATAACACCAATTCAGGTGATTGCGGCGCCCCCAAATGCTGGCGCTTCATCCGAAACTATAGCCTTCAGGTGTGGGCGATGGATCGTCGAAGGACAGACAATCAACTGAGCGAATGCCAACGATTTATCTGGCTTGATGCCGGCGCACGACCACTCGACATGAACGGCCCGACAAGGAGGCCGTTCCGAAGGTTCCGCTGTGAAGGCCTGGATCAGCCGATTATCGCTCACCTTGAACAGGTGGCGCTCCGCGAGCCGCACCGTGTCGCGCTCTCAGATTCTCAGAGCACTTTAACCTACCAGCAATTATGGGATGGTCTGTCTGGGTTGGCACAAAGCATTGCGGCGAGAACGCAGCCGGACGATCTGGTCGGCATCTTACTTTCCGCCTCAATCTGGGTCCCCCTGGCCATGCTGGCCTGTCTGGCCGCAGGACGCCCGTTTGCACCTATCGACACAGACTATCCGGACGATTGGGTGGACCTGGTATTGGCCGATGCCGCGCCGGCCCTGACTATCAGTGGCGACAACCTCCGTGCCGGTGCTGGTAGGGAGGCAGCACAGGTCATCAGGCTGACAGATTTGCCGCCCGCAGCACAACCGGGCTGGCGACCTGCCCAGTTGCCTGTCGATCAACCCGCTTGCGTCCTCTATACCTCTGGCAGCACCGGTCGGCCGAAAGCGGTGATCAATTCTCAGCGCGGTCTGCTGCAACGCGTCGCCCAATCGATTAACGCCGCGCACATCAGCGAGGCGGATGCGTTACTGACCCTCGTCTCGCCCGGCACGATCGTCGGCGTGCGCGATATCATGACCGCACTGCTGGCAGGTGGGCGCATCCACATTGTCGATCCGCGGCGCATCGGCGCACGCGAGATCTTAAACATCATCCGTACAGAGACCATCACAATCCTGTTCGCGTTTCCGGCCCTGCTCAGGTCGGTGGTCGGGTCCGACAGCACACCCACACCAGAGAGCCTGCGATTGGTTCGGGTGGGCGGAGACACCACCTTATGGTGCGACGTCGATCTGTTGCGCGACTGGCTGACGCCCGGGACGGCAATTCAGCTCATCTATGCCGCCACCGAGGCGCCTATGATGCAATGGTTTGTCGACGAGTCCTGTCGTGGCAAAGATCCGCGCCTTCCGATCGGCTATCCCCTTAGCGGCAACCGCCTGGCTGTGGTCGACGAGGCGGGGTGCCCCGCGCCGGTGGGCGGTGTCGGCGAGTTGGTGGTCGCCAGCCCCTACGTAGCGCTCGGGGTGCGGGTGGCGGGCCGTTTCATTCCTCAGGAAAGCCTGCCCCAGGACAGTTCGGAGACGTCCCGATGCCGGCTTTTCCGCACCGGCGACATCGTGCGTCTAAGGTCAGACGGATTAATCGAACGGCTGGGCCGCAAGGATCGGCAGATCAAGATCCGAGGTACCCGCATCGACCTCGACGGCGTTGAAGCCGCCCTTCGCCAGCACGCCTTCGTCCGCGATGTCGCGGCCATGACCCGAACGGCGCCCGATGACGGCGTCAGAATTATCGCCTATGTCTGCCCCCGCGACGGCGCGCCCGCCGATCTGCGAGGCGAGCTTAGGGCGCTGATGCGACGATCACCCGCAGCCATGCGGCCGGCGCACCTCTATTTGATACAGGCTATTCCCCGCCTGCCCAGCTCCAAACTGGATGTGCGCGCGCTCATGACCCTGGATGAGGCCACCCGTCAAAGCGGCGTCGCCACCTGCGAAGGCGCGGGGCAGACAGGTCAGGTGCCAACTGACGGGGTTGAGCGGGCCGTTGCACGGATCTGGAGAGACGCCCTGGGCACACCAGAGCCGGGACCCGATGATGATTTTTTCGAACTCGGCGGCGATTCGTTGATGGCGATCACCGTGGTGGCAGAGCTCGAACGGGTCCTCGGTGTGGAACTTTCGGTCTGCCTGATCACTGAGGCTCCAACCTTTTCTGCCCTGTGCGCGGCGCTGAGCGCTTGCCAGAGTCGTGGCTACAAACCGCTTGTGGCACTCAAGGCTGGCGAAGGGGCTCCAGTGTTCTTCGTTCACGGTGTCGGCGGGACGGTGGCCGATCTGTTGAACATCGCTCGAAACATGACGTGGCCCGGGCCCGTCGTCGGCATTCAGGCGCGCGGGCTCAACCGAGGCGAGAGACCGCAGGCGACTGTGGGGGCGATGGCGCGGACCTATCTAAGGGCAATAAAGGAGCGGCAACCGGAGGGCCCGTACTATCTCTGCGGCTATTCCTTCGGTGGCTTGGTGGCCTTCGAGATCGCCAGGCAGATGACATTGGCGGGCGATGAGGTCGGCCTGGTCGGCCTGTTCGACACTCTGACCAGCCCCTTGAGTTGGCCGGCACCGTCCAGGCGAGCGCGGGTCCGCCAGATCCTCATTTGGCTGTACGGTTCGCTGGCCAGGGTGAATCCCACCGCGCGATTGACGCGTGGCTCGTTGAACTCCCCGCCCATACGCCTCCTGGCTGTTGCGGCCTTCGGCCTGTTGGCCTCCGCTCGCTATCGACCCGGATACTATCCCGGAGAGCTGAAACTTTTTATCCCGGCGGACCGCGAGCCCAGCCTGCCATCGTTGCAGTCGATCTGGCGCGGGCATGCAAACAAGCTGAGCGTCGTCTCAACGACCGGTGGCCATTTGACCATGCTGTCCAAGCCGCATGCGAGATCGACTGCGGACCGGCTGACGCTGTGTCTACCCAGCTCGCCGGTATGAACGTACCCCGCTGTCGCTCGCCAGAGACGCAGGCAAACCCGATGCCGCGACCGCGTTTGGCACTTTGGCCTAGGCTGCGGTCGACGAGTGAGTGGCCGCGCCGGTGGCCGCTGGGGTAGCCGTGGTCAGCGATGGCGAACCGGGCACCGGCTGACACTCAGGTGGTTCTGGTCCGCGAGTCGACTCGGGGTGTGGCGAGCTTGCCGTCGCTGAAGTAACACGCGGCGACAGGTACGTTTTTGCCCAGGTCAATATCGGCTTGTCCGGTTTGGCATTGGGTTCCAAATGATGGATTTCGATCACAGGTAGTGTTCGGTCACACTGGCGACCACCTAGGCAGAGCGTGCGGACCGTGGCCGCACGTTTGGAGAGACCACATGATGCGTTTGGCCAAGCCGCTGCTCAGCAAACTTTATCGTTGGGCCCTGGGGATTATCGAAGCGGTGACAGATCGTCGATTGGGGATCGATACCTCTGCGGGGAGGGTTTTGCGCGCCTCCGACCCGGCGACGCGCAACGCCTTTTATGAACCGGCCAACTATGATGCCCTGCGCGGCATTCTGTGCCGTGTTCCCACCACGACCGATGACGTGATCTGCGACCTGGGCTGCGGCAAGGGGCGGGTGCTTTGCTGGTTTGCGACACTACCCGTCGCCCGCTGCGTCGGCATCGAGTTTGACCCGGATCTCGCCGATGCCGCACGCCAGAACGCGGCACGGATGCGGGGCCGCCTGGCCCGGATCGACGTCTTGACTGAAGATGCGACGCTCACCGACTTTAGCGGCGTCACCATCGTCATGCTGTTTAATCCCTTCGGTGAACAGGTATTGCGCCCAGTCCTGAACGCGTTGAGCCAAAGCCTGCGCGACCAGCCCCGCCCCCTGACCCTCATCTACGTCAACCCTGTCCACCGACGGGTCTTCGACGACTTCCCGAAGTTCAAGCAAGCTGACCGTTTTAACTATCTCTACGGCCTATTGCCCACGGCGGACGTGCTGATTTTTCGAGCCTAAAGCCGGTCTTGAGTAACCGCTTGCGCCAGAGCTGCGATATGTTCGGGGCCGATGCCACAGCAACCGCCAATGATTGAGGCCCCGGCATCGCGCCACGCCTGGGCAAAGGCCAGATATCCCTGCGGCGTCAGGTCAGCGCGGATCGGGTGCAGCGTCGCATTGGCCTCGGCCTCCGCACCCTGCGGCGGGAAGGCATTGGCATAGACACCAAGCCTTATCGACGCCCCGCCGAGCGCCTGGCCCGCCAGCCCGACAGCCTCGGCCATAACTTCGGGCTGGCTGCAGTTGAAGAGCAAAGCCTTGGCCCGCAGACGGATGCCGACTGCCACAGCCTCGGCAACCGTCTGGCCGGAACGAAGGCGCACGCCTCCAGCAGCCCCGTGCTCATCATCCAGTGTAAATGATAACCATAGGGGTCTGGCATCCTCGCCGAGGATATCGGCGACCAGATCCGCCTCGGCGGTACTGCTTAGAGTCTCAGCCAGCCAGTGGTCGACGAAGGGCGAGAGGGCGTCGATGAGGGTCTTGAGGACCGGACGGGCGTTTGCTGCATCGAACAGGTCGGCCCGGTATGACCCGCAAACTGGTGGCAACGACCCCACCACCGTAACGCTGTGACCGGCCTTTTCGGCAGCGTCTCTCGCCAGGCGTCCCGCCAGGGCTGCCAGCGAATGGCCAAGATCAGCAAAACGAGCCTCACCAATATGAAACGGCACAACCGCATAGCTGTTGGTGGTAATCACCTGCGCCCCTGCGGAGATGAACGCTGCATGCGCCAGCGCAACGAACTGCGGGGCCTCAATCAGAGCCAGCGCCGACCACTCAGGCTGCGCAAACGGCGCGCCGTTGCGGGCCAATTCACGTCCCATACCGCCATCAAGAATAATCACAACACGCTCTTCCGCAAAAAATACACGCCGGTAGGTTTGGCGCAGTTACCCTAAGCGATTTTCCAGCGCAGCAGGACCCCGCCGCTCCACGATTTGCAATTCATGCTAAACCAAAACCCGGCCCGCTGTTCCGACGTCGCGTTGCGGGTCCATCAGCGCTCCGTTAGGATTATTCGGTAACGGAGCCATCTCAATGAAGTCTGATCGGCGCACGCTACTGGCCCTCGCCGCAGCGATTTTCCTGCCGCTTTTGCTTTTCGTCGCCTTGCAAGCTGCGTCATCGTTGCGGGCTCAGCGCGTCGAGTTGGAGACGGAGACACTGCTGCGGGCGCAGGAGACCAACGCCGTTATTGATGGTCAGCTCATGGCGGATATCAGTGCCTTGGAGGTGCTGGCGTGGTCGCCGCAGCTCAAGATGCATGACATGCTCAGCTTTCGCTGGCATGTCCAACAGGTTCAGCAAGGCCGTCCGCATTGGAAGACCGTCGTGCTCAGCGATCTGCGCACGCGCCGTGAAATCTGGGAGACAAGCGCGCCCGTCAGTGGATCCCGCCCCTTGCGGCCAGACGTTGCGGCCTACATGCGGCTTGGCGGGGCTGGTACCACGATCGGGGGAATATCGCCAGGGCCGCCGCCCTGCCCGTGTGTCGCCATCCACACAACACTGTTCGAGCGCGGCAGGCCCGCCTATGTGCTCACCGCCGAGACCGGGCCCGAGGGCTACCAGCGTGCCTTAGTTGATCATGGCAATCCGCCGGCGGGGATCGCCTCGGCGGTCGTTGACCGAAACGGCACTTTCCTGGCGCGAACGATTGACCCCCAAAGCATGTTCGGAAAGCCCGCCTCGGTCTACGTGCGCCGCGCGGCCCTGCGCGGCGGCGGCGGGCTCTATCGCGGGGTCACGCTTGAGGGACGCGATAATTTCACTGCCTATCGAACCTCTGCGCTCAGCGGCTGGTCTACGCATATCGCCCTGAAGGCGGGCGAGCTTTTGTCGCCGGGGCGCGGAGCCCTGGTCTATACATTTCTGGCGGCACTGGTCGCCATCGTCTTCGCGCTGGCAGTCTCAGCCTACGCGTTTTATCAGTACCGCGAGCGCGAACGCGAGGCCGCGCGGCACGTGCAATCGCAGAAGCTTGAAGCCATGGGCCAGCTCGCCAGTGGCGTGGCGCATGATTTCGGCAACCTGTTGGCGATCATCGTCAGCGGACTGCGGCGTGTGCCGCAAAGCACCGAAAACGCGGCCGCACGCGCCGCAGCCGAAGGGGCTCTAGCTGCTGCCACCCGGGGGATCACCCTGACCCGACAACTGCTCAATTTCGCCCGCACCGAGCCGATAAAGTTGGAACGGGTTGATCTGGATACCCTGTTGGTAAACCTGCGACCCTTGGTGGTGCAATCCCTGGAGCCCGGCATGCGCCTGACCATAAAAGTCGAGCCGGCAGCGCGCTTTATTCGCGCCTCCGCCGACCTGCTGGAGTTGGCTTTGCTGAATATGGCCGTCAATGCTCGCGACGCAATGGCCGATGGCGGTGAACTGGAGATCCTCGCCGCGCTTAACCCCGAAAAGAAAAACTGGGTCAACATTCGCGTGCGCGACACTGGCCACGGCATGTCCAAGGCGGTCCTGGGCCGCGTCATGGAGCCCTTTTTCACCACCAAGGGTGACGGCAAGGGCACGGGTCTTGGCACTGGCCAGATCCTCGCAGCAGTGCGGCCTTCGGGAGGCTCTGTCGATGTCCAGAGCAAAGAGGGCGTGGGATCGACCTTCACGCTGCGCCTTCCGCTTTGGATTCAGCCGTGAGCAAACCGTAAAACCCAGGATATGCACAATTTACGGCGAAACCGCCCCGATCATGCTCCCTCACTTGTCATTTGCTTGGTGTCCTTCGAAACGACGGCCGCAACCAATTTGGCGGGAGCGAGTTTACCTGTACATATATCGGCTAATGCCGTGGCCAAAGCCGTGCGATTGCTGTCCCTGATGCGGTCCAGGATGGAACCGAGCGATATCGTGAAGTCGATGTCTCGCCTTAACGAGGGACGAGGACTGGATGCGGAAGTCACAGACGCTCGACGCTAATGCATTTTTCCAGGAGGCGGACAGCAGTTCGTCGTCAAACGGTCCGGCAGCCTCAGGGTGTGGCGCGCGACCTCGATCGCAACGAGCTCGAGAATACACTGGAGTACGGCGGACCCTGGGCGCTCTATGCCTCTGGGCCCTGGCCACTGGCGCGTCGGCTGCTCAGGTCGCCTTGACCCCTGCTCCGGTCACACCGGCCTCGGTATTAACAACATCACCTGCGCAATCACCACCCTCGCCATCGCCCCTACCACTAACACCTACGGACGGCGCTGCAGTGCTGGCCGCTTGGCGCGTCGCTCCAGAATTTTTGCCGCCGGCCGACCTGGTTGCCGATGTGGCCGGGCTGGCAAGCAGCGATGGTGCGACACGCGCCAAAGCCGAGATCAGAGTGGCCGACGCCGCCCAGACGCTGGCCTCACTTGAACATGGACGGCTGGTCGCCCCGGTATCAGTCGATCACAACTGGGCCTCGCGCGCGCATTACGACGCAAGGGCGGATTTCACCGCTGCCCGCGCCCGAGGTCAGGTCGCTGCCTGGGTCACCGCCCTACCCAGGATCCAGCTCGCCTATATCGCCCTGCGCGCTGAGCGGGCGCGCTACCTGAATATTCTGAAACGCGGCGGCTGGCTCAACGTCCCGTCCGGCCCCGATCTCAAGCTCACGAGTTCGGGGCCACGCGTGCTCGCTCTGCGCGCGCGCCTCAAGGCCGAAGACTATCTGCCTGTCACGGTCCCTGATGTGCCCCTCTATGATGCCCCGCTCGCCGCCGCGGTTTCAGTCTATCAGCAGCATTCTAGTATCGAGCCCAATGGCGTTCTCGACACCAGCACCCTACGAGCGCTGAATGTGCCGGTGCAGGCCCGGATGGCAGCAATCGACGCCTCGCTGGAGCGCGCGCGCTGGCTTGCCGACCAACTGGCACCTGATCGCGTTGAGGTTGATCTCACGCGCGCCATCGCCACCCTGTTTCGCGACGGTCGCCCGGTTCTGAGCATGCGCGCAATCGTCGGCAATGTGCGGCACAAGACGCCGATCTTCCGGGCAGATATCACCGCCATCATCTTCAACCCGGCGTGGCACGTGCCGCACTCGATCGCCGCTGCCGAACTTTATCCCAAGGAGCGCCACTCCCCCGGCTATTTCGCCCGTAACGGCATCTATGTCTTCGAGGGTCGCCTAATTCAGCGCGCCGGGCCTAAAGCAAGCCTGGGTCTGGTGAAATTCGAGATGAACGATCCTTTTGCCATCTATCTGCATGACACCCCGGCGCGGTCACTTTTCAAACTATACAACCGCACGCTCAGCCACGGCTGCATGCGTCTTGAGGACCCACGTGCCCTAGCCGCCGCCCTGCTGGCCGCTCAGGGGTGGGACCGCCCCCGCATCGATGCCCTGATCGCCACTTCCGCCACGCAGGGTGTCGCCTTGCGGACGCCGACGCCAGTCTATGTGCTATATCGCACCGCCGAAGTCGTGGCTGACGGTCGCACGGCCTTCCGCAGGGATGTTTATGGCTGGGACGCCAAGCTTCTTCGTGCGCTGAGCGCGCTGTGAGGGACATACCCGCGCCTTGGTCTTGGGTGTAAAGCACCTATGACCGCAAAACTGAGCTGTCCCAACAACCCTGGGCGTCGCGTCATTCTGGGCCGTGCAGTCACACTGGTCGTGGGCGTGGCAGCCTTAGGCGGCGCGTCCCGAGCTGGCGCGACGACGGCCCTGAACACTCGCCGCCTCGTCTTGGACAATCTTCACACCGGCGAGGTTCTGGACGTGGCCTATTGGCAGGGCGGGGCCTATGCGCCGCAGGCCCTGACGGCGATCAACCATGTGTTGCGCGACCACCGCACCGGCGATGTCCACGCCATCGAGCCTACCCTACTCGACCTTTTGTCTGCGCTCTCGACACGTCTGGAGACTACGCCGAGATTCAGTGTCATTTCCGGCTATCGCTCGCCAGCCAGCAACTTAGCGATGCACGAAAGAAGCGGCCAGGTCGCCTCGGGCAGCCTACACATGCAGGGGATGGCTATCGACATCCGCGTCCCCGGCCTGGACATCGCCCACATCCGAAACGCCGCCGCTTCGCTGGCAGTGGGCGGCGTAGGCTATTACCCGACCTCAAACTTCGTCCATATCGATGTCGGCCGTGTTAGGCATTGGTCGGGGGCTTGAGGCGCGCCTTGCGTGAACTGCTTCATCCTACCATAAAGCGTCCATGACCCAGACCGCGCCGCAGCTGCGCCCCCAAACCAAGCGACTTTATATAAAGTCGTTCGGCTGCCAGATGAACGTTTATGACTCCCAGCGCATGGCCGATATCCTCACCCCGCTTGGCTATGGCCTGACCGACACCCCGGAGGGGGCCGATCTGGTAGTGCTCAATACCTGCCACATCCGCGAGAAGGCGACAGAAAAGGTCTATTCGGATCTGGGCCGCTTAAAGCGCATGAAGGCACGCCAGGAAGCGGCCGGCGGCGGCATGGTGATCGCAGTGGCTGGCTGCGTCGCCCAGGCGCAGGGGGCCGAGATCATGGCCCGCCAGAAAGCGGTCGACTTAGTGGTCGGGCCGCAGAGCTATCACCGCCTGCCCGAGCTGATCGCCAAGTTACACCGGGCCAATGGCGAGCGACTGGCCGCTGATTTCGAACCCCAGGCCAAGTTCGATGCCCTGCCCACCCAGCGTGCAAACGACGGTGCGGTCACCGCTTTCCTCACCGTCCAGGAGGGCTGCGACAAGTTCTGCACCTTTTGTGTTGTCCCCTACACGCGCGGGGCCGAATATTCGCGGCCCTCTGCGGCGGTCCTGGCCGAGGCGCGCTCTCTGGCTGAGGCCGGCGTGCGCGAGGTCACGTTGCTGGGCCAGAACGTCAATGCCTATGCAAACGACCAGGGCGGCGGCCTGGCCGGTCTGATCGCGGCCCTGGCCCGGATCGAGGGCCTCGACCGCATCCGCTATACCACCAACCATCCGCGTGACATGGGCGATGACCTGATCGCGGCCCATGCGGAAATCCCGCAGCTGATGCCCTATCTTCACCTGCCAGTGCAGTCGGGGTCGGATCGCATTCTTAAAGCCATGAACCGCACGCACACCGCCGCCGAATATCTGGCGGTGATCGACAAGGTGCGCGCAGCGAGACCCGATATTGCCCTCAGCGGCGATTTCATCGTCGGCTTTCCGGGCGAAACCGATGCCGACTTCGAGGCAACGCTCAACCTCATCCGCGCTGCCCGCTACGCCTCGGCCTTTTCGTTCAAATACTCGCGCCGTCCGGGCACCCCCGCTGCGGCTATGGGCGCCCAGTTGGACGAGGCAGTGAAAGACGAGCGCCTGGCGCGCCTCCAGGCTTTGATCGAAAGCCAGCAGAGCGCTTTTAATGCCACCCTGTTCGGCTGCGAAGTCCCCGTCCTCTTCGACAAACCCGGCCGCCGCGACGGCCAGATCATCGGTCGCAGCCCGTATCTGCAAGCGGTCCATTGCGCGGGCCCGCAAACCCTGATCGGCCAGATCGTACCGGTGCGCATCACGTCCGCTTCGCATAACAGTCTCGCCGGGGAATTAGCGCTTTAGTCTCAATGCGCGAATCGCTTGGCCCTCGGCTGGCATGACTATCGCGGACCGTCGGCACCCTCGCCTAGTGGCACTCGTTTTAGATTTCGTGGCGCTACGAGAAAACGCTGCTCCAGAATCCTAAAGCTGACGCTTATGGGCGCGGGCGGTACGGGATGTGCCTGAAATATGACAGTCTGTTTCTCGGAGTGCTGATATTATCGCGCCTTAGGTGTAGCGTCTGGTGCGCGCAGGTAGAGGGGTTGGGCGTCAGTAACTGGGGCCTTGGCCGCCAAGCGGGCTATGGCGATGGCTGAGGGATGCAATGGGCCCGGATCAGTGTCCAGATCGATCAGGTGAGCGCCCGGTCCTATCACCCGCACCGAACCGGTCTGACGCAAGACTGCCACGACGCGCAGCGCGTCCGCGAGGTCCAGGACCTGAGGCTCGGTTAGGGCTAGGCCCGCCAGAAAGCTTTGCAGATAGACGCGGCCGCGCCCGGAATCGATCACCGCAGCCTGGGCGGCCTCGCCGGGAGTATCGCTGGCCACCAGAGCCGCAAGCGTGCCGATACCGATACAAGGCCTCTCCAACGCCAAAGCCAGACCCTTGCCAAAGGCCAGGCCCACGCGCAGGCCGGTGAAGGAGCCCGGCCCCACCGTCACGGCAATGCGATCAACTGCATTCGCGGCGACCTTGCCCAAAGCCAGCACCTCGCGCGCCATGGGGGCCAGACGTTCCTGGTGTCCTCGGCTCATCGGCTCGCTTAAATATGCAAGCACCGCGCCGTCCAAGGTCAGGGCAACTGAACAGGCGCTCAGGCAGGTATCGAAGGCCAGGATCAGCACCGACGTGCGCCTAGACGATTTTGCAGGCGTCTTCGAACGGGTGGCGCGGCGAGCGACCGAACAGGCTATCATCAGTCCCGTGGCCCAGCGAGCAGATGAAATTCGACTTCACCCGGGTGCCGGCAAAGAATAGGGCATCGACCTTGGCATTGTCGAAACCCGACATGGGTCCGCAATCCAGGCCCAGGGCCCGCGCGGCGATCATCAGATAGGCCCCTTGCAACGAGCCATTGCGAAAGGCTACCTTTTCGGTGAACGCCGGATCGGTGAACATGTTCTTCATGTTCGGCGCATGCGGCAATAGCTTGGGCAGGGTTTCCGGGAAATCCAGGTCGTGGCCGATGATCACCGTCGCAGGGGCCTGGCGGATCTTGGCCTGATTGTTGCCGCTGGAGATGCTGGCCAGCTTTTCGCGGCCGTCATCGCTGGTGACAAAGACGAACCGGGCCGGCGTGCAATTGGCCGCTGTGGGCCCCATCTTGGCCAGATCATAAACCTCACGCAACAGCGACTCTGCTAGAGGCTGGGGTTCCCAGGCATTGCGTGTGCGGGCGACACGGAAAATCGCGTCAAGACCAGCGTCGTCCAGGCGTGCGGACATAGGTGTAAACTCCGAAAGGCTTTACGATGCAGGGGGGGGTCTTGGTTAAAGAACCTGCTCGACCCGCGTCACTTCGGGGACATAGTGGCGCAGCATGTTCTCGACACCTGATTTGAGGGTCGCCGACGATGACGGACAGCCCGCGCAGGCGCCGCGCATGTGCAACCAGACAACGCCTTCAACGGCCTCGAAATGCGAGAAGATGATATCACCCCCATCCTGGGCCACGGCGGGCCGGATGCGGGTGTCCAGCAGGTCCTTGATCTCGGCAACGATGGCTGCGGTGTCGGCATCATAAACGGTGTCATCGATGTCAGCGGCTTCAGCTTCGGCGACTAACGCCTCGCCGCTGGTAAAATGGTCCATGATCGCCGCCAGGATAGGGGCCTTCATATGGCTCCAGTCCTTGTGCGCCGCCTTGGTCACCGTGAGGAAATCGGTGCCGTAAAACACCCGCTCAACCCCGCCCAGATCGAACAGCGACGCCGCCAGTGGCGATGCGCGGGCAGCTTCCTGGGTCGGAAATTCGCGCGTTCCGGCAGGCAGGACCTCGCGACCGGGCAGGAATTTGAGCACAGCAGGGTTTGGCGTGGTCTCGGTCTGGATAAACATAGCGGTTCTCCGTTAGTGGCTAAATGGCCCTCCCGGCGCGCAGACGCAAGCTTGCATGACCGACATCGCCCTCAATGCGAGCTGTTACCCCCGCCAGAAACCGACAACCCGCCGGGTTTCCTCAAGTATCGGGGCGGCAATCGTACGGGCCTTTTCCGCCCCCGCAGCGAGGATACGATCAATTTCGGCCGGATCGGCGATATAGCGACGCATCCGGGCATTGACCGGGCTCATCCGGGCGACAACCAGGTCGGCCAGATCGGTCTTGAAACCCTCGCCAAAGCCTTTGCCGCCATAGATGTGCAACACCTGAGCCTTGGACTGCGCCGACAAGGCGGCAAAAATTCCCACCAGATTGTCGGCTTCCGGACGACCAGCCAAGCCCTCGACGCTTTCGGGCAGGGGTGCCGCATCGGTTTTGGCTTTGCGCACTTTGGTGGCGATGGCGTCTGTGTCGTCAGTCAAATTGATCCGGGAGAGGTCTGACGGGTCGGATTTGGACATCTTGGCGCTGCCATCACGCAGCGACATGATCCGCGCGCCTGGCCCTTCGACAATACCTTCCGGCAGGGGGAAAAATCCCGGAACGCCAAAGTCGTGATTGAACTTGGCGGCGATGTCGCGGGTCAGTTCCAGATGCTGTTTCTGGTCCTCCCCCACCGGCACGTGCGTCGCCTTGTAGAGCAGGATATCGGCGGCCATCAGCACCGGATAGGTATAGAGACCGACGCTGGAGCGCTCCTTGTGCTTGCCTGATTTTTCCTTGAACTGGGTCATCCGGTCCAGCCAGCCCAGCCGCGCTACACAGTTAAGGATCCAGGCCAGCTCGGCATGCTCACGCACCGCCGACTGCGGAAAGATGATTGCTTTTTGCGGATCAACCCCGGCCGCGAGATAGGCCGCCGCAATCTCTCGCGTCTGCGCCGCCAGCACTGCGGGTTCCTGCCAAGTGGTAATCGCGTGCATATCAACGACGCAATAGATGCAGTCCATCGTCTCCTGCAGGGGAACGAATTTCACCAGGGCACCCAGGTAATTTCCCAGGTGCAGGGCCCCGGAAGGCTGAACCCCGGAAAATACGCGGTTCGGGGGTGCCACAGGCGGTGAACGTATATCGGTCATAGGATCAGGCTTCTCGGATCGTCGGGACGAAGGGGTGCGCGTACGAGTTCAGGCGCAGCACCATCTTGAGGGGTAGGGAGCCTTAAGGATCGTGTATATGGCGATAGAGGTGTCGGGAGTCTGCGGCAAGGGCTCCGGAGTGCACCCACAACGGCAAATCGATCTTCGCGAGTTGCACATGCGATTACCCAGCGCCTCCTAACAGGTCACCCCGCCATCGATGACGATGGTCTGACCGGTCATCCACGCCCCCGCTTTGCCGGCAAGGAACACAGCCGCTCCGGAGATATCATCCGGCTCACCCAGCCGGCGCAGCGGGGTGCCGACGCTGGAGCGGACCTCTGCCTCTGGCGTATCCCAAAGCGCCTTGGCGAAATCGGTCTTCACCAGGCCCGGCGCGATGCAATTGATCCGGATATTGTGTGGCGACAACTCCTGGGCCAGGTTGCGGGCCAGTTGCATGTCGGCAGCCTTTGAGATCGCGTAGGCACCAATCACAGCGGTCCCGCGCAGGCCTCCAATCGAGGAGATGATGATAATCGCCCCATCACGTCGCGCGATCATTTCCGGGGCGACCATATTGATCAGCCAGTTATTGGAAATGATATTGTTGTGCAGGATCTTGGAAAAGGCCTCATCACTGATGCCGCTCAAGGGGCCGTAATAGGGGTTTGAGGCGGCATTGCAGACGACGATGTCCACCTGTCCAAAGGCAGCGCGGGTCTCATCGAC
>JAYTXQ010000139.1:0-13278 GCA_043742825.1 Caulobacteraceae bacterium | reverse complement strand
GGTCAGGGCAGTCAGGATCTGACACGTGCAGACGTGATTCTGGTCGGCGTTTCGCGTACCTCCAAGACGCCTACCTGTATTTATCTGGCCCACCGGGGGGTGCGTGCAGCCAATGTGCCTCTGGTCCCATCCATGGGTCTGCCGCCCGGCCTAACGCAATTGGAAGGTGTGCCTGTTGTGGCGCTGACGGTTTCACCAGACCGTCTGGTCCAGATCAGGCGCAATCGCCTGCGCAGTCTTAACGAGGGACGCGAACAAACCTACGCAGATCTTGACGCGGTGCGCGCGGAAATCGTCGTCGCCCGGCGCCTTTTCGATCGTCACGGCTGGCCGGTCATCGATGTCACCCGGCGATCAGTGGAAGAGACGGCAGCAGCGGTGATTAACATCATATCCGGAGGCCGCGGCCACGTAGAGGTTCTGGGATGACGCCGATTGTGCTTGCCTCGAAAAGCGAGTCGCGCGCCGCAATCCTGCGTGCCGCAGGGGTCACTTTCACCTGTGTAGGCTCAGGTGTCGATGAAGATGGGCCCAAACGCCGGCTCGTAGCCGCGGGGGCAACACCCTGGGATGTCGCACTGTATCTGGCGCAGCTCAAAGCTGTCGCTGTCTCCTCTCAGTCCCCGGGTCTGGTAATTGGTGCTGATCAAACTCTCGATCTTGACGGCGTGTTGTTCGATAAAGCCGACTCTCTGGCCCAGGCGCGCCAGCGTCTGCTGGCTTTGCGCGGCCGACGACACCACTTGCACGCCGCTGTTGTGGTGGCGAAAGACGGGCTTGAGCAATGGAGCACGGTGCAGAGCGTAAGCCTGGAAATGCGTGCTTTTTCCGATGCGTTTCTGGATGCCTACCTGCATCGTATGGGGAACAAAATCCTCAGCTCCGTGGGCTGTTACCAACTCGAAAGTGAAGGTGCGCAGCTGTTTGCAGTTGTAGATGGTGACTATTTTACTGTGCTCGGCCTGCCCCTCTGGGATCTGTTGACCTATCTGCGCCAGGCTGGGGCATTGGCGACATGACGTTGCAGATTTCAGGTCAAACCCTGGTGGCCGGAGTGGTTGGAGCCCCCATCACCCATTCGCTCAGTCCTCTGATCCAAAATGCGTGGTTACAGAAAGCAAATATCGACGCGGTCTACGTTGCCTTTCCGATTCCCGAACAAGGATTTTCACGGTTCGTCCTTGGCGCGCGGGGTGGGGTGATCCGGGGGCTGAATGTCACCGCTCCTTTTAAGGAAGAAGCGCTGGCTCTAGCCGAAATTATCAGTGAGAGTGCCCAAGTTGCCGGGGCCGCCAACCTATTGATCTTCGCCGCAGATGGTCAGATCTGCGCGGACAACACCGACGGTATCGGCCTGATGCACGCCTTTGCCCAACAGGCGCCGGCCTTTGATGTCACCGCTGGCCCGGTTGCCATACTTGGGGCCGGAGGGGCCGGGCGGGGGGCCGTGGCCGCTTTGCTTGCCGCCGGTGCGCCAGGGGTGCACCTTATCAACCGCACGCGGAGCAAAGCCGAGATCTTGGTTGGTCTTTTTGGTTCAAGGGTTAAGGTCTTTGATCTTGCCGACTGGGACCTCGCGGTCAGTGGAGTCATCGCTGTGATTAACGCAACGACTTTGGGTCTGGCGGGCCAAACCCCTTTTTTACTTGATTTCTCTGCTACACCTGATCGCGCGGTGGTTATGGACATGATCTACCGCCCCCTGGATACAGTGTTTCTGCAGCGCGCTGCCGCACGTGGTCTGGCGACAGTGGATGGTCTTGGTATGCTCATTGGCCAGGCTGTCCCGTCGTTTGAAGGTCTCTTCGGCCAGAGACCCCCGCCGCTGGACGTCCGGGCCCTGGCTCTAGCCCATCTACAGAGCAAATCGGCGGCATTGGTATGATCATCATCGGCCTGACCGGCTCTATCGGCATGGGAAAATCGACGACGGCGTCCATGTTCGCCGAGGCAGGTGCCATGGTCTACGATGCAGATGCCCAGGTTCACCGCCTCTATGCGCCCGGTGGTGCTGCGGTGGGGCCAATTGAGGCGGCGTTTTCCGGCGTGACGCGGAATGGCGCGGTAGATCGCACCCTGCTGAGCGCACGCGTTTTGGGCAAGCCCGAGGCCCTCGACCGTCTCAACGCGATCGTCTGGCCGCTGATGAGCGAGAACCGGAAGGCGTTTTTCGCTCAGGCTCAAGCCGAGAAAGCGCAGTTCGTCGTCCTCGATATTCCTATGTTGCTTGAGACTGGGGGCGAAAAAAACGTTGATGCTGTGGTGGTTGTCAGTGCGCCTACTGACCAACAGCGGGGGCGTGTCCTCGCCAGACCTGGGATGAGCGCGGAAAAATTCCAAGCTATCCTTGCCGCCCAGATGCCGGATGGAGACAAACGCGCTCGCGCCGATTTCATCGTCGAAACCGGTAAAGGGCTAGAAGCGGCGAGAGCCCAGGTGGACGAGATCTTGCGGGAATTGAGAAACCGACCGGGCTAATTTGCGCGGAAAACGTGGACCTACTTTCCTGAATTCCGTCCCAGCAACCGAGTGGTGCCCGCGGGCTACGGTGAGGCGCGAAAAACTTAGGTGGATAGAGTCTGCGAGACCTTGTGTCGCTCAGCGGAAACGGGCGATGAAATCGCCATGGCACGTGAAATCGTCGTTGATACCGAAACCACCGGACTGGATCCGCGCCACGGGCATAAGGTAATCGAGATTGCCGGTGTGGAGCTGATGGATCTGATGCCCACCGGTCGCACCTTCCACGTCTATATTGATCCCGGGCGCGACATCGACCCAGATGCGCAGCGTGTGCATGGCATCTCAAGGGCGTTTCTGGCCGACAAGCCGAAATTTGCTGATCCTCAGGTGGCCGCAGCCTTTCTCGCCTTTGTCGGAGACGCAAAGCTGGTGGCGCACAACGCTGGCTTTGATCGTGGGTTCATAAATCATGAGCTGCAAGCTGAGGGTTATGCGGCCCTGCAAACTAGCCGTTGGATTGATACTCTGGGGCTGGCGCAGAAACTCTACCCCGGAATGTACAATTCCCTGGACGCTTTGTGTAAACGCTTCAAAATTTCGCTTTCGGAGCGCGAAAAACATGGGGCTCTCGTGGATGCCCGACTCCTAGCTGGCGTCTATCTTGAGCTTTGCGGCGGTCGCGAACGCAGGCTGGACCTCACTCAAGCCAGAGGGCCGATCTCGGGTTCGCCCGGCAAGGCCCAGACCGCCTATGGTCCCCGTCCGCGGCCTCTGGCCCCGCGCATCACTGATCAGGAGCGCGCAGCTCATGCCGCTTTCATCGCAGGCGGCCTGAAGGCTGCGGGGCTGTGGACAATAGCGGACCTCGGCGAACCGTGATTAATTCTAAACGGTTAGAGCGGGATTTGCGCGGCTAACCGGTATCCACTTATCTGCATCCCGCTCTAACCGTCGTCGTCCGCTGACGGCTCTGTGGCAGCAAAAGTGCTCGGCGCGCGACGACGTCTGGGGCGTCGGGCTTCTGTGGGGGTATCCTCACTCGGCACCGGGGGCCTGGCCTGAAGGAAAGCTGGTGCATGGCTCACCTCGCCGTCGTCAGCGCGCAACATCGCGCTACTTGGGGCTGCAACGAACGGTGCAGGATCCAACGCAACCATCGGCATCGGATCTATAACCGCGGGCTCGGTTCGGTCGCGACGGTCAGCCCTGGGCGAGCGGTCTTCGCGGTTATAGCGCGGCCGCTCTTCTCTGGATGCCCGCTCTTCCCTGGGCGCTCTATCTTCTCTAGGTGCCCGTTCGTCCCTTGCTGGTCGGGCAGTACGCTCTTCAGGGGTTCGCTCGCTCCGATCAGAGCGGTCATTGCGATCACCCTGGTAGCGATCCGTACGAGGCTCCTGAGCGCGAGAGTCGTCCCGGCGGACGTCGAAACGCGGTTGCCGATCGGTCTCTATGGTCTCGGGCTGGTTATCTGTCTCGGCCTCTGACTCCGCCCCTTCCACCATGCCGCTTTCGTCTTCAAAATCAATATCATAGCCAGAAACAAACTGGTCACGGCCGATGATATCGCTCAAAGGCCGTTGTGGCTGCATCGCCCGCAAGACGCGGAAATAGTGATCGGCGTGCTGAAGGTGGTTCTCCGCCAGGACACGGTCACCGATCGTATGGGCATCACGGGCCAGTTGTTGATATTTTTCGTATACATGCTGGGCAGCGCCGCGCACCTTGACGCCCTCAGGACCGTTCGAATCAAACGCCCGATTAGCGTTATTTTGCGGCTTGCTGCTGCTGCTGGTGCCGCCATTGCGGTTGCGACCGCGTTGGCGCTTCATACCCTTGAAATCTCTCATAACATCGCTGACCTGTTTCGGAGTTCTAAGGCCACTTTTCCCTATCGGGTTGCAAAGTGGCTCACGGTGTTTCCTGACATTGGCGATACTGCCTGCGTGTCTAAACAAGTCGGAACCGACCTGATGCCTGCGCCCGTTACTGGGACGACCTAGCTGGGAACATCCCGCCTTTAGCGTCTCAGCGGAAACTAGCCAAGGCTTTTCTTCACACCGGCAATGACCCTCTCGCGGTCAGACAGATCTCTGACGCAGCGCACGGATATAGCCCCGGCGTGGATGAACAGGTGCTCGACAGCTTGTCTTTGGCCTGGGCCAATTTCGACGGCGAAGATGCCCCCAGGTTTAAGCACCCGCAGGATCTCCGGGGCCAGGACCCGATAGGCGTCCAGGCCGTCCGATCCACCGTCTAACGCCAAATGCGGCTCGAAATCCCGCACTTCAGGATCAAGGCTGGCAATATCTGCCGAAGGCACATAAGGCGGGTTCGAGACCACCAAGTCGAAACCGTCGGTCGCCAGGCCAAAGGTCCAATCGCCTCGCACCAGCGCCACGCGGTCTGCAAGACCCAGATTGGCCGCATTTTCCCGCGCCACCGCCAAGGCGCTTTCTGACACATCTACCCCCAGTCCCCGGGCTCGGGGTCGTTCCGCCAGGATCGCTAGAAGAACCGCCCCGGAGCCGACACCCAGGTCCAAAACCGAAAAGCCGGCCGATTCCGCAAATGCCGGCAAAGTGGCATCCAAAAGGGTCTCGGTGTCGGGGCGGGGGGTCAGGACATCGGGAGTGACCCGAAGCATGATCTTCCAAAACCCCCGCGTACCAAGGATGTGGCTGATGGGTTCGCGCCGTTCTCTGCGCGCGACATAGGTTTCAAGCACGGCGAGCTGATCAGCGGTCAAATTCCGCTTCGGTTCGGAAATAATGTCTGTACGCGTTGCACCAGCGGCAGCTTCAAGCAGCAGGCGCGCATCTATGGCTGGACTGTCCACGGCCGCAGCTTCCAGGCGCTTGCGCGTGGCGGCCCAGGCACCGACCAGGGTGTGCTCGGAGGCGGGCAATCGACCTATTCAGCAGCCGCTAATGCGAGGGCGGCCATCGGCGGGGGTGCGGCGGCTTCTGCAGCCACGATTTCAGCCGCCCGCGCCTCAACCAGACCGACGATGTGCTCGACCATGTCGTCATTGGCCAGCTTATGATCCTGTTTACCGGCGACATAGACCATGCCCGCGCCCTTACCACCGCCGGTAAAGCCCAGATCAGTCATCAGAGCCTCACCAGGGCCATTGACCACACAGCCAATGATCGAGAGGCTCATTGGTGCGGAAATATGGGCCAGGCGCGCTTCGAGGGCATTTACAGTCTCGATGACGTTGAAACCCTGGCGGGCACAGGACGGGCAGGCAATGATATTGACCCCGCGGTGACGAAGCCCAAGAGACTTGAGGATATCGAACCCGGCCTTGATCTCCTCAACCGGGTCGGCGGCCAGTGAGACGCGGATGGTGTCGCCGATGCCCGCCCAAAGCAATCCGCCCATGCCGATCGCAGACTTGATCGTGCCCGAGCGCAAAGCCCCCGCTTCGGTGACACCCAGGTGCAGCGGACAATCAATCGCCTCGCTGAGTAGCTGATAAGCGGCGACGGTCATGAAGACATCTGAGGCCTTCACGCTGATCTTGAAATTGTGAAAATCGTTGTCCTGGAGAATCCGGGCGTGATTGAGGGCGCTTTCCACCATGGCCTGCGGACAGGGTTCGCCATAGCGTTCCAGCAGTTCACGTTCCAACGACCCGGCATTGACGCCAATCCGCATTGAGCACCCATGATCACGGGCTGCAGAAATGACCTCCCGAACGCGGTCGGGTGACCCGATATTGCCGGGATTGATCCTCAGGCAGGCCGCGCCTGCCTTTGCCGCCTCAATGCCGCGTTTGTAATGAAAATGGATGTCGGCCACGAGCGGCACCGTGACCGCCTTGGCTATGGTCTTGAAGGCAGCAGTGGCGTCGGCATCAGGACAGGAGACGCGGACGATATCGGCTCCGGCGTCTTCCAATTGGCGGATCTGATTGATTGTCGCTTTGGCGTCGCCGGTAATCGTATTGGTCATGGACTGAACCGTGATCGGGGCATCACCGCCGACAGGGACTTTGCCGACGAATATCTGCCTCGATTTGCGGCGCTCGATCGAGCGCCAGGGGCGCAGGTGGGAGTGATCTTGGGCTGTCATAACCTCTAGGATAAGGTCAAACAGTGTTTCGCCCAAGAGCGGGCCCGATTTAAATTTGTATCAGTTGTGCAGGGCCGACAAAGCCGTCTGCGCGCTGGGCATCGGTCCGTGCGACAGGCCACCCAGGTAGACCTCCAGTTCCGCAGGGTTGCTGACCTCGGCTACCAGTCCGCCCATCTGGGGCGCACGCCAAGCCTCTCCGGCTGCCAATTGCCTGCCAAAAACTACAGAGCCAGCCGGTGTGCGGACAATCAAGGACACGGACCGCCTGGCCTGTAGGACCACTCCCGAACCAGGTGCCGGCACCCCATACACAGCACCGCTGGGCACGAAAGGCGTCCCAGGCGTCAGCGCGGCGGGGGTAACCAGGGGGCTTGAGGCATTGGCTTCCAGGGGTGGAGGCAAGGGCATGCCAAGTTGTGTCGGTGCAGACATCAGAGTTGATGCCGACGGTATCGCGGCTGCGGGCACCAGGCGCGGGCGGGCCCGGTGCATAGGTGTTGAGTCCGCATGACGAAGGATATTCCAGCCGAGAACGGCCAGAGCCGTGGTCAATCCCAGTACCGCCGTCCATCGCACCCGGCGAGTAAGTTTATAACGCAGGCCTGGCGGTGTGCCAAGTCGACCATCGACGGGCTCCGCCTCGGATCGAAACCGACTGACAACAGCTTCGGCGTCCAGGCCCAGTGCGGTCGCATATGCCCGAACATAACCGATGACAAATGGCCTTGCCGGGAGGGCATCAAAGTCGAAGGCCTCAACCGCAGCGATTTGAGGCGACCGTACCCGGGTTAGTTCCCAAATGTCATATAGACTGAGCCCAAGCTCTTTGCGTAGCGCCTGAAGGGCATGGCCAACGTGGCCATCGGCACAAAGTGCGCGGCAAACGTCAGCCTCCTGCGAGAAGACATCCTCGCCGGTCCCCGCCTGCGCAACGATCCCGGTGTCCAACGGCATGGACGCCTCAACCCTTCAAAGTCATCAAGCAAGCCCAACTTCTAGCAGAGAATGACGTGATTTCAAACCACTACCGATAGCTTGCGGGCCAGAGCTTCAACTTCGGCGCGCACATTGCCGGCAGAGCTTTTCAGTATCCCCTTCAGGCCTTTACGTGCCGCCTCCCGGTCACAGGTCAGCACCATCTGTTTCACCGGGCCAAAACCCGACGGCGGCATGGAAAGCCGCTCGAAACCCAGCGCGACCAAGGCGAATGCCTCAAGTGGTCGACCGGCAATTTCACCACACACTGACACTGGAGTGCCACTTTCGGCGCAGGCTTGCTGAATGGTCTGCAACACGCGCAAAGCCGGCGGAGACAAGGGGTCATAGCGGTCTGAAACGCGAGGATTACCCCGGTCCGCAGCAAACAAATACTGCATCATGTCATTGGTCCCTACCGAGACGAAATCGGTCAGGGCCAAGAGTGCATCAAGGTGCCAGAGCAGTGACGGGGCTTCTATCATCGCCCCGACTTCCAGCTTGCCGGGTGCGGCGCGACCTCGCCTTAGGGCCCAGGCCACTTCGCGATCCACCATGGCGCGGGCGGCGCGAAATTCATCCACCGTTGCGACCAGGGGAAACATGACGCGCAAAGCTCGACCATTTGTAGCAGCAATCAGAGCCCGCAGTTGCAAGCGAAGCAGGGCCGGCCGGTCGAGACCCATCCGCACCGCGCGCCAGCCCAAAGCCGGATTATCTTCTCGCTCCGCCTGCATATAGGGGAGGATCTTGTCGCCTCCCAAATCGAGGGTCCTGAATGTGACCGGTAAATCACCGGCAGCCTCAAGTACGCGCGAGTACAGATCTGTCTGGGCATTCAGACGCGGCAAATCCTCCGAGACCATGAATTGAAATTCGGTCCGGAACAAACCGATTCCCTCAGCTCCGGTCTGCGACAGGTTATCCAGGTCAACGGCCAGTCCGGCATTCATCAGCAGGGTGATCTTGGCTCCGTCGCTGGTCAGGGCCGGCGTGTGCCGTAGCTTGGCGAATTCGGCCTCACGTTCAGCACGTAGACCCATGCGTGCGGTCACGGCTTTGACCACGTCCGGGCGCGGTCGCAAATAGGCCTCGCCCGATTCCCCATCGACGATAACAGCGTCACCTTCGCTGAGACGATCCCTCAGCCCTGCGATCCGTCCGACGCAGGGAATGCCCAAAGCCCGGGCCACGATCGCCGCGTGGCTGGCCGATGAGCCTTCCTCCAGCAGCAGACCGCGCAGGCGCGTGCGATCATATTCCAACAGGTCTGCCGGACCCAGATTGCGCGCAATCAGGATCGCATCCTGAGGTAGATCCCGTACCTTGCCCGCATCGCCGCTCAGGTGGCGTAACAGCCGATCGTTGAGGTCTTCCAGGTCGTGCAGGCGTTCACGCAAGTAAGGGTCCCGCGCCTGGCCGATACTGGCGCGGTGCTCCGAGCGCACCTTTTCGACCGCAGCTTCTGCGGCCACCCCTGAGCGCACTGCCTCGCTGAGGGAATGGTTCCAACTGCGGCTGTGCGCCAGCATCTTGTAGGTCTCGAGAACCTCATAAGAGGCCCCCAATATACCTTCGTGCCCTTCGAGCATGGCATCGATCTGTAACTTCAGACTAGCGATCGCTTTGGCCAGGCGTGCCTCTTCTGCGGCGACATCATCGGCCAGCATATCGCTGATCGCCACAGGGGGTTCATGCAGAACCGCCACGCCATAGACCAGACCATCGGCAAACTTGACGCCCTTGTGGCGCTCGGGCCGGCGTGGCGCGATCTCGACGTCCTTGAGTTCTTCACGCGCCAGAAAATCGCCTGCAGCGACCATCTCAGTCAGGACCATGGCTATGGTCTGCATGTCCTCGACTTCATCAACATCGAAGACCCGGGCGGTGTTGTTCTGCACCACCAGGACACCGATTGCCCGTCCGCCACGCAACAGCGGCACGCCAAGAAATGCGTGCAGCCGATCTTCGCCGGTCTCCGGTCGATAGGAAAAGGCCGGATGTGATGGGGCGTCAGGTAGATTTAACGGCCCACCCAGTCGTATGACCTCACCGACCAGTCCCTCGCCCGGTTTCAACTGGGTGACGTGGACGGCACCCCGGTCAAGGCCCTCAGTGGCAAACAGCTCTAACTCGCCAGTGGCGCGCAGAAGATAGATCGAACAGACGTCGGCGAGCAGCGACAGGCCGATGATACGCGCCACCATATCCAGCCTTGACTGGGTAGGACCCGCACCGGCCATGGCTTCACGAATCTGCTTTAACAGCGTGCGCTGGCCGCGGATGTTGGGGGCGGGCGGTGACATGATTATAGCTGCGGCAGCGTCCCTGGTTACTGCGGCGCCTATAGCAGGTTTTGGGCAAACATCGCTCGTCGGCCGAACCCGTGCATGTTTTTCTTTGCCAACGCCTAAATTGCAGGCAAGCTGGAAACGGAATGCCCGCCGCCGTCAGAGCGCGGGCAAAGGGGTGGATCACATGCTCGCAAAACTGCGTTTGTTGCTGTTAGGTGCCCTTTTGGTCCTGGGTGGCAGCTGGCTGGCCAGCCAGATCCAGACTGCGGACGGGATTCGCATCGAAGATGTGCATTTCACTGGCGCGAGCGGCACTGATCTGGCGGCCAGACTCTATATTCCGCCCAGTGCCACGGTCGGTGCCCCGGCCCCTGCGGTACTGATAAGTCACGGTTATATCAACACCCGAGAGATGCAGAGTCCTTTCGCCATTGAGCTGGCACGGCGCGGGTTTGTCGTCATGGCAATGGATATGGCCGGGCATGGAGCCAGTGGCGGGGCTGTTGGGGCCGATGATGCGGGCGGGCCGGCGGCGCTGAAGTTCCTGCAGGGCCTTGCTTACGTCGATAAAGCCAACATCGGCCTGGAAGGCCACAGCATGGGCGGCGTGCCTATCGTCGCGGCAGCTGAGGCACAGCCGGATGGCTATCGATCAATGGTTCTTGAAGGCTCAACGACGCCTGATTTCGGCCAGATCGGTGCTGGCACCCCGACATTCCCGCGTAATCTGATGGTGGTTTTTGGTCAATTCGACGAGTTCGCCCCCTTGATGTGGGGGGTGGACCGGGGCGCCGCGATCAGCGGGGCACCTAAGCTGAAGGCCCTGGTTGGCATCCCTGGCCCGGTCGCGGCGGGCCACCTCTATGGCATTTTGGCCGCCGGCACCGGGCGCGATCTGGTCAATCCGCCAATCACCCATCCGGCTGAGCATTTTACCGCATCTGGCGTCGGCGCGGCGGTGGATTGGTTTCAGCGGACCTTAAGCGGCGAGGCGGTGCCCAAACCGCCCCAGGACCAGATCTGGATGTGGAAGGATATCGGCACGCTGATCAGTTTTGTCGGCTTTGTCTGTCTGTTGTTGGGTGCCTTTGAGACCCTGTTGGCGACGCCAGTTTTCGCGGGCCTAAGGTGCCCGCCAGAGCCGAGGTTCGATCGCCGTGGCGGCCGTTGGTGGCTGAGTTTCGCCCTGACCGCTGCGGTCCCGGCCCTTAGCTATTATCCGCTGATGACTCTGGGCTTTGTGTTCTTCCCCTCTCGCATCTTCCCGCAATGGGTGAGTAACCAGCTGGTTGTCTGGACCGTGGGCAATGCTATATTTGCTCTAATCCTGGGCTTGGTCCTGCGAGGCGGCAAACCGGCGTTTGCGCTTAAGGTGGGAAGATCGCTCGCCATAGCGGCGCTAACGGTCACCTGCGGCTACCTGGCTCTGGTGGTCTCGAGCGTCGTCTTCAAGGTTGATTTCCGCTTTTGGGTTCTGGCTTTGCGCCCGTTGGATGGCCGTCACGTGCTGCCATTCGTCGCCTATCTGGTCCCTTTCGCGGTCAGTTACGCGGTCTTGCTGCGCGCGCTGCTAGCAAACCTGGCGGTGCGTGGGGAGGGATCTGTGACAAGTTATCTTGTGGCTGCCGGGGCTATGTCGTCAGGGTTCATTGTGCTTCTCGCCGTTCAATACGGCGGCCTCTTCCTCACTGGCGTTCTGGTTTCCCCCAAAGAGGCCTTGAACACCATCATTGGCCTTCAGTTTGTGCCCCTGCTGGCTATTGTGGGCCTGATCAGCGCCTTCACCTACCGGCGCACCAATAGCTACCTGCCAGGGGCCGCGATCAGCGCCCTGGTGATTACTTGGTATATTGTCGCTGGGACGGCGACCCACTGGTCGCCGGGCTGGCATCTGCCCCAATCGGCGGGCCTCTACCCGGCCAAGCTGGCATCGACCGCCCCTCACAGCTGAGGCCGCGCATGGCTGACGTCGAGCCACGCTGGCGGGATCTGCTGACGCCGACGCTCGCCCCGCGCGCCGCGCTGGTCATTCTGGGGATCTGGCTTAACGCTGCCGACTCCCTGGTCAGCGTGACCATCATGCCAACCTTGGTGCGTGATTTGGGCGGTGCCACCTATTACGGATGGGCGATTGCCGTCTATCTGACCGGCGGCATTATCGCCGGGGCCAGTGCCGGGCAGCTGTCGCGCCGCCTGGGACTGAGGCCGGCGATGATGTTGGCGGCCCTGTCCTATAGCTTTGGCTGTGTGTTCAGTGCTGTGGCACCATCGATTTTTCTCTTTCTGTTCGGCCGCGTCTTGCAGGGCCTGGGCGGCGGATGGGTCGTTGGTTTTTGTTACGTGGCGATCAGTCAGTTGTTTCCGGATCATCTATGGTCGCGCCTATTCGGGCTGCTGGCCGGCGCTTGGGGCATTGCCAGCGTCATCGGCCCGGCCATCGGCGGTGCCTTCGCCAATGTCGGTCACTGGCGGGGTGCCTTCTGGTTGTTTGCGGCTCAGGGGTTGCTGTTCATGGCGGCGGTTGCCGGTCTCGTGCCCAAATTCCGCTCCGAAGGCGACCGGCATCCCCTGGCCTGGCGAACCCTCGCTGTCCTGACCGGAGCCATCATTCTGATTGCACTTGCCGATGTAACGAATGCGGCCACGACCTCCCTGGCCCTGCTCGCCCTGGGCTCGGCAGGCCTTTTACTGGCGGCGCGTGTGAACGCCCGTCCTGGTGAACATCTCCTGCCAGAGGACGCCACGCGACCCTGGACAATTGCCGGTGCTGGCTTTGCCATGATCTTCGCGCTGGAAGTCGCGACGCAGGTATCAAACGTCTACGAAGCCGCGATCCTGCAGGTCGCCTACCGGGTTACGCCTCTGGTAGCGGGCTATATCTCCTGTGCCCTGGCGGTGGGGTGGACGGTTGCCGCTTTAGCCATCGCGGGTCAGCCAGCGCGACGCCACAGCGCCCTGATCGTCAGTAGCGGCGGCATTGTCACCGGCGGCGTCGTGCTGCTGGCCTTAACCCTGGCCCGTACACCGATTATCTGGCCGATCATCGCCGGGGCCGTGACTGGTGTTGGCTTTGGCCTCAGCTGGTCGCTGATTACGCAGCGTATCCTGGGGGCCCTAAGTGCGGCTGACCAAGCGATAGGGGCGGGCGCGGTGCCCACCACCCAACTGATCGGCGGTGCCGTCGGTGCCGCCGCAGCCGGTGCTGTCGCCAACCTGATCGGGCTGCCGGGTCATTTCGACTTGGCCAGGGTTCAGACTCTAACCCCCTGGCTGTTCGGCGCTTTCATCCCCGTTGCGTTCCTGGGCTGGTTGGCTGCACTACGGTTGGCCCGTGGGCGAGGCGGATAGACATCGCCCAAACCCTATCGCCTCTTGTTGCTAAAACGCGAAGAAAGGGCCGACAGCGATTCCCGCAGAGCGACCTTCAATGCCGGTATAGATCTTGCGACCAAAGAAGAACGGGATA
>JAYTXQ010000138.1:0-7966 GCA_043742825.1 Caulobacteraceae bacterium | reverse complement strand
GCGCTTCGAATTTCGAGGCTTCAATCTCCTCGAAGGAGCGCGGGCATAGCTCAGTGGTAGAGCACAACCTTGCCAAGGTTGGGGTCGAGAGTTCGAATCTCTTTGCCCGCTCCAATTTTTCGGTAGAGAGATCAAACGGTTGAACTTCGCCCTACGGGGCGACCTTGCTAAGAGCAAAGTGATTTCAGCACGGTTTGCGCTATTTGCGGCCAGTGTAATTCCACGCGCCACTCATCGGGGCCGGTTCTGCCCCCATTTCAGGGCCAACCTGATCGCCAACGAATGACCGCGCCGCCGGCGCAGTTAGCCAAAGCTCTGGTGTTACCTGGGTGGCCGGGACTTGAGCCCGGCCATGACGGTAAATGGGAGGGGTAGCCTTCGCTCTCCGAAAGTGGGTATTCGTGAGCCGAACACCACCTGGTGCGTGACCGTCGATGTTGGAATTTCATTACCGTGTTTTCCTGGAAGCCGGCTCTGGACGGTTCGGACTTTGCTCAAGACTTGAAAAGCGTTCATGAGAGCTGCGGTGGTAATGCCGATGCCAACCTTTCCCGACGCGAGACAATGACGTGAGCCCAAATGCAAAGACGTGAATTCCAGGGCGGTACTGGTCTCACCATCGCAGCCGATGTTGTCGGGCCCGAGGACGGTGCCCCCGTGGTGCTGATGCACGGTGGGGGACAAACTCGCCACAGTTGGAGAAATGGCCAGAACGCCCTTGCCGCCAAAGGCTATCGGGTAACGTCCATGGATTCCCGTGGCCACGGTGAGAGCGGATGGGATCCACAAGGCGACTATTCGCTGGACGCGCAGGTTGCGGATCTGGTCAATGTGCTTGCACAACTGCCCCCAAAGCCAGCCCTGGTCGGGGCTTCAATGGGCGGCATTACTGCGATGGCGGCAGTGGGAGAACATCGCGTGGATGCCCGCGCTCTGGTACTTGTAGATGTCACACCAAAGATCGATGCGGCGGGCGGGCGCCGCATTGGCGAGTTCATGAGCGCCAGGCCAGAGGGCTTCGAGTCATTGGAAGAGGTGGCCGACGCCGTTGCAGCCTACAATCCGCACCGGCCTCGTCCAAAAGACATTTCCGGGCTGCGGCGCAATCTGCGCGAGGTCGATGGGCGCCTTTTCTGGCATTGGGATCCCAAATTTATGGGACCGATGCGGCTCGACCCCGGCGGTTATCAAACGCGCCTTGAGGCAGCCGCCTCTAGGATCACCATCCCGACTCTGTTGGTGCGAGGCAATCAAAGCGATATTGTCGGCGAGGCGGAGGTGGCGCATTTTCGCGCTCTGGTGCCGACGGCAGCCTATGTAGATGTCCTCGGAGCCGGTCACATGGTGGCTGGGGATCGCAACGACGCCTTCAATTCTGCGATCGTAAGTTTTCTGGCTGCGGTGGATATGGAGGCGGCGGCATGACCAGATACCGGACCGCTTGCTTCCGCTATTCCATAACCGACCGTTGAATCCTCCGACCAGATGACCTCTCCACCACTCTCGACCTTGCGCGTCGTTGACATCACGATCGGTCCCCTGGGCTCGATCGGGCGCATTCTGGCTGAGCTTGGGGCTGACGTGGTGCGCATCGAGCCGCGTGGTGGCGCGATTGATCGACATCAGGGTCCCATGATTGCCGGCGTCAGTCTTGCTTTCGCCGCCGCCAACGTCGGCAAGCGGGGTGCAGCACTTAATCTGGGAGAGGATGAAGATCGGGCTCAGTTTGAGGCTTTGCTCGCGGGGGCCGACATATTGCTCGAAAATACCTCTCCGGGCAGCCAGGCGGCATGCCTGCTGGATATCGCCCGATTGCGCCGGATTTGTCCGACCTTGACCGTGTTGTCGATCTCAGATTTCGGGGCCGGTGATTTTGCCCATTGGCAAGCTTCGGATGCTGTCCTGCAGGCGCTCTGTGGCGAGCTCGCCCGTTCCGGCTTATCGGGCAGGGCACCTTTGCTGCCGCCGGGGGAACTGGCGTTGCAATGCTCAGCGGCGCAGGGGGCCTATGTGGTGCTGATCGCCTATATCAACAGGCTCATCACGGGCGGGGGCGATCATCTCGACTTCAGCTTACTTGACGCAACCACCCAGGCTCTGGACCCTGGCTATGGGATCGCCGGCAGCGCCACTGCTGGGACGCTGGCCAGCCAAGCCCCACGCGGGCGCGCTAACGTGGGTCACCAATACCCGATCATTGCCTGCAAAGACGGTTTCGTCCGCTTGTGCGTACTCTCTGCGCGTCAGTGGCAGGGCTTGTTCACGTGGATGGGCAAGCCCGAGGCCTTCGCGGATCCCTCCTTCAAAAGCGTGCGTACTCGTTTTGCCTCGCCCGCCCTGGTGCCGCACATCGCGGGCTTTTTCGCCGACAAGACGCGGGCTGAAATCGAAGCGCAGGCGCAAGCCTTTCATGTCCCAGCGGCTGCGGTCCATAGCCTCGCCGAGGCTCTGGCGAGCGAGCATATTCGCGTTAGAACCGCTCTCACACAGATCGAGCTAAGCCCTGGTGTTCACGTCACCCTTCCCAACGGGGTCATGGAGATAGACGGCGTCCGTGCAACGCCATCGGGGAGCCTGCCAAAGCTGGATCAATCGGCGAAAGACGTTGTGAGCGCCTGGGCAGGACCGCGCTCCGGGTCTGCACCTGTGGCGTTTGGCCTGCCGGGCAGACCCCTGGCGGGATTGCGCGTGCTTGATCTGGGCGTGATCGTTGTCGGTGCCGAACAGGGCCGGCTCCTGGCCGACTTTGGGGCGGACGTGATCAAGGTGGAATCGGCAGCGTTTCCAGACGGTATGCGGGCCTCAACACCCCTTGGGGTGTCTGCCCTGTTCGCTTCCGGCCATCGCAACAAACGCAGCCTGGGGATCAATCTTCGCGATCCCGAAGGCCGCCGCCTGTTCCTTGAGCTGGTCGCGCAATCGGACGTTGTATTGTCGAATTTTAAGCCGGGCACGCTTGAGTCTCTTGGCTTGGGACCCAAGGTTCTGCTGGCCGCCAACCCCCAGCTTGTCATTTCAGAAAGCTCCGCCTTTGGCAGCACCGGGCCATGGAGTGGGCGTATGGGCTATGGACCCCTGGTCAGGGCATCGGCGGGCCTGACGGCTCATTGGCGCTACCCTGATGCTGAGGACAGCTTTAGTGACACCATGACGGTCTATCCCGATCACGTTGCCGCGCGTGTCGGTGTCATCGGTGTGCTGGCCTTGCTGATCCGGCGTCTGGCACAAAATCGTGGCGGGGTGGTCAGCCAGTCCCAGGCCGAAGTCATGCTCAGCCACCAGGGCGCCGAGATTGCCGAACTCTGCCTAACCCAGGCGGGGAGAAAACTTGAGGGTGGCCCAGTCCGCGATGCACCCTATGGGGTCTATCCCAGCCTGGGCGACGATGACTGGTGCGTGGTCTGTGTGCGTGACAGCAATGACTGGCGGGCACTTTGCGATGTCATGGATCGGGCAGACCTGAAGTCGGACCCCGCTCTGGCGACAGCGGTCGGGCGAGCGGCCCAGCGTGGGCGTTTAGATTGTGCCGTCAGCGACTGGCTGGCGACCAGGGCCGCACACGAGGCCATGGTCATTCTGCAGGATGGCGGCGTTCCTGCCGCAAAGATGTTGCGTGTCTCCGAACTGCCAGACTTCCCATATTATCAGGCGCGTGGGCTGTTTGGTTGTCTCGTGCAGCCACAGGTTGATTTCCCCATTACAGTGGACCTCGCACCGGTCCACACCGAACACTTGGCGAAGCCGCCCCTGACGCCCGCACCGGCTTTTGGTGAACACACTCGCCAGATTGCGCATGATCAACTTGGTCTTTCCCCAGAGAGGATCGACGCGTTGATCGCCGCCAAGGTGCTCGAGGTAGGATAACTAGAATCGGGATGGCCGGTTGATTTTGGTCTCGCACTGCGTCAGGGTTGGACGGAGGTTAGGCGAGGGACCCCATGGCTGATGACGCTCGACCGGTGATTCTGAGTTCACCAGTGGCTGTTGCCGCTGCCCTGGCCGATATGAGCCCCGAAGAGAGGGCCTTGTGGCGAATGGCCGATGTGGCGGGCAGACCTTCGCTGGCGGAACGCAACCTGGAGACACCCTTCCCGTTCGGCTGGTTTCCCGCCCTCTTGTCGCACGAGCTGGCGGTCGGCGAGGTCAAACCTCTGCGCTATGTCGGACATGATCTGGTGATCTGGCGCGGCGACGATGGTGTGGCGCGGATGCTGGACGCCCACTGTCGGCATCTTGGGGCCCACATGGGCTATGGTGGCCGGGTTTCCGGCGCGAACCTGGAATGTCCGTTTCATGCCTGGCAATGGGACGGCCAGGGTGTGGTGCGCAATATCCCCTATGCTCAGACAATCCCGCCGCGCCTGACCAAGCCCTGCGATAACCAATGGCCGGTGACTGAGGCCAATCGCATCGTCTGGTTCTGGTATCATCCGGACGGCCTGGCCCCGCAATGGGAGGTTGAGGTGTTTCCTGAGGCTTCCGACCCCGATTGGACCGACTACGACGTGCATGAGTGGCGGGTATTCGGCAGCCTGCAGAACATGGCTGAAAACGGCGTCGACGTGGCGCACTTTCGCTACGTTCACGGTACCGCGACTTTCCCCACTTCAGAGATGATCTGGGACGGGGTGCGACGCACCTCCATCATCGACGCAGGCCTGGATACACCTCAGGGCCGGGTGGACGCGCGCATCACTGCCAAGATGATCGGCCCCGGCCAGAATGCCACCCGGTTTACCGGTATAGCCGAGACTCTCCTGATCGCCGCCGTGAAGCCAGTGGAAAAGGACGAAGTCCGCGTGCGGTTTTGTTTCACTCAGCCCAGGGCCCAGACCGAAGGCATGTCGGCCATGGTGGCGTTCGGCTTTGTGCACGAGGTCTGCCGCCAGCTTGACCAGGACAAGGTGATCTGGGACCGCCAGCGCTATCTGCCCAAACCGATCATCTGTGACGGTGACGGCCCGATCCTGCGCTTTCGCCAGTATTACAACCAGTTCTATGCCGAGTTAGCGAAAGATGCGGCCTGACCTATCGCCCCAGGGTGGACAAGACCGCTGCCGCTGCTGAGTCCAGATACTCATCCAGGCGGGTAATGCGACCGTCTTCAATGCGGAGGATCACACACGCGGCCATCTGCCATGGCGTGCCATCGGGGAGAGTGGCTTCGAGCACATGTTGCTGCAGGATGCCGTCGCTCAATACCTCGCGGCGGACAATGCGATAGTTTCGCTTGGGCAGGATGCGCGCCATCCAGGCAAGAACCTTAAGGTTCTGATCCACCGTCTGCTCGACATCGTCGTGATTGTGCCAGATCTTGGCGTCGGGGGCATAACAAGCGCGGGCGGCCTCAATATCTCCGCAACTGATGGCCGACAAAAACCGATCGAGCAGATCGAGGTTTGCCTTGGTGTCTGCCGTCATGATCTTGAGTCCTCCCGTGCAATTCGCCGCGAGTTACGAACGCCCTGGCGTAGGCGTATCATGCCGCCTAAGGTCGCCGTCAACAACAGCCTTGCGGGAGAAGCGGCATGAAAGCGGCGGTCTATTATGAGAACGGCGGCCCTGATGTGCTGCGCTATGAGGACGTTGAAGATGCCCAGTGCGCGGCGGGCGGCATTCTGATCCGTGTCGAGGCGGTCAGTATCGAGGGCGGCGACACGCTCAATCGCTGGCGGGGCGATCTGGTCACCCGGCCCCATATCGTCGGCTATCAGGCCGCCGGGGAAATCATTGAGGTTGGCGAACGGGTGACGCACCTGAAGGTCGGGCAAAAGGTCGCCACGACGGGGGCTTTCGGCTCTCACGCGGCATTGCGGGCAATTCCGGCCCGCGTGGCCTGGCCGGTCCCGCAGGGTTTTGATGTTCGCAAGGCTTCAGTCATGCCGGTGGCCTTCGGCACGGCGGATGATTGCCTGTTTGAGTTTGGTCACCTGAAGGCAGGCGAGACTGTCCTCATTCAAGCCGGTGCCAGTGGCGTGGGCACCGCCGCAATCCAGCTGGCCAAACGTGCCGGGGCCACGGTCCTGGCCACCGCTTCCAGCGATGAAAAGCTAGAAAAGCTCCGCGCCCTGGGTATGGATCACGGCATCAACTACCGCACCCACGACGTCGCTCGCGAGGTCATGCGCCTTACCGACAATAAGGGGGTCAATCTGGTTGTAGACTCCGTCGGTGGCCCGACACTGCAAGGCTCGATTGCCTCGCTGGGTTATCGCGGGCGGGTATCCATGGTGGGCAACGCCGGTCGCGAGGCTATGACCGTGGACGTCTCCAGTCTGATGGGCGGCAACCGCACGCTGCAGGGGGTTTTCCTGGGGGCCGAGATTGCCACTGACCGCGTGCACAATAATATTCAACGCCTGATCGACGAGGCGGCGCGCGGCGAACTTGAAGTGGTCATCGACCGCACCTTCCCGCTCTCCGAAGCGGCCGCCGCCCACGCCTATATCGAGAGCCGTGCCGCCGTTGGCCGGGTGCTCCTGATCCCTTAGTCCCTAGCCCCAAACACCTCAGAACGGAGTCTAATCGTGACCACACATGTAAATACGGTCCTTGGCCGCATGGCTGTAGAAGACCTCGGTCGCACCCTGGTGCATGAGCATGTGCTGATCGGTTTTCCCGGCTGGTTCATGGATGCGCGTCAGCCGCCGTTCATCCGCGACGAAGCAATGAAGCGGGTTGTGGATGCGTTTCAGGAACTGCACGACCATGGGGTGCGCACGGTCCTTGACCCCTGCCCGATGGATCTGGGCCGCGATGTCGAATTCAATGCGGAGGTGGCGCAAAAGAGCGGCATCAACCTGATTTGCGCCACCGGGGTCTATGTTGAAGCCATGGGGATCCCCTTTTCCATGAAGGACCTGGAAATCGACCAGATCGCCGAAGGCTTCGTTAAGGAAATCGAAGACGGCGTTGCTGCCACCGGCATCCGTTGCGGCGTGATCAAGATCGCCACCGGCGATGGTTCGGTCTCGCCCTACGAGCGCAAAATGCTGACTGCTGCTGCCAGAGCGGCGAAGATCACCGGCGTACCGCTGATTTCACACACAGAGAACTGCACCTGTGGGCATGATCAGATCGATATCGTCACCGGCGAAGGACTGCCGGCCTCAAGCCTGATCGTTGGTCACAGCGACGGGGCTGACGATCACCCCTACCAGAAGTCATTGGCGGATCGAGGGGCCTATGTCGGCTTTGATCGTTTTGGCCTAGAGATGGGAGCCGTTCCAGACGCCATTCGGGTGAAGAACCTCAAAGCCCTGGCGGACTCCGGCCACCGTGACCGGATCATGGTAAGCCACGACTCAGTGAACTGCTGGCTTGGGGCTTATGGGGGTCAGGATCCGGCGGAACTGGCCAAGATCATGCCGAACTGGAAAATGACCCACCTTTTCGAGAACATCTTCCCCGAACTAAAACGCATGGGTATGACCGAGGCTGATATCGAGACGATCATCTCCGACAACCCGAAGCGTTATTTTGCCCAGGCGGGTAAAGCGTAGGGAGGCAAACCTGGGTAAGTCTCGCCCGAAGAGTTGAGGATGATTTTGGCAGAATCGTCACAAGCCATTCAGCAGCAGTCGGATGTCTCCAGCGCTCCTATTGAGCGGGCGTCGTCGTCACTGTGGTTTTGACTGTGGAGTTGTGCACCACGTGATGACGCGTCTTGTGACGCATTTTCGGCTTCGCTGGCGCGGGGGCAACTGCAGTTGTTTCGGTCTTTTCCACCATCACCGTCGTTACCGGGGCAGGCGGCGGTGGCGCGTTGCGTAAGGCGGTGGCCTGGGCAGTGGCGGCGGCGGCCTGAGCTGCCGCAGCTGTGGCGTCCTGCTGCGAGGCGTTGGCACGCATATTGGCGGAAGCTGCGTCCTGTTGTGATGCAGCCGCGCGCGCGTTGGCGTTGCCTGCTTCCTGATGAGCCGCATTGGCGCTAGCCTCGGCGGCCAGGCGTTGCGCCTCGGCGGCG
>JAYTXQ010000137.1:0-12530 GCA_043742825.1 Caulobacteraceae bacterium | reverse complement strand
AACCCCGGCTCCGGCCTGCACGGGGCGATGAGTATGGAGATGTTTCACGGTCGCGAGGTGCGGGCGTTCGTGCGGGCCTTTGACTATCTCGAAAGGGTGCGTGCGCACCTGCACTTTGCCACCGGCAGGCCAGAAGAGCGCCTCACCTTTGACCTGCAACCCGAAATCGCCCACCGCATGGGCTATCACGACCGGCCTCGCGCCGACGGCGACAATACGCCAGCGGTTGAGCGGTTCATGCGACACTATTTTCTCATCGCCAAGGATGTGGGCACCCTAACGAGGGTCTTCGCCGCCAAGCTGGAATCCGAACATCTGAAGACCGCGCCCAGGGGCCTGTCACGGTTTCTGCCGGCGCGCTCTAATCGCCAGCGGTTGTCACAAACGGGGTTCCAACTGGACGGCGGACGCCTTTCGGTGGTCGATGAAAGCTGTTTCGTCGATGATCCGGTCAATCTGTTACGCCTGTTTCAGATTGCCGATGCGCGCGATGTCGATCTGCACCCCGACGCCTTCACCGCCGCGCGCCGACACCTAGGCCTGATCACGTCGCGCGTGCGCCGCGACCCGGCGGCGGCGGCGACTTTTCTCGACATTCTGGCCAGAGGCAAGAAGCCGCAGCGCACCCTGGAGCTGATGAACGAGGCAGGAGTCCTGGGCCGGTACCTGCCGGAATTCGGCCACATCGTCGCGCAGATGCAGTTCAACATGTATCATTCCTATACGGTCGATGAGCATACCTTGCGCGCCGTCGGCGTGATCAACGACATTTCCGAGGGGCGCTTCGCCGAAGATCATCCGGTATCGACCGGCATCATGCCTCTGATTGAGGACCGGGAGGCCCTGTTCCTGGCGATGCTGCTGCACGACACCGGCAAAGGCGGGGTTGGCGGTCAGGAGAAGGCCGGTGCGCGTGCCGCCCGTCAGGCCTGTGAGCGCCTGGGTCTGCCACGCCGGCGCATAGATCTGGTCGCCTGGTTGGTGGAGCATCACCTGGTGATGAGTGACTTTGCCCAAAAGCGCGACGTTACCGATCCAGCCACGGTGGCCGCCTTTGCCGCCATTGTCCAAAATCCCGAACGTCTGCGGCTGTTGATTGTGCTCACGGTCGCCGATATCCGCGCTGTCGGACCGGGGGTGTGGAACGGCTGGAAGGGTCAGCTGCTGCGTGAGCTTTTCGCCGCTACCGAAACGGTCTTTCGCGGCGGGCGAATCTCCGATGCCACCGGCGTCGCCCGCCGTCGCCAGGAAGCCATAGCTTATGACGCCCGCATCGCCCTGACGGCTAGCGACACAGGCGCGGGGGCCTGGGCCAAAACTATGGAAGACGCCTATTTTGCCGTTTGCAGCGAACAAGAGCAACGCGCGCACGCCGCGCTCTCCGCTCAGGCTAAGGCTCAGGGTGGCGCGGCTGCGGCCTCCAGCATTCGCGCAGACCGCAACGCCGCTGAGTTCGTTGTCTGCGCCGCTGATCGTCGCGCACTTTTTGCTGACCTGGCACTAGCCATTTCCCAGGCGGGCGGCAACGTCGTGGGCGCGCGTATCTTTACCTCTACCGCTGGAGACGCTCTGGATATTTTTTACGTCCAGGACGCAGCTGGGGACTCGTTCGGCGGTACCAATCCAGGGGCGCGTAAACGCCTGACTGCGGCCCTCGAAAATGCCGCAAATGGCCTGATTCCGACCGGTCAGGCCCGTCCCATGCGTGATCTCACCCGCGTCTCCGCGTTTGCCATTCCCAGTGCCATCGCGATCGACAATGACGCCTCACAGGATTCAACAGTGGTCGAAGCTTCGGGGCGCGATCGCCCAGGGCTGTTGGAAGCCCTCGCCCGTGCACTGTCAGACGCCGAGCTTTCGATCCAATCGGCTCATATCGATGGCTATGGTGAGCGTGCCGTCGATGCCTTTTATGCGGTCACCGCGGAGGGGAAAAAGCTCGACGACCTGGCTTCAATCGCCGCGCTAAGGGCGCGCCTGCTTGGCGTCCTCGAAGCCGCCGACCCCGTCCAACGGGCGCACCAACGCCCCAAAGCCCGTGCCAGTTCCGGGCGATGAGGTATGGATAGGAAAGGGCAGGCGAGACACCAACGATACACGACAGTCTCTCCACTCGAGGGTTAGGCCACCGCGAAGTCAGCCTCGGTTTTCGACCGGATTTCCTGCAGAGTAACCCCTGGGGCCTGTTCGATCAGGGTCAGGCCGCCAGCTTTGCGGTCAAGGTCAAAGACACAAAGATCGGTGATCACGCGATCGACACAGGCTCTGCCAGTCAGGGGCAGGCCGCAAGTCTTGAGAATCTTCGACTCGCCAGCCTTGTTGGCATGATCCATGACGACGATGACGCGTTTGACGCCGGCCACCAGGTCCATCGCTCCGCCCATGCCTTTGAGCATCTTACCTGGAATGGTCCAATTGGCGATGTCACCGTTCTGGGACACCTCCATGGCCCCCAAAATCGTCAGATCGATGTGACCACCGCGGATCATGGCGAAGCTGTCGGCGGAGGAAAAATAGCTGGACGTGGGCAGTTCAGTGATCGTTTGTTTGCCGGCGTTGATCAAATCGGCGTCTTCGTCACCCTCGTAGGGAAAAGGCCCCATGCCCAGCATGCCGTTCTCGCTTTGCAGCGTGACGTTCATACCCTCGGGAATGTAATTCGCCACCAGGGTCGGGATACCGATGCCCAGGTTGACGTAGAAGCCCTCACGCAACTCATGTGCCGCGCGCTGGGCCATCTCTTCGCGAGTCCAGGCCATCAGATGCTTTCCTTGTTCGCGCGAGCCTCTTCAGGGCGGGGGCGGGTGGTCAGTCGCTCAATGGGCTTGAGGTATTTAGGCCCGACGACGATGCGGTCAACATAGATCCCCGGGGTATGAATCTGGTCCGCGCTCAGACCGCCGGGCTCAACAATCTCTTCGACTTCGACAACCGTGACGTGGGCAGCCGTGGCCATCACCGGGTTAAAGTTACGCGCCGTCTTGCGGTAGATTAGATTACCTTCCGGATCGGCTTTCCAGGCTTTGATGATGGCCAGATCCGCCCGCAACCAGGATTCGCGCACGTAGGTCTCGCCATCGAAATCCTCCATTGGTTTACCTTCTGCGACAATCGTCCCGACGCCGGTCTTGGTGAAAAACGCCGGTATTCCCGCGCCGCCGGCGCGGATGCGCTCGGCCAGCGTGCCCTGAGGGTTGAGTTCCAACTCAAGTTCCCCCGACAAATACAATTGCTCGAAAAGCTTATTCTCGCCCACGTAGGACGAAATCATTTTCTTGATCTGGCCATTTTCAAGCAACACCCACAGGCCCTCGCCATCGGCACCGCAGTTGTTGGAAACGACGGTCAGACCCTTTATGCCGCTCGCTTTGACCGCCAGGATCAGATTCTCAGGCATTCCCGAGAGGCCAAAGCCACCACTCATGATGGTCATCCCATCGAAGACCACGTCTTGCAGCGCAGCTTCCGGGGTGGGGAAGATTTTTGTCGTCATCAAATACCTAGATTTCAAGTGAAGGGCAGGCCGACGTAGTTTTCCGCCAAACTGGTCTGGGCGGCGATCGAGGTGCGTATATAGGCAAGTTCCGCAATTTGCATCTTTCGCGCAAAGGCATCGGTGCCCGGAAAGTGGTGGGTCAGTGCGGTGAACCACCAGGAGAACCGCTCCGCCTTCCACACCCGAGCCAGGGCTTTTTGCGAATAGCCGTGCAAAAGGTCGTCCTGGCCTCGCCTGTAAAAATCGATCATCGCATCGGCGAGAAATTTGACATCTGATGCCGCCAGATTGAGCCCCTTGGCACCAGTGGGCGGCACGATATGGGCGGCATCGCCGGCAAGAAACAGGCGGCCATAGCGCGCGGGTTCGCAGACATAGCTACGCAAGGGTGCGATGCTTTTTTCAAGTGCCGGCCCGCGCGTCATATTGGCGGCGACATCATCGCCAAGGCGGCAGGCCAGTTCGTCCCATAGGCGCTCGTCGGGCCAGTCCTTCACGTGCTCATCGAGGCCGCACTGCACATAATAGCGACTTCGTGTGAGTGAACGCATGGACGCCAGGGCAAAGCCGCGTTCGTGATTCGAATAGATCAGCTCGTGGTGGCATGGCGGCACGTCCGCCAGAATACCAAGCCACCCGAACGGGTAGCTGCGTTCAAACTCGGTACGCAGTGCCGGAGGAATCGTCTGGCGACTGACCCCGTGATAGCCATCGCAACCGGCGATGAAATCACAGTCGAGTCTTTGGCTGGTTGCATCCTTAACGTAAGTGACAAAAGGCGCGACGCTGTCGACGTCATGCAGCGCGACCTGGCTGGCTGCAAAAATCAACGGCAATGCCCGCGACTGACAGGCCTCGATCAGGTCACGCGTCACTTCGGTCTGACCATAGACGGTCACGTGCGAGCCGCCGGTGAGGGCTTTCAGATCCACCCGAAAGACCTCGCCGTCGTGGGCAAGGTTGAACCCCTCGTGGGCCAAACCTTCAACCTTCAAGCGGTGATCGACACCCACACGGGCCAGAAGGTCCACAGTTGCCTGTTCGAGGACCCCGGCGCGAATTCGACCCTCTACATGGACCTGATCACGTTGTTCCAGGATGACGCAGTCCACGCCCGCAACATGCAATAACTGAGCGAGCAGCAATCCGGCTGGACCGGCCCCGATAATGGCGACCTGGGTGTGAATCGGCCCATCCCTATAATCCTTGAACGCATTCTCTTTAGCCGGATTTTGAAGTGCGTGGAAACCATGCCATGCTCTATGCCGCGCAATCGAGGCACGGCAATGCAATCCTTTATCCTGGCAGCCATCGCGGCGGTGGGCTTCGCCGGGACCTGTGACGCTCAGAACAACAGCCAGAATCAGGACACTCGGTTTCGCTCGGCGATGCAAAACGAACAGAACTACAACCGCGATATTGTGGTCCAGGAAACCCAGCGGGCTTTTCGCGAAAACCTGGAGCAGGCCATGGATGCTTTTGCGCGACACGACTATGCCACAGCACGGCGACTGTGGCAGGTGGCAGCGGATGCCGGATTACCCTTTGCTGAGTATTCACTGGGCCGGCTGTGCCAACAGGGCCGGGGTGGGCCAAAGGATACCGTCCAGGCGGTCAAATTGTTCCACAAAGCGGCCGAAGCCAAGTTCGGACCGGCGGAATTTAGTCTGGGCATGATCTATCTGACCGGCGCCGGTGAGGCGAAGGACGACCAGGTGGGTGCCAAATGGGTCCGCCGCGCCGCTGATCATCATGTCGCCCAGGCCATGTTCAACCTCGGCGTGCTCTATGAAAATGGCCAGGGCCTGCCCCAAGATGCGCGCCTCGCCGCCGACTGGTATCAAAAGGCCGCAACGGCGGGCGTGAAGTAGAAAGGCCGCCGTCAGGCTTCGGCGGCAAAAGGTTCGCGCCAAGCAGGCAGGTCGTTCAATCTGGCATACCAACGGGCGATCTGGGGAAATTCAGCCAGGGGGATTTGGGCATCCTGGGCATAGGGCAATGCCGCTGCCAGGGCGAAATCCGCCACAGTCCAGCTATCCCCCACTACGCATGCTTTATCCTGAAGGTGTGCATCCAGGATTGCCGCCGATGCGCGAAAGTTTCCCAGGGCCTCGGCGACCACGACGCCGTCTGCCTCCATCTTGATCTTTGGCTTGATAATGAACTCGAAATAGAGTTCTGAGGCCGAACGGCTGAAGTGCATGGCATCCCAGAACAACCACCGCAGAACTTCGATCTGCCGCTCATCGTGCGGCCAGAAATCAGCGCCCGCTCTGTCAGAAAGATAGCACATGATGGCATTGGATTCGGTCAATATCCGGGGCCCGTCCTGCAATACCGGGACCTGTCCGTTGGGATTGAGGGCCAGGAAATCTGGGGTGCGGCTGGCACCAGAGAACACATCGACGAAAACAAACTCGACCGAAGAGTTCAGATAGCGGGCAGCAGCGCAGGTTTTCCGCGGATTGAGAACCTCAGCATAGTACAGCTTCATCATGGCAGCCTCGCTCGTTTCAGGTTGAAAAAGACTGAGCGCCTGCTTCGAGTGCCAATCGTCTAGCGATCAGTCGCCGGAACTGCGCTGGGGCTTTGTCCTGTGGGATAGAGGTTTTTTGCCGGTTCGGCGGGGTCAGGTCCCAGATTCTCTGCTGGGCTTCAATCATGCGTTTGTCTTCGGCAAAGGCAGCGTTGATCACATCCAAGCGGCTCTCCAGCCCGTGAGGCGTGGCGTTTTTGGCCTCCACTCCCGAGGCATAGAGATACCGGGAGCGGCCCTGGTCCACAGGTGTCACTGCCTGTTCCTCACGGCGCCGGAAAATTGGCTGGATCGGTGGCGGCCCAAAGTCGCTGGCCGCAGCAGTGCCGACCGCGAAAAAATCCGTGTCCAACAGAAACAACCCCGGCAGCACGAACCGGTAGCTCTTCCGGCTATCCACCTTTCGATTGAGCACGAGGGGTTCCTCGATGACTACCCGGCCAATAGGGCCCGTGCCGTCCAGCTCGTGGCTCCAGGCGGCGACGTACCAGAGGTTGCGAATGAAAGTCATATGGCTTCAGGGCGGGGTCAACATAGCGGACACGACAGCTGGGTCGCTATACATGGCGCGGATGCAAAGGCGGAATCAAGCCCTGTCTTTAAGCGGGTCGAGCAGCACGCTGACTTTGGGCATTTCCACCTAAAATCAGTGTGCTCTAGCCTTTGCGCCGTTCCATTACCCCCACCAGATGCCGAGCGAGAGGTTACCGTTATGCCAGGTCCGCCACCGACGAAGTGAACCGAACAGCCCGCTGATACGTTTAGACGCTCAGGGCGGCGATGTGCTGTCCATTCTGTTAAAGGAACCTCCGATGAATCACTTCAAGACAAGCCTCCTAGCGAGCTTGGCCGCCGCCGCCCTATGCCTCGCGGCAATTCCCGCAGCCGCGCAAATGAAGGCCCATGCCGATCCAATGGTCGGCGGAGCCGCGATGTATTCGAGCAAAAACATCGTCGAGAACGCGGTCAACTCTAAGGACCACACCACTCTGGTCGCCGCCGTGAAGGCGGCCGGCCTAGTGGATACGCTTTCGAGCCCAGGCCCATTCACGGTCTTCGCACCCACCAACGAAGCTTTTGCTAAGTTGCCTGCTGGCACCGTGGAGACCCTGGTCAAGCCAGAGAACAAAGATACCCTGACCAAGATCCTGACTTATCATGTTGTCGCCGGCCATCTCTCGCGTGCGGATTTGAAACGTATGATTCGCGCCGGGGGCGGTGTTGCGACCCTGACCACGGTCCAGGGCGAACCGTTAAAAGTAACCAAGCAAGGCTCATCGCTCGTGCTCACCGACGCCAAGGGCGGTAAATCCCATATCACCATCGCCAATGTGTTCCAGTCCAACGGCGTGATCCACGTCGTCGATACGGTCTTGATGCCCTGACTAGAAAAAACCCCGGACCGCTTCCGGTCCGGGGTTCCTGGGTGTTTGTTGAGACAGACTTAGTGGAACTTGTAGCTAATGGTGAAACCATAGGTTGCCGGCAAGCCAGTGTAGCGCAGCAGCACGTCATTTACGTGGTCAGCCGCATTATAGTAGAAGGTGTTGAAAATATTGCGGCCCCAGAGTTGGAACAGCAGATCGCCTTTGGTGATACCTGCTCGCAGATCAACGAGCGTCCGGGCCTTGATAAACAGGGGATCATAGGCGCTGCCGGCTGGCGGATTGGTGTCTGAGAAGAAAGCGTGCTGACTGCTGATATAGTTCACATTGACGCCGACAAAGGCCCCAAGGTCCGAACGTAGTTTCCAGTCATACTCGGCATCGACAGTAGCCTGCAGCTTCGAGACCGACGGGAAATCCTGGCCGGTGAAGTCAGCATAGTGGGCGAAGGCATCGTAGCTGTAGTAGTCGCCGACAATGCAGGTTGCACCCGGTGTTGTCGCGGACAGGGCGGATTGGCTACAGGTATTGCGGTTGGTTCTGTCAATCTTGGTGAATTGATAGCTCACCGAGGGGGTGATCGTCAGGCCACGTAGCTGCTCAGGTGACCACGAACCGGAAAACTCAAAGCCGATGACGTGGGACTTCGGCACGTTGACCAGGGCGGGCAAAGCTCCGAAAATCGGATCGGCGAGTGAGCCCAGAACCTGCTTATCCTTGTAGGCGTAGTAGAAGGCTGAGCCGTTGATGCGCATGGTGCGGTCGAACAGAGCAATCTTGGCCCCGGCCTCGTAGGCCAACAGGGACTCCTGCACCACCGGAACCAACTGGTTAGCGCTGGCCGAAGCCACCGTCGGATAGGACCCGCCCTTATAACCCTTGCTGATATTGACATAGAGCAAATCATCCGGCGTCGCCTGCCAGTTCAAACCTGCGTGCCACGCCACGTTGTGCTGGTCCAGTTTTGAGGTGAAGAACGCGCCGCCGGGTGGCGGGTTGAAGTTCGGCGCAAAGCCTTGCGTGGCGCAGCCGCCGGGGGCAACCCGCACGCCGTTACCGTGGTCGGCCAGATAAACGGAGGGCGTAATAGTACCGTGCAACACTTCCAACAGATTCTGAATCACTCTGGAGTCTTCGGCCCAAGTGCCGTCGCCGCTATCGCTGCCGCAACCGCCGTAGGTCTTGTTCGAGATTGTATAGCGAACGCCGGCGTTAAGTTTCAGATTTGTCAGGATCGGATATTCGGCATTGGCGAAGGCCGCGTAAGTGTTGGTCTCCTGAACGTTGACCGGTTGCGTCGGACCGAGGTTGACGCCGCCAACGGGTGTGGCGTTGCCGAAGTACAGGGGCAAGGCCGCCTCAGCGGCTGTGCAGGTGTAGCCAAATGCGGCGCCAAAAAGCGGGCAGAACGCCGAACGCGGGATCAGGGTCGGGCTCGCAGTTGAGGCGTTGTATGTCTGCAAGAACCGATCCCAGGTCAGATCGTGCTCGTAATTCGCTCCGACAATCCAGGAACCCTTGTCACCAAATCGCCCCGACAGGCGAAATTCTTGATATTGGCTGGAAATCTTGCCGTGTTGCAGGCTCTGATAGTCTTGGATGTTAATACCGTCGCCGTCGATCGGTTCGAAACGGGTGTAGTGCTTGATTGACGTCAGTGAGGTGATGGTGACGCCGGCCCCAATCTCGTAATCCATCCGCAGGGTAGCGTCGAAAAAGTAATTGTTCTTGTGAAAATTGTTGCAGCTGGTCGGCTGAGCGCCTGAATAGACGAGAGCAGGCGTACCGTCGGGGTTGAAACCTTCATTGACCCCGCCGCCGCCGAGCGGATCGAAGGGGGAGTTATTGATACAGCTGTTCCAATTGGCTGCCTGATCGTTTTGCGGCGCAATCTGATAATGCTTGATCGCCGGGGCGACGATCGCCGTCGGACTGAGCGTCGCCAGCCCATAGAGTTGACCGGCCGTTGTCTCGCTCCTGTCCGACCACCCATTGATGGTCAGCAGGGCTTTGAACTTGTCCGTCGGTTTCCACAGCAAGGAAAATCGACCGTTCCAAAAATTCTTGTTGCCCAGGGTTTGGCCGGCCGGTTGCGGCGTATAGCGTGGATCAAATAGCGCAGAGGTGGTGTTCAGATAGCTGCGCTGCCATGCCCCACCCTGTTCGGTCTTCACCGCCAAACGTGCGGACAATGTATTGCCGAGTGGCACATTGACGTAGCCGCCGATATCGACAGCGTTGAACCGGCCGTAGGTGGCGTTCACGCCCGCCTCAAAATGCTCCGTGGGCTTGTTGGCGATATAGTTGACCGCGCCACCTGTGGCGTTTTCACCAAACAGCGTGCCTTGCGGGCCTTTGAGCACTTCGACGCGCTGCAGGTCTAAGGTCGTGCCCCGCGTCAAAGCCGAATAGGGCAAAGGCGCTTCGTCGAGATAAACGCTCACCGTCGGGCTACCGCCCAGGGAGGTATCCTGGAAGCCGACGCCGCGGATCGTGAAGACTGTGGTGCCGTAGTAGTTAGGTGTGGCGAGAAATCCAGGGACCAACTTCACCAGCGAAGCTGTATCGGTCACACCCAGTTTCTGCAGCCGGTCGCCGGAAGCGGCCTGAATCGAAAGGCCGACGGTGTTAATGTTTTCTTCGCGTTTCTGCGCGGTAACGACCAGTTCCTGGACGGTGTTTGACGAGGCATCTGTCTCGGTGGTGGCTGCCGCAGCGGTTGCCGCAAATGCAGGTGAGGTCAGCGCCGTCAGCATCAGAGCCGATGCGCCGCAGAGTGCGAGTGATTTGTAACCCATAGACAGTCCTCCCAAAAGTGGCCCTGGTCATTGCACCGCCGGTGCGTGCCAGCCAGGGTTGTATACGAGTTGCAAAGGATAATGACGCGGACGGGGGTTGTCCAGCGGTACGGTAGATTATGTTACGGACGGGCGTTTGCCGAAAATTTCTTAAACTCAAACATGTTTTTGGTCTTTGCAGGCGCAGGCTAACAATCGCCCGCTTCGAGCAGTTTCAACCCGTTGCCTATTAGCCACAGGGGACGTCGGGAAAACCCTTAGAAAGCCATCTTACCCCATTCGCCGGCCGCAGCACGGTCACGCAGTTCGCGTTTGAGCACCTTGCCTGAGGCGTTCTTTGGCAGGGTGGGGATAAAGACCACATGCCTAGGCTTTTTGTAGCCGGCGATACGACCACGGCAGAAGGCCATAATATCCTCAGGCGTCAGTGTATATTCGGGTCGCGGGCAGATCACGGCCAAGACAGCCTCACCCCACCTCGCATCAGGCACGCCGATGACCGCCGCTTCGATGACGCCTGGGTGCTCGAACAGGATCTCCTCGACCTCGCGCGGATAGACGTTCTCGCCTCCGGTCAGGATCATGTCCTTCTTGCGGTCGACGATAAAAAGATAGCCTTCCGCGTCCCACCGCCCAACGTCGCCGGTACGGAACCATCCGTCAAAGAAACTGGCTTTTGTGGCCACGGGGTTTCGCCAATAACCATCAAGCACCTGGTCACCCTGGACGACGATCTCGCCGGGGCGGCCGATTGGCACATCGTTCCCGCCGTCATCCACCACTCGTACCCGCGCAAGAGGCATCTGTTTGCCTACGGAGCCGACAAGCGGCAAATCGTCCAATGCCCCGCGAGCCAGATCCGCCGAATTGAGGACCATGACATTGCCGGCCAGCTCCGTCATGCCAAAGCCAGTAGAGAAACTCACCTGTGGCCACTGCCGTCTTGCCCGGCGCAGCACTTCGACTGGCATGGACGAGGCCCCATACGCGATGCGGCGCAGGCTTGAGAGATTATAACGTGCCGAGCGCGGATCTTCCAGCAGCATGCCGATCATCGTCGGGGCCATACCGGTATTCGTCACACTCCAGCGTTCGACATTTTGCAGCAGTGTGTCGGCGTCAAAACTCTTGAGCAGCACAACTTCGAACCCGCGCAAATGGTAGAGGGGCAACAGATAGCCCGCGACATGGAACTGCGGAAAAGTGAATAGGCAGATCTCCTCTGCACCCATCTCCCAGCCGACCATAGTGTTAGTGATCGCCGCCATCAGATTACGGTGCGACAGCATCGCCCCCTTGGGCAGACCCGTGGTGCCCGAGGTATAGATCAGCCAGCATAGGTCGCTCTCGACCGGCCGCCTCAAGGGTTTGAACGCGCCGCCCGCGGCCACGAAGTCATCATAGGTAACACAATCCGGCGCGGGCTCGCCGATCAGCACCAGAGTTTCCACCGACGGAATCCTGTCGCGAATCTGCCGGATCGTTTCCAGATATTTGGCTTCCAGAACCAGGATCCTGGGGGCGCTGTCGCCGATAATATAGGCCAGCTCCCGTCCAGTCAGACGATAGTTGAGCAAGGTCAGTGCCAGACTGGCACCGGGAACTCCATAATAGCAGTCGGCATATTCGGGGCAGTTCTCGGCCAGAATGGCCACTCGGTCGCCAGGTTGCGTCACTTGGACCAGAGCATTAGAGAGCCGCCAGCAGCGATCTCGCAACTCCACATAAGTAATGAGACGATCATTGAATCTCACCGCCACCACGCTGGGCGCGCGGTGCGCCGCCATCACAGGAATATCGCTGAGCAGCATATCGCTTCTCCCTCACCGCCCAAGAAAAATGGGCCGACGCTGTGCGCCGACCCATGCCGTTATTTCAAGATTCGGTCTGCCCCCCAGGGTCAGGGGCGACCGCGTTAGCCTTGCAGCTGGCCAGCCGACATCTTGCCGTTCTTGGGGTCGCGCTCGAGCTCAAAGGTAATCTTCTGACCTTCGCGCAGTGTGCCCAGGCCTGCGCGTTCAACCGCAGAAATGTGCACGAAAACGTCTTGGCCTGCCGCATCCGGTTGGATGAAGCCATAGCCTTTTTGGCCGTTGAACCATTTGACAGTACCGGTAGCCATCTAGATTTAGTCCTTGAGTAGAAGGTTTCCGCAAGGTGCGGAAGTCCATTTTGTTCATCAAAATCGTCAAGGAATGGGGACCCGTTCCAGCAACGTAACTGCTCACGAGGTTGGCAAAAAGGACTTGCGGTGGGCCTTGGGATTTGATTCACTCTGCGGGTGACTCATCCGCCGCGCTACAATCTGAGTGATG
>JAYTXQ010000136.1:0-7538 GCA_043742825.1 Caulobacteraceae bacterium | reverse complement strand
ACTCATATGCGATAGCCCTGCCCATAAAGGGGAGGGAGGAAGTTATAGTTACAGTTTCAGTTAGATAAGGCGTTTTATATCTTAACTTAGCGCGCACGTCTCGACCGCTTGTTGCCGGGTGTCAGGTCGGCCAGGTCTCTGGGCTTTGCGCCAGGACATCGCCGATGAAATGCAATGAGCCGCAGATGATTACGTGCGATGTGGGTCCGTCCAGAGCCAGGGCCAGGGCCTCTTCCACACTTTTACAAGCCATTGCGGTCAAGCCCGCTGCTGTTGCGGCTTGGGCCAGGGTCTTGGCGGGTGTCGCCGACTCTGAGCTAAAAACGGTCGCATAGACCTGAGGGTTGAGCTGCGAAAAGGCGTCGAAAAAGCCGCGGGCGTCCTTGCGGCCGAGCATGCCGACGATCAGGGCCACGGGCCGGCCGTCTCTGGCGCTGAGCTTTTGGCAGGCCTGGGCCAGGGCCCGCGCCGCATGCGGGTTGTGGGCACCGTCGAGCCACAGATCGGCACCCTGGTTGCGCGCCATGGCAGCGAGCGGGCCGGCGGTGAGACGCTGGAAACGCCCTGGCCATTGCGCGGTGGTCATTCCGACTGCAATTGCGGTTTCATCTATCCGCCGATCGCCCAGTGCGAGCATCGCCATGGCTGCCAGTCCGGCATTTTCGACTTGGTGTGGCCCAAAGAGGTTCGGCGCGAGCAGGTCCAGCAGGCCGTCCGGCATCTGCAAGGCCATGCGACCGTGCGCTTCGTAGGCATCGAAATCCTGACCGAAGGCGGTGATGGGAGCACCCACCCGGGCCGCCTCAGCCTTAATTACCGCCCCTGCCGTCTCAGACTGACGCCCGAGCATCACCGGTCGCCCCGCCTTGATTATCCCGGCCTTTTCCCAGGCAATTTTCTCTAACTCCGGGCCCAGCATTTCCAGGTGATCCAGATCGACGGGGGTAATGACGCTGACGGCGGGAGCAGCGAAGACGTTGGTGGCGTCGAAACGGCCGCCCAGTCCTACCTCGACCAGGCACAGGTCTGCTGCCGTTTGGGCAAAGGCATGCAAGGCCAGCACCGTGGTTATCTCGAAAAAACTGATGGGCAAGCCGGCATTGGCTGCTTCTACCTCATCGATCAGCAGTGCGAGGTCCTGGTCACTGATCAGCGATCCGGCGATACGGACCCGCTCGGCAAAGCGCACCAGATGAGGCGAGGTCAGGACATGGACCTGCAGGCCCGCCGCTTCGGCAATGGCGCGCATGAAAGCGGTGGTCGATCCCTTGCCGTTGGTGCCCGCCACATGGATTACCGGTGGAAGGCTCAGGTGGGGATTACCCAGGGCAGCCAACAGGCGCTCAACCCGCGAGGTGCTCAGATCGATCAGCGACGGGTGCGATGCGCGCAAGCGCAGGATTGCTCCGTCCGAGGCGCGGATCGCGTCGTAGTCTGGTTTCATAGGGTTTTCAGGCAGCTTGGCGGCGGGCGCGACCCTGCATCAGGGTTCTTAAGATCGAGCCCAGCACCTTGGGCAGTTCCGCTCGGGTGACCACCCGGTCCACCATCCCGCGCTCAACCTGAAACTCAGAGGTCTGGAAGCCGGGCGGCAGTTTTTCATGGATGGTATCTTCGATCACGCGGCGGCCGGCAAAGCCAATGGTCGCGCCTGGCTCAGCCAAGTGGATATCGCCCAGCATGGCATAGGAGGCCATCACCCCACCGGTCGTGGGATCGGTCAGGACGACGATATAGGGCAGGTGCGCCCGGCGCAGGCGTTGAATAGCGGCAGTGGTGCGGGCCATCTGCATCAGCGACAGCGTGCCTTCCTGCATCCGCGCCCCGCCCGAAGCGGTGAAGATGACAAACGGGGCTTTACGCTTGACCGCCTCATCGACCGCACAGAGAAACGCCTCACCGGCCGCGACGCCCAAAGATCCACCCATGAAGGCGAAATCCTGCACCAGGACAACCGTGGGGACGCCGCCAATCTCGCCGACGGCCAGAATCATCGCGTCGGTTTCGCCGGTATTTCTGCGCGCCGTCGCCAGGCTGTCGCGATAGGGCTTGCCGTAGGTGAATTCCAAAGGATCGTCGGCGCTTTTAGGAAGGCCAAGCAGGCGATGACGGCCGCCGTCAAAGGTATAGACAAAGCGGGCCGTGGGCCGAATGCGCATATGACGACCGGACGGGGTCACCCAAAGTGCGGCCTCAAGGTCGGGCCGATAGATCATCTCGCCGGTATCGGGGCATTTTTCCCAAAGGTTTTCCGGAGTCTCAGCCCGCTGCACCAGTTTGCGCACGCCCGGCGCGATCTTGGCCAGCCAACCGCCGCGCGCACCCTGTGTGCTGGGCAAGGAACCACGAACGGGGCGGTTCTTTTTGTCGTCGGTCAGGGCCATACAGTAACCTCTACGACTCGTTCTTCCGCGCCGATCTTACAGCCTGGGCCAGAGCTGTGACTGTATCCAGCACAATCGTCACCGGATCACGGTTTAGTGAAATCGCCAGCGCGATTTCATCGACCAGGGCCGAGCCGACCACGGCGGCGTCAGCCACGCGAGCGACCTGCGCCGCGCCTTGCGGGGTACGAATACCAAAACCGACGGCGACGGGCAGGCCGCTGGCCCGGCGCACAAGCTCTACCGCCGGAGCGACGACTGCGGCATCTGCGGCCTTGCCGCCAGTAACGCCGGTAACCGCAACATAATATACAAATCCGCGCGTCCGCTGGGTGACCACAGCCAGGCGGGCCGCGTCGGTGGTCGGGGTCGCCAAGCGGATCAGAGCGATATCAGAGGTATCGAGGGCATCGGCCAGGGGTCCGGCTTCTTCAGGCGGACAATCGACAACGATCAGGCCATCTACACCGGCTGCGGATGCGGCTTTGCCAAACGCGTTCAGCCCCCAGGTCATCAGGGGATTGAAATAGCCCATCAGGATAATCGGCGTGGCCTGATCGGTGAGGCGAAACTGGACGACCATATCCAGCACCTTTTGCTGGGTCATGCCCTGAGCCAATGCCCGGATCGCGGCCCGTTGGATGGAAGGTCCGTCAGCCATGGGATCGGAAAACGGCATGCCAAGCTCGATCAGGTCGGCCCCCGCTGCCGGTAGACCGCGCAGGATCGACGCCGCTGCCACGGGATCGGGGTCGCCAGCCATGACATAGGCGATAAAACCTGCACGACCCGCCTGCGCGAGGTCGGCGAACCGCGTCTCAATCCGAGAGGCGGTCACACTTTGAGCCCCAGGCGGGCGGCGACTGAGTCCAGATCTTTGTCTCCGCGACCGGACATATTCAGGATTACAATCCCGTCCTTGCCCAAAGGCCCGGCCACCTGCGGTAAGCGGGCCAGGGCATGAGCTGTTTCCAGCGCCGGCACTATGCCCTCTAGTTTGGCACACAGTTGAAAGGCGTCCAGGGCGTCGGTATCGGTGGCCGTCAGGTATTCTACCCGGCCAACGTCGTGCAGCCATGAGTGCTCGGGGCCAATGCCGGGATAATCCAGCCCCGCCGAAATCGAATGCGCCTCGCTGATCTGGCCATCGGTGTCCTGGAGCAGGTAGGTTTTATTGCCGTGCAGAACGCCCGGACGTCCGCCATTAAGGGCGGCGGCGTGGCGGCCCGTGGCCATACCCTCGCCGGAGGCTTCGACGCCAAAGATACGCACCGTCTCGTCATTCAGGAATGGATAGAAAAGACCGATAGCGTTGGAGCCGCCGCCGACACAGGCGACCAGAGCATCGGGCAATCGACCCTCGACATCGAGAATCTGCCGGCGGCTCTCCTCGCCGATCACGGCCTGAAAATCGCGCACCATGGCCGGATAGGGATGCGGGCCGGCAGCCGAGCCGATCAGGTAGTAGGTATCCTCAACATTGCTGACCCAGTCCCTCAAGGCCTCGTTCATTGCGTCCTTCAAGGTGGCCGCGCCGCTGGTCACAGGGCAAACCTGCGCGCCCAGAAGGTTCATCCGCAGGACATTAGGGGCCTGACGCGCGACGTCTGTGGCCCCCATGTAGACGATACATTCCATGCCAAAGAGGGCACAGACGGTGGCGGTGGCCACGCCATGCTGGCCGGCACCCGTCTCGGCGATGATTCGCGTTTTGCCCATACGCCGGGCCAGCAGGATCTGGCCCATGCAGTTGTTGATCTTGTGCGCGCCGGTGTGGTTGAGCTCTTCGCGTTTCAGATAGATTTTTGCGCCACCGAAATGGTCAGTCAGGCGGCGGGCCAGATAGAGGGGGCTGGGGCGGCCGACGTAAGTGTCCAGATAACCGGCCAGCTCAGCCTGGAATGCCACATCAGCCTTGGCCGCCGCAAAGGCCCGCTCCAGATCCAACAGCAGAGGCATCAGGGTCTCGGGCACAAAGCGACCGCCGTAATCGCCAAATCGCCCCTGAGCGTCCGGATAGGCACTGTAGTCGTTCGCGGTCAGGGGCGCGGTGATGGGAGCGGTGAGAGGCATTGGCAAATTCGTACACATTGAAGTTGTGTCGGGAGCGGGGGAGGTCAGGCCCCGCGAACCGCGCTCAGGAAAGTTTCAATCAAGGCAGTGTCCTTTAATCCGGCCCCGCGCTCTACGCCAGAGGAAACATCGACCATGGGCGCGCCGGAGCGCCGCACCGCTTCGGCGACATTCCACGGATTAAGCCCCCCAGCCAGGAACCACGGTCGGGCGAATTTGCGCCCTGCAAGTATATCCCAGTCGAAAACTTCACCCAGACCACCCGGCCGGGAAGCATCGGCCGGCGGCTTCGTCTCGAACATCAAGTGTTGCACGATAGGCTCGTATTCCAGGGCCGCAGACAGATCACTGGCGTCGCGGACACCAATGACTTTAATGATTCCGACCCCGGAGCGCAGGGCGATTTCTCGGGCCCGACCTGGGCTTTCGCGGCCATGCAATTGGATCAGGTCGGGGGCAAGGTCTCGTGCCACCTGATCGACCAGGGCGTTGTCGGGCTCCACGAGCAAAGCAACGATTTTGGTCTTGCCACGCGCCGGTTCAGCCAGCCTAGCCGCCTTCTCAAGCGTGACATCTCGAGGACTGGTGGCAAAAAACACAAAGCCAATGAAGCCCGCCCCGCCGCCAAGCGCCGCAGCAACAGCCTCTGGTGAGGTCAGGCCGCAGATCTTGGCAAGCTTGGGGGTCGAAATGGTAGCTATTTCTTCAGCAGGTCGCGGATCTCTGCGAGTAGACCCTCCGACGCTGTGGGCCCTGCGGGTGCAGCCGGGGCGGCATCCTGACGACGCAGGGAATTGATCATCCGCACCATCATGAAGATGACAAAGGCCAGGATAACAAATTCGAAAACCACGTTCAGAAATGCGCCGTATTTGATAGCGACTTCGGCGGTCTTGGTGGCCAAATCGCCAGGTGTGATGACGTATTTGAGGTCAGAAAAATTAATGTGGCCCAGAACCGGGCTGAGCGCCGGCATGATGATATCACCGATCAGACTGGTGACGAGTTTGCTAAAAGCACCGCCGATGATGACACCCACGGCCAGATCAACCACGTTACCCTTGGCAATGAAATCACGGAACTCACTTCCAACCGACATGTTGTTTCGTCCATCCCGGAGAAATTTACTTCTTGTTCAGCCGCGCGCGTAATTCTTTGCCACTCTTAAAGAAAGGCACATGCTTAGCCTCAACATCCACCCCGGCACCCGTTCGTGGATTGCGGCCAGGGCGGGCGTTGCGCGAGCGAACCGACAGAGTACCAAAGCCCCTAAGTTCTACCCGGCCGCCCCCTTCGAGGGCCCCGATCATCTGCTCCAAAACCACATTCACGACCCGCTCGATATCGCCCCGGATCAGGTGCGGGTTTTCGTCGGCAAGACTGGCGATCAGTTCGGATTTTATCATGGACCTCTCGCCTCTGATTTTTCTGACAATCGCCTAACAGAACATAGAGTTCAAGTGGTTATCGTCCGAACACCGCGCCGATAGGCGAGCTAAATGTCGGATTAGGATCGGGCATAGCCTAGACCCAAGTCGCAATAACAATACTCTCCTCGTATCGCTGGCGTCTCGCCGGCATTTTTACCCGAACGCAGTCACGCAAGCGCCGTAGACGCGGGCCGGCGAGACGCCGCCGGTACGAGGAACCGCCTCTCCAGATTCCTTGAGCTCGGGCGTTGGCTTAAGAACAAAAAAACCCCAGGCCACCTTCGTGGTGACCTGGGGCTGATGGTGTGAACAACGGCTTGACGCCCGTTGTCTCTTATTCCTTGGAGCTGGCTTTTTCGCGCAGGGCCGCACCCAGGATATCGCCCAGGGACGCTCCGCTGTCGGACGAACCGAACTTTTCGATCGCTTGCTTGTCTTCCGCCATTTCCAGAGCCTTGATCGACAGGGAGACCTTGCGGGCTGCCTTATCGACGCTAGTGACCTGAGCATCCAGACGGTCGCCGACGGCGAAGCGTTCGGGCCGCTGTTCGGACCGGTCACGCGACAGATCGGACTTGCGTACAAAGCTGGTCATCGGCGCATCGTCGGTCCCGAACTTCACTTCCAGGCCGCCGCTCGTAACCTCGATAACGGTGGCGGTGACGGTCTGACCTTTGCGGAAGCCGTCGCCGACCATCGGATCGCCCGATAACTGCTTGATCCCCAGGCTGACGCGTTCTTTTTCCACATCCACGTCGAGAACCTGGGCCTTGACCATATCGCCCTTGGTGTAGCGCGCCATGGCTTCTTCGCCCGGAGCGTTCCAATCGATGTCGCTCAAATGCACCATACCGTCGATGTCGCCATCCAGGCCGATGAAGAGGCCAAACTCGGTGGCGTTCTTCACCTCGCCCTCGACGGCGCTGCCGACAGGATGCAGGCCAAGGAAATACTCCCAGGGATTTGGCTGAGCCTGCTTGAGACCCAGGCTGACCCGGCGCTTGGAGGCATCGACATCCAGCACCACCACGTCCACTTCCTGCGAGGTAGAGACGATCTTGCCCGGATGCACGTTTTTCTTCGTCCAGCTCATTTCCGAGACGTGGACCAGACCCTCAACGCCGGCTTCCAGCTCAACAAACGCGCCATAGTCGGTGATGTTGGTGATCCGGCCCGTGAAGCGGCCGCCCGCCGGGTATTTGGCCTCAACGCCGTCCCAGGGATCGGACTGAAGTTGCTTCATACCCAGACTGATGCGCTGGGTATCGGGGTTGATCTTGACGATCTGCACCTTGACCGTATCGCCCACCGCCAGAACCTGGCTGGGGTGCGAGACGCGCTTCCAGCTCATGTCGGTGACGTGCAGCAGGCCATCGATGCCGCCGAGGTCCACGAAGGCCCCGTAGTCGGTGATGTTCTTGACCACGCCGTCGCGGACTTCGCCTTCCTGAAGCTGGCTGACCAGTTCGGTCCGCTGTTCGGCGCGAGCTTCTTCGAGGATGGCGCGGCGCGAAACCACGATGTTGCCACGCGGGCGGTCCATCTTCAGGATCGCGAACGGCTGTTCCTTGCCCATCAGGGGGCCGACGTCGCGAACCGGACGAATATCGACCTGCGAACCGGGCAGGAACGCCGAGGCGCCGCCGAGGTC
>JAYTXQ010000135.1:0-9986 GCA_043742825.1 Caulobacteraceae bacterium | reverse complement strand
GTTCGAGCTCAGCATGAACCCGACCGCAGCCAGCACTGGAGCAACTGACCGCAACCTTTTCGTGTGGGGCATTTTGATATCGTCCTAACAATTCGCAATCCGCCCGCCCTCGATGCACACCACTTTGCCGCAAAACGTCCGCCAAGCCCATCCCCGAGGGCCATTCCCAACCCGTTACAGACAATTTTCGTATCCAAGCAGGTCACGATTTTTGACATGCGGGCTGCAGCGAAATGCCGGCCAAGGTGCTTGAAGTTGCTCGTATTCCACCGCCGTGCGAAAATGATTCGCGGTGTGACAGCAAGTCTAGCGCGTTGCGAGGTTAACCGTGCAGACGGTTTTCCTATTGAGGAGACGCGGCTGACGATGACCGAACCCTTCGCCGCAAAACTGGACTATGTCTTGAAGGTTTTGTCCCTCAGTCGCGGCGGCCTTGCCGCGCAACTGGGAGTGAACAAATCCATGGTCGGGCGTTGGGTGTCGGGCGGCGCGAGACCCTCGGCCTACAATCTCGCACGGCTTGCTGATCGTGTGGCGCGGCGCTTTCCCAGCTTCACGGTCCTGGACTGGGAACGGCCAATCTCTAGCCTCGCCGCGCTATTCGGCGCCGATCCCGATACGGTTCCGGGTGTCGCGCATTATCAGCCGACCGACATGCTACGCCTGCCGCTGCTGGAGTTTTGTCGCGCGACGACGAACTTACGAGGCAGTGCCTACGAGGGACTGTTCCGTACGACCCGACCCTTTTTTCAAAGCCCCGGCGAGTTCATTCACGACCACGTGCTGATCCAGCGCGACAGCGGCGGCCTGTTGCGCTTTACCATGGTCAACGCCGGGGTTAGGGTTGAGGGCTGGATCCTGTTGTTGCACAATCAGTGTTTCATGATCAGCGCCGAGGTGACCAGCGGCACTTTTGCCTTTGGCATCTTCAACGCGGTTAACACGGTGCAGGCCGGTCGGCTCGACGGCTTGATCTTAATCAGCGCTCTGGATCCCAGTCGCACCCCGGTCGCCTCGACCGTGCTGCTCGAGCGGGTCGCCGACCTGACCGGTGACGCCAGCATTGACGAGGCAGCATTCGCCGAGCTCTGCAGGCAACCTGCACCAGCACCCAGAGGCTCGGTGCCCAAGGACGTCGCTGATCACCTGGCGCGCGATATCGGCCCGGCTGCGCTCGCGCTGGGCGGTGATTGGTTGCTCAGCATGCCTCCGGCGCGTTCCCTGTCGCGCGGGGCGGACCAGCCGGGGTGACGATCAGGTGGATCGACAATCGCCGGTTCAGGCGGATCGGCTGAGACGGGTCCGTTGATTTGCCCGCAGAGCACCGCCGGTCAGACCAAATCCGACCAGCATTATTGCCCAGGTCGCCGGTTCGGGAACCCCGGCCACGGCGAGCGTGGTCACGTTCTCAACAGCATACAGGGCACCACCCCCGAGGGGTAACACGACATTTTCCCCTGACAGGGCAACGTCAGGTGGTGCCAGGGTCAGTGTCGGAATCGAGCCGCCGAGCGATTTGCTGATGCTCGCAGTATTAGTAAGCGGGGCGTAGAGCACCAGACCTGTATTGGCATTCACATCATCATAAAAGATTAGCTCAATCGAGCTCGTCGTCCGCACATAGACCGCTGCCGTCGATCCGGTCACGTCATAAGTATGACCATTTACAGTGAAGGTGGCCGAGGCGCCGCCGGAGGCCGTGAAAGCCTCTTCGCCCCCAAAATGCTGCGTCGTGCCTTTCGAGAGGTCGAATGTTGCCTTTACGGAATAGGGATCGCCGACAATATTATTGCCAAACGCGTCAAATCCCCAGGGTGCTGAAAATCCCCCGTCGCCAGTCACGCCTGTAAACGTCAGGGTCACTACGGGGCTTGCCGCTGCCGGTGCCGAGGCCAACAAGGTCATTGCGACCGCGCCTACCGCGCCTGCTCTGAGCAGGGAGGCCAGGGTTGCAGTGGATGCTGTGCGTTCCATACCAAACTCCTCGCATTTTAAACGTCATTATGACGCAGTTGATTAGAGTTATCCTGTGAGTGACGGCCTGAGGAGTTGCTGCGGTGACACGCGCCGGTGCTCAAAGTTGCTCGGCGGTAAGTGGCTGGCAAAAAAGGCCTTGCCGCGCGGTGCTAGAGTGCGATCAGTCTTGGTTGGAACTCCGAGGCTGGGAATCGCGCTCAAAATGTTTAGAGCGACGAGCAGGATTCACATTTTTGATTGTTTCAATCAAAAACGATCCTGCTCTAGCCGTCAGCTAGACACAGCCGTTCGTCGGCTGATGAACGCCGGATGACCCCGCAATTCCCGGGTCGTTCATGCAACCTGTGGTCTTCTAGTGACGTTCCCCAATCGGGACTTGGATACAGGAAAAAACAATGAAGAGGCTTATTCTCGCCCTCGTGGCGACATCGACGCTGGCTTTGGCAGCCCCCGCCTTCGCGCACGAGCCAGGCGAACAGGGCTATGAAAGTGCAGAGGAATGGGACAATGGCGGCCAGACCTACGGCGATTTCGACCAGGAGTACCAACACGTTTGGCAGATGATCCAACATGGCGTCAACGACCGATCATATACCCGCTATCAGGCCGCAAGGTTCTACCGTGACATGCGTAGGATCCGCGCCAGAGCCTACTATGCGGAGCAGAGCGGAAATTACGATCCAGAAGACGCCCAGGCTCGCCTTGAGCAGCTGCATGAGCGCCTGCACACCGCCCACGACGCGGGCCACGACCGACAAGACCAGTATAACAATTCTGGCTACAACGGTTCTGGCTACAACGGTTCTGGGTACAACGGCTCCGGGTACAACGGCTCCGGGTACAACGGCTATCGCCCACGGTGATATTTTAGGGAGGCAGACATCGCCTAAGGTGGTTGCCTCCCGCTTCACCCAAGATCGTTCACCGGACAGCAACTGAACCGTCTTCGCTGGTTCATGCGCGCCACGACGCGTGGCAGCCTAAGGGTTTGTCCACCCGCCGTGCGTATTCCCAAACAAGGGCGGTCACGGACCGCGTAAACAGGAGATCCCTATGAAAATCCATTTCCCAATCCGGTCTATGGCGGTCCTCGGGGCCGCCGCCGGCCTTCTCGTTACCGTTTCACAGGCGCAGGCTCATGCTAGCCTCGTCAGCGCGACGCCGGCGGCGAACGCGACCGTCGCTGCGCCCAGGATGATCGCCCTACACTTCAACGAAAAGTTGGTGCCGAAATTTTCAGGTGCCTCGCTGATGAATGCGAATGGAAGAGACATTGCTGTGCGGGCCTCCACTCCGGTGAACGACGCCAAATCCGTCAACCTTGCTGTCTCGGGCAAGCTCGCGCCCGGAAGTTACATGGTCATGTGGCATGCCGTCGCTGCGGACGATGGGCATCGAAGCAAAGGTAGCGTCAGCTTCAGGGTCAGGTAAGGCTGCATGCCAGCCCTTATCGTCGTTATCGCGCGATTGGGGCAGTTCGCCTGCGCCATGGTCTTGATGGGCGCGCCGCTGTTCTTTCTCTACGGCCTCCCTGCGAAGGGCCTCGGAGCCGCTGTGGAGCAGCCCTGGCCGCGGCCGCTCTTGCGAGGTGCCGCCGCAGTGCTGTTGATCACCGCCGTGGTCGCTCTCTTCGCCCAGACCGCAGTGATGGTCGATTCGGTCACCGAAGCCTTCAAGTTAGAGAACCTGGCGACGGTCCTGACCAGCGGTCATTTCGGCTTGGCGATCATCTTCAGGTTGGCCCTGACCGTGCTGGCGATTCTGGCGCTCATATTCATGCGGCCCTCGCGCCGACTTTGGATCAGCACGACGGTGTTGGCAGTCGGTATCGTGGCCAGCTTCGCCTGGACGGGTCATGGCGGCGCAGACGAAGGCCTTAGCGGGCTGCTGCACGTGATCGGCGATGTCTTGCATCTCCTCGCCGCCGCCGTATGGGTGGGGGCGCTCGCTGCGTTCGCGCTTCTATTATTTCAGTCGCGTAACGCCAGTGATGATGAACTTGGCGTGCTCCATCGCGCCTTGGCCAGATTCTCCGGAATAGGATCGGCCGTAGTCGCCGTGCTTGTGGCCACAGGCCTGATCAACAGTTGGTTCCTGGTCGGACCGTCCCATGTCCTGGAAATGGCGCGGGGCGGGTACGGGCAGCTTTTACTGGCCAAGCTGGCGTTGTTCACCATCATGCTGGGCCTGGCGGCCGCAAACCGTTTTCTGCACACACCCCGATTGGGTGCCGTCCTGGTCAGCCAAGCCCAGACAGGTGCTGCGCTCGCGGCCTTGCGGCGCAGCGTGGTCCTGGAGACCTCCGTAGCCTTTATCGTGCTCGCGATCGTCGCTCTGATGGGGACTCTCGCCCCGCCGATGTCACCGTGAACCATTCGACCGCTGGGCCCTCTGTTCAGGTCGGGTTCAGGCGATGGGGTGCTTACTGCTCATTGTCGGACTTACCTGTGGCGCTTGCCACCCCCTAATTGGAGAGCTGAGAATGAAACGGATTCTAATGGCGGCAGCGGCCACCTTGGCGTTCACCCTCCCCGCGGCGGCCGCTTTTGCCCATGATGATGAGTATTATCAGGACGGGTTTGACGGCGGCTACCAGCATCAACGCGATCATGCTGAGCACCGGAACTTCCACGAGAACTTCAATGAAAGGCACGACCAGGCCCACGACGAAGGCTTTTCAAGCGGATATAACCATGATGCCTGGCACCGGGCCTACGATGATACACATGCGCAGTTCCACGAGGATCATCCTGGTACCCGGCACGACCACGACAGGCATTATGGATATCGCCATTATGGGCACCGCAATTACGGCGGCTATGGCTATCAGGGCGGCTACGGCTATCAAGGCGGCTATTACGGCTATCGGCCCAGCGGATCCTCCTTCAGCTTGCACCTTGGCTACTGAGTACGACGGTCGGCGTTTCTACGCCGACCGTCTGTTGGCTGTCCGAACGGCAATCTAGGAACAACAAGATATGCGATTTTGTAAACCGTCACTGTCGAGCACGACGCAACCAAGTGAGGGTGACGACGTTACGGTCAGTGCGCCAGCACTCCGCTGACGCAAATGAGCGCTGGTAAAGTCCGGCCTCGGGAGAGATTCAAATGATCCAGATGAAATCCGCCGCCCTGGGCCTAGTTGTCCTGGCCTTCGCTGGCGGTGCCGCGTTCACGGCAGGCGCGACGGCGAAGGACGACGGTATGCACAAGATGTCCGCCAGACATATGAAGATGATGAAATCCTGTCAGACCATGAGCCACGACCTGATGATGAAGAACAAAGGCTGCATGAAGATGATGAAGATGCACCCGGATATGATGAATGCAGACGGATCGATGAAGCCCGACGGCATGATGAAAAAGTAGCCGCGTAGCGCCTTTTCCTTTCCGGTTGGCGGCGGACGAGGACTCCGATTCGGGTGTGCGGGCAAAGCTCAACGGCATCCGCGTGGTGGTCGCCGGCTCTGGCAGGGAGCGGACGCAGTTGTGAGGGGCAGAGGCCCTTTTGCTTTCCAACCCCACCGCTTCGGTGCCGTAATTAACGGTGATTTACGGTGGCAACGAAGCTCGCTCAGGTTTCGGCTTCAAGCGCCTTATCGGCAAACAGCTACGCCCCGCTTAGCCCCCTAAAGCTTATCCAACCCATAGGCCGCATGCAGCGCCCGCACGGCCAGCTCAGTGTAGGCGGCGTCGATCAAGACACTGATCTTGATCTCGGATGTGGAGATCACCTGGATGTTGACACCCTTTTCGGCCAGAGCCGTGAACATGGTTTTGGCGACGCCAGCGTGGCTGCGCATCCCCACCCCGATCACTGAGACCTTGGCCACGTCTTCGTTCACAGCCACATCGTCAAAGCCAATGGCGTCCTTGGCGGCCTGGACGATTTCTACGGCGCGGGCGGCGTCGCGTTTGCCGACGGTGAACTCCATATTCGCCGCGCCGGCGCTGCGGGCGTGGCTCTGGACGATCATATCGACATTCACGTTGGCGTCGGCCAGACGACCGAAGATCTGTGACGACACCCCCGGATGGTCGGGCAGGCCGAACAGGCTGATCTTGGCCTCGTCGCGGCTGAAGGCCACGCCGCTTACGATGCGCTTTTCCACAATTTCCTCCTCATCACAGACAATCGTGCCGCCGCCGGTCTGGCCTGGTTCAACAAAGCTTGAGAGCACCCGCAGGGAGACTCCGTGCGCCATAGCTAGTTCGACGGAGCGGGCGTGCAGGACCTTGGCCCCCAATGAGGCCATCTCCAACATCTCTTCATAGCTGATCTGGGCCAAGCGCCGGGCCTTGGCTTCGATGCGCGGATCGGTGGTGTAGACCCCGTCCACGTCGGTATAGATATCGCATGAAACGGCCTTGATCGCCGCAGCTATGGCGACCGCAGTGGTGTCGGAGCCGCCACGGCCCAGAGTCGAGATGCGCCCTGAAACGGTCACGCCCTGAAAGCCGGCGATCACGGCCACTTCGCCGGCGTCCATGGCGGCGTCCAGATTGGCCGAGGGGATATCGTCGATGCGGGCGCGACCGTGATCGTCGCCGGTGATGATTGGAATCTGCCAGCCCATCCAGGAGCGCGCCGGGACACCCACATTGCGCAGAGTCATAGCCAACAGGCCGGCTGTGATCTGCTCTCCCGAGGCGACCACGGCATCGTATTCATCGTCGCTTGAGGGCAATCCGGCCGCCGCGCCACCCGCACCATCGGTCCAGGCCACCAGCTCATTGGTTTTGCCGGCCATGGCGGAGACCACTACGGCCACAGACTTGCCGAGGGCGACCTCGGCGGCGACCAGAGTGGCGACCCGGCGGATGCGCTCCAGATCGGCCATCGAAGTGCCACCAAACTTCATCACCAGCCGAGACAACCTGAACCCCCTGCGCGTGAGGAGCGCGTTCTAGCGATGGAATGGCCCAATCACAACCGGTGGTTGACGCGCCGGCCCGGGTGCGTCACCGGACGGGAATGACAAGCCCCGCTCCTTCCAGCATCGATCCGGCCGATGTCGCCCGGTTTTCGGCCATCGCCGAGGCGTGGTGGGACCCGCATGGCAAGTTCGCGCCGCTGCACCGGTTTAACCCCGTGCGGCTGGAATTCATTCGCGACAGGGCTTTAAGTCATTTCGCCGTTGATGGTGCGGTGCGCGCCCCCTTTTCGGGCTTGCGGCTGCTGGACATCGGCTGTGGCGGCGGACTGCTGTGTGAACCCATGGCGAGGCTGGGGTTCACGGTGAGCGGGGTGGATGCGTCCGAACGCAACATTGCTGTGGCGTCGGCCCACGCCCGGCCCCAGGGATTGGCTATCGATTATCGATCGGCGACCGCTGAGGCACTTTTGGCCGCCGGCGAACCTGCATTCGATGTGATACTGAACATGGAGGTCATCGAGCATGTGGCCGATCCGGGAGCCTTCCTGCGCGATTGCGCCGCGCTCCTGGCTCCCGGTGGATTGATGATCGTGGCGACGCTGAACCGCACTTTGCGGGCGCTGGCCCTGGCTAAGATCGGGGCGGAATATGTGTTGCGCTGGATCCCGGCTGGGACGCATGACTGGCGAAAGTTCCTGACCCCAAACGAACTGCGGGGCTTTCTGGTCGGAAGTGGCACGTCGATGCAGGGCCCCTACGGCGTCAGTTATCATCCCCTGAGTGGAAAGTGGTCGATCTCCCGCGACTTTGGCATGAACTACATGGTGACGGTCACCAGGCCCAAGGCCTAGTTCAGCTCGGCCTTCTTCGGCGGTTCCGGGGGAAGGGCAGAAATGGGGATGCCGTCCGCGACCAGGGCCTTGACCTCTTTGGGTGTGGCCTCGCCATAGATGCCGCGTTCCTCGGACGTGCCCGCGTGTATGGCCCGCGCTTCGGTGGCAAAGCTGTCGCCTACATAGTCGAAGTGGGTTTCCACGTGGGTGCGGACCTCGCTCATGGCTTCCATCATCATGGCCCGCATCGCCGCTTGCGGTGCACCGACTTCGCTTTTGCGGGTGCCCGAAACCGACGGAGACATGATCTGTTTGCGCACGTCCAGTGTGCCGCAGGTGGGGCATGACAAAAGCCCGCGGGCGGACTGATCATCGAAATCCGAGGAGACACTGAACCAGCCTTCGAATTCGTGGCCTTGCTCGCACGCCAGGGCATATCGGATCATGGGGCTGTGAACGCCCGCGCGTTGGTCAGAACTGGAATGGCGGTGCGCGCTTGGGTCACCTTGTCTAGATCCAGATCGGCCATGACCACGCAGGGCTCATCATGGGCAGCCACGGCCAGAACCTCACCCCAGGGCGACACGACCATGGACCGCCCCCAGGTCCGGCGACCGTCTTCGTGGGTACCCCCCTGAGCCGGGGCCAGGACGAAGGACCCGGTCTCAATAGCCCTGGCGCGCAACAACACTTCCCAATGTGCGGCACCGGTTGGGCGGGTGAAGGCAGAGGGAATGGTGATAATCTGCGCCCCAGCCTGGGCCAGGGCTCGGTGTAGCGCAGGGAAACGAACGTCATAACAAACCGTCAGACCCAGGCGTGCCTCACCCGCCTGCACCACAACGGCCCTGTCCCCCGGCTCATAGAGAGTCGATTCGCGTGGGCTCTCACCGCTGGGCAAATCGGCGTCGAACATGTGCAGCTTGTCATAAGTCGCGGTGACCTGGCCATCTGGGTTGATCAGCATGGAGCGGTTAGCCGCCTTACCGTCTTCGCGCTTGACCAGGGCTGAACCGATTAACAGCCATACCCCCAACTCAGCCGCCAGCGCGCTCAAGCCGACAACGGCAGCATCGGCCTCCGGCGTTGCCACGCACGCCAAAAACTTCGTGCGATCCTTTTGCAGCAGGTTGCTGCCCTCAGGCGTGAGGATCAATGTTGCTCCGGCGTCCGCCGCCTGGCGCACAAGGGGCTCAGCCTGGGCCAGGGCACCGGCCTGCGTCGCGGGCGTGCGCAGTTGAATAAGGCCGACTTTTAGCATTAGGGGTTTAACATCGCATCCAACTTACCGGCCCGGTCCAGTGCCATCAGCTCATCACAGCCACCGATGTGGGCGTCATTGAAGAAAATCTGCGGAAAGGTGCTGCGACCAGAGCGACGCATCATCTCATCACGCTTGTCAGGGTCGAAACCCGCTTCGATCTCGGTGAAGTCCACACCCTTTTCATTCAGCAGGCTGATGGCCTGAGAACAAAATCCGCAGAACGGACGGGTATAGACAGTGATTTGGGGCATGGCGGGGCCAAAGGGTTTGCGACATAGGGTGCGCGCTCAGTCGTTCATATAGGGCGCGTCGTCAATTGTTTCACCCGCGCAATGACCACAACTGTGACAGTTTGTGCACCAGCGGCCTTGAGCGCGCGGGCACAACCCTCCAGCGTCGCCCCTGTGGTCAGGACATCGTCGACCAGCAGAATGCGGCGGCCGGCGACCTGACGGCAGCGTCTGAGCGGCACGGTGAACACCCCGGAAACGTTGCGTCGACGCCCCTGGCCGGACTTGCCGCCCTGACTTTGCGTGGCACGGGTCCGGATCAAGGCGTCCGGTAGATAGGTCCGCCCGGTTTGTCGCGCCAGGGGTCGGGCAATCTCGGCGGCCTGGTTATAACGCCGGCTCAGAAGGCGGCTTCGATGCAGGGGAACCGGGGCGATGGCATCCACATCCACCAGCAGGTCGGCCGCCGCGCGGGCCATCCAGCGGGCGAACAGAGGGGCGAGGTCCACTCTGTCGGCGTGTTTGAGCTTCAGGATCAGGTCGCGTGAGTGTTGGTCATAGAGACAGGCCGCGCGGGCACGATCAAAGGCCGGCCGGTGAGCCTGACAGGCGACACACAGGACACCGGTCCCCAGATCAAACTCGAAAGGTGTTCCGCAGCCGTCGCAAACCGGAGCCTCAATAAATGTGATCCGACTCCATGAAGCGGGGGCAAGGCCTAGGGTCTGGACTGCAACCTGTCCAGCCTTAGCTTCATCCAAGGGCCGTGGCGGCAACAACAGGTCGAGCAGACGGCTAGCGGCAG
>JAYTXQ010000134.1:0-9379 GCA_043742825.1 Caulobacteraceae bacterium | reverse complement strand
GCCTCGCGGTTGGCGAGGTCGGCTCGACCAAGGCATTGGCCCGCGATCAAGGTCTCTGCCACCAATATGCCGCGCGACTGATGCCGCTGGCATGGCTCGCGCCTGAACTCGTCGAGGAAATTCTTGACGGGCGCCAACCTCCAGCGATGACCCTTGGCGCCCTGACAAGGCAACCGCTACCTGTCGGCTGGGAAGATCAACGGCGTCTCTTCGCGACCTTCCGCTAGACCGGCGCAAACCGCCAATTATAACAGGCCGGCGTCACGGTCGAACTACCTGTTCGCGGTCCTGATCGGGCGTCTGTTATCGCCCTGTTACGCGCCTGTTTCCAGGCGTCCACATCCAAAGATTCCAGAGAGTAAGGCCTGGAGAGCGTTGGTAAATTCCCGGGGGGCGAGCCTGCAAACAGGTGGAGAATGAAAAAACGCCTGTTATTGGGAAAGTGCGACTTTTGAAATCGCCGCAGAGAACAGGCGCGCCAAGTCCCCCAATCTGCGTGGATACGCCCGCTAAGGAGACGCCCGAAACTGTCTCTACTACCGGTAACCCACGGAAAAGACGCCTGTTACGCGCAAGCGAAAGTGCCACTGCGATTGACGGAGGACTGGTTGGTGGAGCCGAGGGGAATCGAACCCCTGACCTCCTCATTGCGAACGAGGCGCTCTACCATCTGAGCTACGGCCCCTTGCTGTCCATGCCAACTTCGACGGACGGACCAGGAGACGCGGCTCTTAAGGGCCCAAGCGCCGGGCTGTCAAGAAAACCTGGCGAGGGCTGTGCCAAAACACTGACACAACCGACGCACGATAACCGATGATCTGATAGGGGCGCGCCTTGCTATGAGACAGCGTCGTCGATACGGAACGATGCCGGTCGAGGAGGCCTGGACAACATGATGGCGATTGTCGATTTTCTGTTCGTTGTGCTGAACGCGCTGCTCAGCCTGTCGGTCTGGGTGGTGATCGTCAGTGTGGTGGTCAGCTGGCTGGTGACGTTTCAGGTCATCAACCTGCGCAATCCCACCGCTTACAATGTTGTGCAGTTTTTGGAACGCTTGTCCCGCGCGGTGCTGTGGCCGCTGCGCCGTTTCATTCCAGCCATCGGCGGCATCGACATCACGCCGCTGATCTACATCATCGTTGTCCAGGCCGCGCAGAGCACCTTACTGCCGGCTTTGCATACTGAGCTCTATCGCCTGTTTGGCGGTGGGGCGTTAATCTGAAGGAAATCGCCATGTCGAGCTCTACTCTGAAGCGCTGGGTCCTCAAACGTCGCCCCCAGGGCGAGGTGCGACCTGAAGATCTGGAATTTGTCGAAGAGCCCATCGCCGATCTGGCCGACGGTGAGGTGCGGGTTCGCACCGTCTATCTGTCGCTGGACCCGACCAATCGCATCTGGATGAGTGACCAGGATCAATACCTGCCACCGGTGCAGATCGGCGAGACCATGCGCGGTGGCGGCATCGGCGTTGTCGAAGCGTCGCGCTCCGATCGGTTCAAGCAGGGCGATCTGGTCAATACCGGCCTGGGCGGCTGGACAACGCACGTGGTGGCGCACGAGGCGGGGTTGAACCTGGTGCCGACGGTGCCGGGGGTTCCCCTGACGGCCTATATGAGCGTGCTTGGCGCGACAGGTCTTACCGCCTGGTTCGGCATGGTCGATATCTGTAAGCCTGTCGCCGGCGAGACGGTGGTGGTTTCCGCTGCCGCCGGCGCGGTGGGCTCAATAGCGGGGCAGTTGGCGAAGCTGCGCGGGGCCAGGGTGATCGGCATCGCCGGCGGCAAGGCCAAATGCGACTGGCTGACGGGGGAGTGCGGATTTGACGGGGCCATCGACTACAAAAACGAGGATGTCGGCGCGGCGCTCGACCGGCTTTGCCCTGGCGGTATCGACGTCAATTACGAGAACGTCGGAGGCGCAACCATGGACGCAGTGATGTCGAGAATGAACAATTTTTCCCGCATGGCTCTGTGTGGGATGATCTCGACCTACAACCAGGAAGGCCCTGTGCCTGGGCCAACGAATTTCGGCCACATCCTGATGCACCGGTTGATGATCAAGGGCTTCATCATCATCGACTATCTGCACCGCGCGCCGGAGGCCTTTGCCGAGCTGATGCCCCTGGTGCTTGAGGGCAAACTCAAATGGAAGGCGCATGTGGAAGAAGGCCTGGAAAACGCCCTGCCGGCGCTGGACCGCCTGTTTACCGGGGATCATGACGGCAAACTGATGCTGCGGGTTTCCCCGGAGCCATAGGGTCTGAAAGGAATACCAACTCTTTTTGTCGCTTAGGCGAACGGCAGTCAGTTGAACAGGCCGGGAAGGTTTCGCGCGCCGTAAACGACGGCGAGGTTGCCGATCACTCAGCCAAAACCGTCGTTGGTAGCGCGCGACAAGTTGGCCGATAACAGCCAAGCTCAACTTCAGGAATGTCTTCAAGCTCTCGGCCCTGATATCGAAATCACGATCCGGGCTAGGCACGATGGCACGGGCAAGGTTATCGTTCGTGAACTTGTTTAAGACAACTCAGTTGACGTATCCACGGCCGCGCGGGCTGTGGTCGGGCCACAAGGGTCGATTGAGCAGGGCGTTGACATATTGCAAAATGTTGCTATTTTGTTCGATAAGTGAATCCGCAATTGCCCTGCGAAAGGCTCGCCAGAACCCTCTGCCCCTTTAGCCGCCTGCAGGGGCCCGACACCGTAATTAACGGAGATTTACGGTGAACGTCCGCATTCTGTGGTGGCCAGCCTCGCCGGAAACCATGCCCAGCCCATAAAATAAGAAGCCCGGCAGAGCTTTCGCTCAAACCGGGCCTCACGTCGCTGTCTATCGGTGCTGGGGGGGGCCGGACAGGGGCGACGCAAAGTGACAACGCACGCCATATGCATTTTCTTCCCGCTGCCCGAAAAATAATTTTTCGCTGCCGTTGATGCCGGTGCCAATTGAAAATGGGCCGGAATGCAGAGAGGCCCGGTAGAGCAAACACTCTGACCGGGCCTCGCGTCGCCCAACCATCAGTGCTGGGGGGGCCGGGCGGGGGCGACACACTCAAATAACGAGGCGGCTGACAGATTTCTTCCCCATCATTTGGGCTTATTTTATCACTTGGTAGAAAATGGCGTTAAAGCCTTCCCTTTGGGCACCCTTCACAAGCCAATCGCATCGGTCTTAATGCGCGGCGAGAACACGATTTAGGACCATTGGCCAGCACAAGGACCCTCGAATGACCCGTATGCGATTTGGCGCTTTTCTCGCGCCGCACCATCCCATCGGCGAGCACCCGACATTGCAGTTCCGCCGCGATCTGGAGCTGGTCGAGCAGCTGGATCAATTGGGCTATGACGAGTTCTGGTGCGGTGAGCACCACTCCACTGGCTGGGAGATGATTGCCTCGCCGGAGATGTTCCTGGCCGCCGCCGCCCAGCGTAGTCACCGCATCCGCCTGGGCACGGGGGTCATTTCGCTCCCCTACCATCACCCGTTCAATGTGACGCAGCGCATGGTGCAGCTTGACCATATGACTGGCGGCCGGGCGATTTTTGGCTCCGGGCCAGGGGCTCTGCCGTCGGACGCCTATGTGTTGGGGATCGACCCCATGGTCCAGCGTAACCGCCAGGACGAGGCTCTGGGCGTTATCCGCCGCCTGCTGGCCGGTGAGCGCGTCACCTATGAGTGTGAGTGGTTCACCATGCGCGATGCGCGCCTGCAACTGTTTCCGCTTCAAGAGGATATGCCGTTCGCGGTGGCCTCGACCATCAGCCCCTCGGGCATGACCCTGGCGGGCAAACACGGTACCGGGGTGCTTTCCATTGGCTCAATTTCCAGCGCCGGCCTGACAGCCTTGCCGACGCAGTGGCAGTTTGCCGAACAGGCCGCAGCCAAGGCCGGCCGAACCGTTGATCGTAAGGACTGGCGGGTGATCATGGCCTGGCATATCGCTGAGACCCGTGAACAGGCTCGGCGAGAGGCGCGCGAGGGTCTGATGCTCTGGCACAATGACTACAATGTCGCGACCCTGCAGCGCCCTGGCGCGGTGGCCTATGCGACGCCGGACGAAGCGGTGGATCAATTGGCTTTTGCCGATCAGGCGGCTGCGGTGATCGGCACGCCTGAGGATCTGGTCGCTGCGATCAAAGGCATCCAGGAGGTCAGCGGCGGATTTGGTACGGTGGTGGGCTTTGTCCATGACTGGGCCAATCCCGAAGCCACGCGGCGCAGTTGGGATATGGTGGCGCGCTATGTGATCCCCGAGGTCAACGGATTTCTTGACGGCTATCGGGTTTCCAACAAATTTGTGATCGATAATCGCGCGGTGTTCGAGCGCGCCGGCGAGGCGGTGTTGAAGACCATTATGGATCACGAGGGCGCAAAACAGGCCATGGCGGCCACCGTCGGCATGGCGGTCTCCCCCCTGGCCGTCCAGCACGGCAAAAGCGTCACTCAAGCCTAGGGAATCCTATTTAATGTCTGACGGAACAGTTGAGGGGTTCGTTGCCCCACGGTTTGAATCGGTGCGCGGGGCCTTTGCCGCCAATCTGGATAGCGGTGCCGACATCGGGGCTAGTTTCTGTGCCACGCATGAAGGCAAGGTGGTTGCCGATATCTGGGGTGGCTGGGCAGATGAAGCGCGGACCCGGCCGTGGGAAGAGAACACCATCATCAACGTCTATTCGACGACAAAGACGATGACGGCCCTGACCGCGCTGTTGATCGCCGACCGCGGTGAGCTGGATTTCGAAGCCCCGGTAGCCAAGTACTGGCCGGAGTTTGCCGCCAACGGTAAGGCGGAAATCAAGGTCAAACACCTGATGAGCCACTCCGCCGGCCTGTCAGGCTGGAAAGAGCCGATCACCACAGAGGATCTCTACGACTGGGAAAAGGTGACAGGGCTCTTGGCGGCGCAGGCTCCCTACTGGCCGGCCGGCACGGCGGTGGGTTACCATGCCATCACACAAGGTTACCTGGTCGGCGAAGTCGTGCGGCGGATCACCGGCAAATCCCTGGGGACGGTGTTTCGCCAAGAGATAGCTGAACCGTTGGGGGCAGATTTCCACATTGGACTACCGGCCAGTGAAGATTACCGCGTGGCGGACTTAAAACCACCGCCCCCTGGGCAGGGAATCGCTGATGTGAGCGAGAGCGAGCTGACCGCCAATATGTCGAGCAATCCTCCAGTCAATCCGCTGGAGACCCGAACCCGTGCCTGGCGTGCGGCGGAGATCCCTGCCGCCGGGGGCACGGGCAATGCCCGTTCTGTCGCCAAGATCCACGTTCTCCTGGCCAACGGCGGCGAGGCCCAGGGCAAACGTCTGCTCTCGGAAGCGGGCTGCCGCAAAGCACTGGAGTTTCAGATCGAAGGCCAGGACCTCGTGCTTAATGTGCCTGCGCGCTTTGGCATGGGCTTTGGCCTGCCCAGCGCTCTGGTGCCTCTGCCAAACCCCAATTCGATCTATTGGGGTGGCTATGGCGGCTCACTGATCCTCATCGACATGGATGCACGCACCACCATCGCCTATGTGATGAACAAGATGGCCGGCACCACCACCGGTGACATGCGCGCCATGAGCCTGGCCATGGGTATCTGGCAGGGACTGGCAGCAGCGGCTTAGGATGGTGCCCGCCCGCCTCTGAACAGCGGACGGTGGAAAGCCTGCGTTGACTGAGCGACAGATGGCGATTGACTTTTGTTTACGCTTTGAGTGGCCGCGCCCTACGCAGAGCGCTCAAGATGGCGATGGCCCGCGGGGTCTGAAACAGACTATCGAGCGAAGTCTTTAGCCGGCGCCGCCAATTGGGCCGTTGCTGATCCGTGCCCGGGAGATTCACCGCCACGGTCTCGCCGCTCAGGTCATCCAGCTGCGCCAGGATGAGCCAGCTTGGAGCAGTGGCGACATAGGCATGAATCGCCGCAGCCTCGTTGTCGCTCAGGCCGCGATCAAGGTTTGTTGTCGGCTCTCCGATTTGCGCCTCATGCACAGCAGCCATTAGGACAGCTTTTTCGTTCCGTCGCACCTGTTGCTCGGTGGTCGCATGTATAGGAGTGATCAAGCCTAAGGATTCGTGCTCAATGATGTCCCGCCCCGCCCACCAGCCAGCCAGAGTTGGGGTGTCGTGTGTGGCGACACAGGCGGCCGCCAGACGCGGATAGGTTGCCGGTGGTCGCAGGCGATCCCCATCACGCTCGAACGGCAGGACGCGATAGCTGAGGATCGAGGCGTCTTGCAGGTCCTCGCGCAGGCCGGCCGGAACGGTCCCCAGGTCCTCGCCGATCACCATGCACCTGGCCTTATGGCTGGCGAGTGTCACCTGGGCGATAAGGTCATCTTTCGGAAAATCGACATAGGCCCCATCACGACCGTCTGCGCCATCGGGCACCCAAAACTGTCTGGCCAGACCCATGACATGGTCGATCCGCAAAGCGCCAGCATGGCGCATATTGGTATCGAGCAATGTGGCAAAGTGGGCATAGCCATCCGCTCTAATCGCGTGCGGATCAAAGGGTGGCAGGCCCCAGATCTGCCCCTCTGGCCCCAGGGGATCGGGCGGCGCGCCCAAGCTCACCCCATGAGCCAGCAAATGTGAGGCGGCCCAGGCTTCCGCCCCGTCGCCGGCGGCCCCGACAGCCAGATCGCGACAGATCCCCAGGCTAAGACCCCCGAGCTGGCTGGTTACGGCTGCCAACTGCTCTTCGCACTGCCATTGAAGATACTGGTAAAATCGCACGCGCCCGGCGTGTGCATCGGCAAAGGCGGTCACAGTGGCCGACTGTGGAGATCTCACGCCTGCGGGCCAATGCATCCAGGTGCGTCCCGGATAGGTTTCAGTCAGGGCTTCGAAAGTGGCAAACTGGCGCAGGGCCTCACCGCCTGAAACGACGAACTGATCAAAGGCCGTGCTGCCGGCGAAATTCGCATACCGGGCCTCCAGAGCCGCCAGCTTGCGCGCCCAGACCCGCGGATAGTCGATGAGTTTTGCCGCCAGTCCGCCGTGCGCCTCGGGCACATCCAGGTAGATCGGATCGATGAACCGGCGGTCAGAGGGAAAATAGGGACTGGCGCGGCTTCGATCGGCATTGAACAGGGCATGCAGAGGGTTGATCGCCAGGCTCGAGGCCCCGGCCTTTGCCGCTGCGGCGGCCAGTTGCGCCAAGGTGGTGAAGTCCCCGATCCCCTGATCACCCTTGCGTGAGACCGAATAGAGTTGGGCCGAAAGCCCGAACAGGCGATGCTCAATCGGCATGTAACAGGCTGCCGGAGCTGCGGTGAGGTGGCCCACCTCCTCGGGCCGCGCCTCGTGAAACACTTTGTAACGTCCCGCCGGCAAGGCGGGCAGGGCCAGCGACGTCGTCACCACGCTGCGGCCATCTCGACAGGTTCGTTCACCCTCAAGTCCCTCGCCGACAGACAGGGTGACGGTCTGACCGTCCGGATCCTGCACAACCAAAGGGCCTTTGCGCCTGGCGCTCGCAAGGTCGGCGACCAGGGTGATAGAGCCAGTCTGGTCCGCTTTTTGCATGCTCACGGTCGGGACTGGACGGCGGTCATGCTCAAGGGCCAGGTGGTTCAAGGCTTCCAGGGCCTGTTGCGAGGTCTCGCTGCTCAGGCGCATCGCCGACAGCAGCGCTCTTTGACTTTGCACGCTGACCTCGTGACCCCGACCATCAAGGCTCCACCACTGACCAGAGATACCCGCCGCTCGGGCCAGACGCCCCAGGAGGGCATCATCTGTGCCCTTGGGCCGACGCTGCGGGGCGGGGACTTCGGCGAGAATTAGCACCGACCTGGGTGTTACGACGACGAAAGCATTGGCGATTTCCTCCCGGCGCAGATCATCGATGCTGTCGAACGCCACCTGCCAGGCATAGCCGTCGCGCGGTTCGGCCAGGCTGACCGGGCAGATATCGGTGGCGCGGCTCAGCACCACGATCATCCGATCAGGGGTGCCAGCGGATGCGTCAGTCAGGGTCATCACCAGGCACTCACCGTGAGGATCGTCCCATTGCTGCTGGGTCAAGGTCTCGCCCGACGCCGTGTGCCAAAGGACATCCGGGTAGATGCTGTCGGCGGCCGGCTCACCGGTCAGCGGCTGATCACTGCAAAGGGCGCGGTGGTCCCGGCGCAGGGTGATCAGGCGACGGCAGGCCTCCAGCAGGGGCGGGGCGTTGATCGTCCAATCCAGCCAACTGGTCAGATTGTCTTGTGCATAGGCATTATTGTTGCCGCCTTGGCTATGGCCCAGCTCTGTCCCCATGGCCAGCATAGGGGTGCCGCGTGAGACCATCAGGGTCGCCAGCATGGCCCTCTGGTCTCTGTCTCGCGCCTGCTGGATCAGCGGATCGTCGGTGGGACCATTAACCCCATGGTTCCAGCATCGCTCATGGCCCGACCCGTCGGCTCCGCCTTCACCGTTGGCCAGGTTCTGTTTGCCGTCATAGGCAACCAGATCAGCCAGAGTGAAACCATCGTGAGCGGTGATGAAATTGACGCTCCGCGACACCGGGCGACCGGCAAAACTATCGCGCGAGCCGGCGAGGCATTGCGCCAGCTGGCCAAGTGACACCTCCGATCCGGCCCAAAAGTTGCGCACGGTATCGCGAAAGCGGTCGTTCCATTCACCCCAGGTGGCGGGAAATGCCCCCAGTTGGTAGCCGTCTGGTCCCAGGTCCCAGGGCTCGGCAATGCGTTTCAACCCGCAGAGCTGCGGGTCCTGGTCGATGGCAAGGAACAAGGGTGCAGCAGGCTCAAACCCGCCATCGCGGCGGCCCATGACTGTGGCGAGGTCAAACCGAAAACCGGCCACGCCCCCAAGTCTGTGCCAGGTTCGCAGGGCATCCATGGCCAGACGCAGCGGAAATGCGCGGTCCAATGCCAGCACATTCCCGGTTCCCGCATCATTAACATAGGCAGCCAGGTCGTCATCGGCGAGACGATAATAGGTGGCGTTATCGAGGCCACGCAGTGAAAGCGTCGGACCAGACGCGTCGCCCTCACCGGTGTGATTGAAGACCACGTCTACCAGTGTTTCGATGCCGGCGTCGGCCAACGCTCCAACGGCAGCTCGCACCTCGGCCCAGCCCCCTGGGGCAAGGCTAGGATCAGGGGCCATAAAGGCGACCGGGTTATAGCCCCAGTAATTGGTCAGACCCAGGGGCGCCAGGCGGGGCTCATCAACCCAGGCAGCGGCGGGCATCAGCTCAACCGTGGTCACACCCAGCGCCGTCAGGTGGGCGATGGCGGCAGGATGAGCCAGGCCGGCAAACGTGCCGCGAAGCTCTGCGGGAACGCCGGCCAGGGTCATGGTGAAGCCACGCACGTGCAATTCGTAGATGATCGTGAGATCCCACGGGATGTGCAGCACGGGTGGCGATGGCCAGTTT
>JAYTXQ010000133.1:0-19536 GCA_043742825.1 Caulobacteraceae bacterium | reverse complement strand
CCCCGACTGCTGGAAATGATCAGATCCGACCAGAGCGGGACGCGGGGTCCTTTGGTGACAGCGACAATCATAGCCCATCTGCCAAACACCAGAGGCTTGCCGCGTGCGCCACGCACCCGCACATCATAAGCGGTATTGCCATCCAGAGCGCCCAGGTCGGCGTAGCCGCTACCGATAAGTGGGGTGTCCCAAGGGCCATCACCATCGTGGGGCCGGTATTGGACGTCATAAAGTATATGGTCGCCGAGCGTTTCCCAGACAACCTGCAGGGTTGTGTTGCCGACCTTGGCAGAGAGTTGCAGGCCTTGGATCTGATCGTCCATGTCCACCAGAGCAACAGCCGTTTGTCCCGCTATAGCCTCCGACCATGGGCCATCGCCCGAGGCGTTAATCGCGCACACCCGGAAGGCGTATGGCGCGTTTGGATCCAGGCCGCAGACACGCTGACCGGGGATTTCCGCGGTCTCGGTCCAGGTGACCCAATCGGCGAGGGGGTTGCCATCGCTGCGCCGGTACTGGACCCGATAGACTTGTGCGGCACCGCCGTTGGACAAAGACCACCACAGTCGCGCGTCACTGGCATCAGGTGTCCCGTTCAGTCTCAGCCCCGCAATCGCGCCGGGTAGAGCGATGGCCTTGCCGGCAGCGGCGGGGGTGCCACCGGCCTGGCGTTTCGCATCGAGGTTCGAGCCCAAAATGGCACCACCGCTGATCCCCAACAGAACCAGCATGCCCTTGGTAATTGGGATAAGATTGCCTGAAAGGATCATCACATAAACGGCGCTTCCGCCAATGACGAAGGTCCACAGCAGTATCTGCAATTGCGACAGGCTGGCCACACCAGCCTGGGTTGAGATCAGCTGCAGGACCGGATCATGGCGACCCGGCATGCCGCGAAAACGCCCGAAGAGATAGAGCAGGCCCCAGGCAATCACCAGCACTACTAAAGTAGCCGAAAAGGCGACGTGTTCCTCAGTTACGCCGACCTCCAACGGGGCGATAAGCACAGGTTGGGCCGATGGACCCTTGGCGTCTCTGGCAAAGGCGATGACGCGAAATTCGGCCAGGGGCACAAAGCCGATCGCTGTTGAATCGCCGATCTTGGAACTCCCGCTCACCCGGTCGAACCAATTGGCCGGAGCATTTGGCAGTTCGAACGGCACCTCGGTGGAAAACTGCGTCACTTCACTGGAAGGGCGCGAGGTTAACTGCCAGGGCGTTCGGATCCATTTGTTGACCGGGCGGAGGTCGTCCTTCCAGCGAAAATAGGTGCACAGCACACCGTAGGTGGCGGCAAAATCTACACCAGAAGCGCTGAAATTGATGTTTTGCCGTCGGGGTCGCCACTGTGTTTCATCATCGACTGCGACTGCAGTTTTCAATTCGCCTACTGTCGTTCCCACGGCATTTTCGGCCGGCGGACTGTCGGGACAGATCATAGCCGCCGCAGGGGCCGGCACGTTGCGGGTTGCAACCGGAGCCGGCGGAGTGCCAGTGTTGCGCGGCGGGGGCCGGCCCCGTGCACAAAATCAGCGCTATAAAGGCGAGCCCCGCCCACATCCATTGCGGAAGTCTAAACATTCGCCCCGCCCCTCCGGTCACCTCGCAACACCAAACGGCCCCGCCGATGTCGATATGTCAACCACAGCGCCTGATTGGTGGTGCCGGATTCACGCTGTCAATTGGCCAACAGCTGACCTGGCTATGTCTCCCAATCCCTCACCGCCGTTTGCAAGATGCTCAGTGATGGCGCGCTTCATGCGCTTGTCCCAGAACTTGCGCAGGTGGTCTTCGGTCGCGGTCACCGCAGCAGCGTCGCCGCCGGGGGCGAAGGCGGCGGCGATCTGGTTGGCCATATAGACCAGGCGGGGGGTGTTCATTCCGCCGGGGCGCTTTCGATCCGGCGGCTCCTGGCGCTCAGAGCCTCGTAGTCTTCCTGCCAGTCGGTGGGGCCGTTGGAGGGGGCGACCTGGACCGCAGTGACCTTGTATTCGGGGCAGTTGGTGGCCCAGTCGCTATAGTTGGTGGTGACCACATTGGCCTGGGTGCTGGGGTGGTGAAAGGTGGTGTAGACTACACCCGGGGCCACGCGCTCGGTGATCAGGGCGCGCAAGCTCGTCGCACCCTCGCGGCTGGCCAGTTTCACCCAGTCGCCGTCTTTGACACCGCGCTCCTCGGCATCGTGGGGGTGGATTTCCAGACGGTCTTCCTGGTGCCAGGCGATGTTGTCGGTGCGCCGGGTCTGGGCACCGACATTGTATTGCGACAGGATGCGCCCCGTAGTCAGCAACAGCGGATAGCGCGGCCCGACTTTTTCGTCTGTTGCCAGGTATTCGGTGAGGATGAACCTGCCCTTACCTCTGGCGAAAGCACCGATATGCATGATCGGCATCCCCTCGGGGGCTGCTTCGTTGCACGGCCATTGCACGGAACCCAACTCATCGAGGCGATCATAGGAGACCCCGGCAAAGCTGGGGGTCAGGGCCGCAATCTCGTCCATGATCTGCGAGGGGTGCTCATAAGCCATGGGATAGCCAAGAGCCTTGCTCAAGCCTTGGGTGATCTCCCAGTCAGCCAGGCCGTTGCGAGGGCGCATAACCCGGCGGACGCGCTGAATGCGGCGCTCGGCATTGGTGAAGGTGCCGTCCTTTTCCAGGAATGTCGATCCGGGCAGGAACACATGGGCGTAGTTAGCGGTTTCGTTGAGGAATAGGTCCTGGACGATGACGCATTCCATGGCCGCCAGACCAGCCGAGACGTGGCGGGTATTGGGGTCGGACTGCAGGATATCTTCACCCTGGATATAAAGACCCTTGAAGCTGCCGTCGCAGGCCGCATCGAGCATATTGGGGATCCGCAGACCTGGCTCGGCGTCTAGAGTTACGCCCCAAAGCCCCTCGAACAAAGCCCGCGTCGCGTCTTCGGAAATGTGTCGATAGCCGGTCAGTTCATGTGGGAACGAGCCCATGTCGCAGGCCCCCTGGACATTGTTCTGACCGCGCAGGGGGTTGACGCCAACGCCGGGCCGGCCCAGATTACCCGTAGCCATGGCCAGATTGGCAATTGCCATCACCGCCGTTGACCCCTGACTGTGTTCGGTGACGCCGAGACCGTAATAGATCGCCGCATTGGCACCAGGCGCCGCATAAAGTCGCGCAGCGGCACGCAGGGCCTCGGCAGGAACGCCGCTGACGGCCTCAACCGCTTCGGGGCTGTTGACCGGTAGGGCGGCAAAGCTGGCCCAGGCTTCGAAGGCGGAAAGGTCGCAACGCTCCTGAATAAAGGCCTGATCCAGTAAGTTTTCGGTGACGATCACGTGAGCCAAAGCCGTCAGCACCGCGACATTGGTTCCAGGACGTAGTTGCAGATGATGCGCCGCAGCGACATGCGGAGTGCGCACCAAATCGATGGCTCTGGGGTCGATGACGATCAGCTTGGCACCGACGCGCAAACGCCGCTTCATGGCGCTGGCAAAGACCGGGTGGGCGTCGGTGGGATTGGCCCCGATGACCAGGATGATATCGGCATCGGCGACGCTGTCGAAATCCTGAGTGCCGGCGCTGGTGCCAAAGGTGGTCTTCAGGCCATAACCGGTGGGCGAATGACAGACGCGGGCGCAGGTATCGACATTGTTGTTACCAAAGGCGGCGCGCACTAGCTTCTGCACGAGGTAGGTTTCTTCGTTGGTGCAGCGCGAGGAGGTAATCGCCCCGACGCTGTCCCTGCCGTGCGTCGCCTGGATGGCGTTCAATTTGGCGGCAGTGTGGGCGAAAGCCTCATCCCAGGTGACCTCGCGCCAGGGATCGCTGATCGCTTCGCGGATCATCGGGCTGAGGATGCGCTCGCGATGGCTGGCATAGCCCCAGGCAAACCGGCCCTTGACGCAGGAGTGGCCGTGATTAGCCTTGCCATCCTTCCACGGGACCATTCGCACGACGGTTTCACCGCGCATCTCAGCCTTGAAAGCGCAGCCCACTCCGCAATAGGCGCAGGTGGTGATCAGGGAGTGTTCTGGCTGGCCCAGTTTGATGACACTCTTTTCCGTCAGGGTTGCAGTGGGGCAGGCCTGGACGCAGGCTCCGCAGGAGACGCACTCAGAATCCATGAACGGCTCGTCCTGAGACGCCGCCACCTTGGAGGCGAACCCACGTCCCTGGATGGTCAATGCGAGGGTGCCCTGAACCTCGTCGCAGGCGCGCACGCAGCGGGAGCACAGGATACATTTGGATGGATCGAAGCTGAAATAAGGGTTGGAGTCGTCGCAGGGCAGATCCAGATGGCTCTCGCCCTTGTCGCCATAGCGCACCTGGCGCAGGCCCACTTCACCGGCGGTGTCCTGAAGTTCGCAGTCACCGTTGGCGGCGCAGGTCAGGCAATCGAGCGGATGGTCTGAGATATAGAGCTCCATCACCCCGTTGCGCAGCCGTTGCAGGGTTTCCGACTGCGTCGTGACGTTCATCCCCGCCGCCACGGGCGTGGTGCAGGAGGCCGGGGTGCCGTTTCGCCCCTCGATCTGGACCAGGCAAAGGCGACAGGAGCCAAAGGCTTGCAGGCTATCGGTGGCGCACAGTTTTGGTATGCGGATGCCGGCGTCCATGGCGGCGCGCATGATGCTGGTTCCCGCCGGCACCGTGATTTCGAAGCCATCGATACTCAGCCGCACAGCCTCTTCGGCGGTGGCCGCAGCCGCAGGCGTGCCTAGATCGCGTTCCTTGATCAAATGCATGGGACTTATCCTACGCCTTTTGCGCCAGCATGGCACGGCTTCGAAAATCATCGGGAAAATGATTGATCGCGCTCATCACCGGATAGGGGGTGAAACCGCCCAGTGCACACAAGGAGCCGAATTTCAGAGTGTGACAGAGGTCTTCAATCAGGGCCAGATTTGTCTCGGTATTTTCGCCGTCCATAATCTTTTGCACCGTCTCGGCCCCGCGCACCGAGCCGATACGGCAGGGCGTACATTTGCCGCAGCTCTCGATGGCGCAGAATTCAAAGGCAAATCGTGCCTGTGCGGCCATATCGACGCTGTCGTCAAAAACCACGATACCGCCGTGACCCACAAGTCCGTCGCGGGCGGTAAAAGCTTCGTAATCATAGATTGTGTCGAACAGCGCCGGCGGGAAATAGGCCCCCAGGGGGCCGCCGCATTGCACCGCCTTGACCGGTCGTCCACTGGCGGTGCCACCGCCGATTTCCATGACGATCTGCCCGAGGGTCAAGCCAAAGGGCGCTTCGTAGAGGCCGGGGCGTTTCACATTGCCGGCCAGCTGAATCGGCTGGGTCCCGCGTGATCGGCCATAGCCCAGCGCCGCATAGGCGTGCGGGCCGTTGGTCAGGATCCAAGGCGCGGTTGCCAGGGTCAGCACATTATTCACCACGGTGGGCCGGCCGAGGAACCCGACGTGGGCGGGCAGGGGAGGTTTGGCTCGCACCTGGCCACGATTGCCCTCAAGACTTTCCAAGAGAGCGGTTTCCTCGCCGCAGACATAGGCACCGGCCCCGACCCGAAGTTCAATAGTGAAATCCCCCAGCACGCCGCTCGTGTGGGCGATCTCTAGAGCGGTGGCAAAGGTGGTGTTGGCGTGCGGGTACTCCGAACGGCTGTAGATTAGGCCCCGCTTTGCTCCCACCGCAAAGCCGGCGATGGCCATGCCCTCGATCAGGGTAAAAGGATCACCCTCGATCAGCATGCGGTCAGCGAAAGTGCCGCTGTCACCCTCGTCAGCATTACAGACGATGAACTTTGGCTCACCCGGTGCCTCGGCCACCGTCTTCCACTTGATTCCCGCAGGAAAACCCGCTCCGCCGCGCCCGCGCAGCCCCGAAGCGATCATGACCTCAATCGTTGCCGTCGGCCCGATGTCTCGCGCTCGCGCCAGGCCGGCAAAGTTTTCCGGCAGAGCCAAAGGGTCTACGATACCGCAACGAGCAAAGGTGATCCGGCTCTGGCCGCTGAACCAGTCGTGATCCTCAACGGGCCCGATCCGATTGGGGTGTGCGGTGCCGGCCAGGACGGCAGGAACATCAGCGACCCTGACTGGGCCATAGGCAATACGCCCCTGGTCAGTCTCAACCTCGACCATCGGCTCAAGCCAATAGATGCCCCGCGAGCCGGTCCTGACGACCTGCGCACCCGCAGCCGTAAAAGCCCGCGCCAGAGCCTCGGCACCAACCGCTAGTGAAGCGGAATCCTTGGAAATGAACACCCGCGTCATGCCCGCGCCGCCTCGGCCAGAGACATGCCATCCAGACGGCCCATGGGTTCGCCGCCCACCAAGGCTGCCGGAGAAACCGCGCACAGACCCAGGCAATAGACCCCATCCACCGTGATCGCGCCATCCGGGGTGGTTTCGCCCCAGCCAATGCCGAGGCTGGCCAACAGAAATTCACCTACCGCCGCCCCGCCTGTCGACTGGCAGGCCTCGGCTCGGCACAGCTTGATCACCCGCTTTCCGGGAGGCTTGACCCGCAGATCGTGGTAGAAACTGACAATACCGTGCGCCTCGGCTCGGCTGATGTTCAAGGCGTGAGCCACCAAGGCCACAGCTTCCGGGGGTACATGACCGAAGGTCTCTTGCAGAGCGTTGAAAATCGGCAAAGCCGCGCCATCCAGATGCTGGTTGGCGGCCACAATTTCCGCCGCCCGTTCCTCCCGCCAAGGCTCGTATATTCCCATGCCTTGGCCTTAGAGCCGGGGAAGCGATTTGACCAGTAGAACTAAATTTCCAACGCATGCGGGTCGCGCCACATGCTCCACATCATTGGGGCGTCGGGGCGGGCTTTGTGTTCGGAGATCACTTCGAAACCGTGGCGGCGGTACAGACTGACATTGCGCTCAGTCTGGGTTTCCAGGTAGGCGGGCGTAGTGTGCGCATCCAGCCGGTCTGTCGCTACCTTTAACAGCCGTGAGCCCACCCCGTGGCCCTGAGCGCGCCGGGCGACGCCGATGAACCACAGATAGGCGTGGGGGCGGTCGGTGGGGTGGTGTTTGTCCAGGTCCTCGCGCATGGCCATCAAGCGGCCCAGGCGGGAAAAACCCGTGGTGGCGAGGATCGTCGGCAGCATCCGCAGTTCGTCGAAAAATGGCGTGGGGCCGACAAAGCTGAAGGGCATCCACATTGCAGCAGCACCTCCACCGGCGGGCATCTCGATGCGGCCCGTGCCATGGCCGATATTGCGGACAATATAGCGGAAGAACCGCTGCCTCGCCGCCTCTCGGCGTGCATCATTGCGCACGAACCAGTCAAAGACAGGATCCTCGGCAAAGGCGTCAGACAGGTCGTCGCCTACCTGATCCAGGTCGGTCAGGCCCGCCTCAACCGGAGCTTCAGCCTGCCGCCGTAGCGTCGCAATATCGAGTTCGCTCATGAAAGCATATTGCGATCAGGAATGGTTTTGCCGCAAGAGGGATAACAAGGTCAGCTTCGGAGTAAGACTATGCGAGGAAAAATCGTTGTTATCACCGGAGGTTTTGGGGCTCTGGCCACCTCGGTGGCGAGAGCTGCTTCGGTAGAAGGGGCTCAGATCGCCCTGATCGACATTTCACAACGTCACGGCGAGCCCATGCCTGATGCGTTCGAGCAGGGCGGAGTTGATATCGCGGTGCCGGAGCAGGCACAGGCCGCACTCGACGCCGTGGTCGCGCATTTCGGACGCCTGGATATTCTGATCAATATCGCCGGTGGCTTTCGCTGGCAGACCCTGGAGGACGGCGATCTGTCGGCCTGGCCCCAGCTTTACGCCATGAATGTTTTGAGCGCCGCCAGTGCCAGCAAGGTGGCGTTAGCCCACATGCGGGCGGCCAGGGGCGGGCGGATCATCAATATAGGCGCTGGTGCGGCGGTGAAAGCCACTGCCGGCATGGGGGCCTATGCAGCAGCCAAGGCGGGAGTGCACAGGCTGACCGAGAGCCTTGCTGAGGAAACCAAGGGTGCGGCGATTACGGTTAATGCGATTCTGCCGTCGATCATCGACACTCACGCCAACCGGGCGGACATGCCGGATGCTGATTTCTCATCCTGGGTCACTGCCGAAGAGATCGCTAGCGTCGTCCTGTTCCTGGCCTCCGACGCAGCATCGGGGGTGACCGGAGCTTTGATTGCCGTCTCCGGTCGGGTCTGAGTGCGGCCGCGATATCAATCATCGCTTGCAGCTTGATCTTGGTGTGATAGCTCATTTTCCAAACAACCGACGTTTGAACACTAACATTGGAGACACCCATGGCTGAAGCTTTCATCATCGACGCCTGCCGCACACCGCGCGGCATCGGCAAGATCGGCAAGGGGGCTCTGGCCGACATTCACCCACAACAACTTTCGGCCTCGGTGCTTAAGGCCATGGCCGAACGGAACAACCTGAAGACTGAAGAGGTCGATGACATCCTGTGGGGCACCTCCACCCAGCGCGGTAAACAGAGCGCGGATCTGGGCCGGATGGCGGCTCTGGACGCAGGGTATGACGTGCGCGCCAGCGGCATGACCCTGGACCGTTTCTGCGGCTCGGGCATCACAACGGTCAATCTGGCGGCCGCCTCAATTATGTCGGGCATGGAAGATCTGGTCATCGCCGGCGGGGCTGAGATGATGAGCTATACCTCATCTCTTGCCGACCCTTCTGCGGGACCGCCGATGATGGACCAGGGCAACCTTCGCCTGCGCGCCCGCCATCCGCAGTCGAACCAAGGGGTTTGCGCTGACGCCATCGCCACTTTGGAGGGCATTTCCCGCCTGGCTACCGATGAATTGGCGCTGGTCAGTCAGCAACGCGCCGATGTTGCCATCCGTGAAGGCCGCTTCGCCAGGAGCCTGGTGCCAGTTTACAGGGAAGACGGCTCGCTGGCCCTGGACCGGGAGGAGTTCCCCCGTCCTCAGACAACACTCGAGGGCCTCAGTGCGCTGAAAGCCTCGTTCGCCGCCCTGGCAGAATTTCCCCTTGATGAAGCCGGCACAACTTATGGCAGCCTGATCCGTCAGGTCTATCCGGACCTGAAGATTGAACACATTCACCACGCAGGTAATTCATCGGGCGTGGTCGATGGTGCCGGAGCGGTGCTGCTGGCGTCGAAGGCCTACGCGGAGAAGAACGGTATGAAGCCGCGTGCGCGAATCGTCGCTATGGCCAATATGGGCGATAGCCCCACCCTGATGCTCAATGCCCCAGTACCTGCGGCGCGTAAGGTTCTGGCCAAAGCCGGCCTGACCGTGGACGACATCGATCTTTGGGAAATCAACGAAGCCTTCGCTGTCGTGGCGGAAAAGTTCATCCGCGATCTCAAGCTCGACCGTGAAAAAGTCAATGTGAATGGCGGCTCAATGGCCCTGGGTCACCCCATCGGTGGCACTGGATCCATGCTTATCGGCACGGTGCTGGATGAGCTGGAGCGTCGCGGCCTCCGGCGCGGCCTAGTCACCATGTGCGCCGCCGGCGGCATGGCCCCGGCGATCATCATTGAGCGGGTCTGATAGACTCGCAGAAGCGCTCGTAAAGACTACTTCTTCGTCCAGTTACCACCTGCCGGGCGATACCATTCCCCGGCGGGCAGGCGACCGTAGAGAACTTGTGCCGTGGCTTGGCCCGCAGCTTCGGCTGTGACACCAGTTTTAGCGGCTGTGGCGCGATAGGCGGCTGCGCGGCCTGCGTTGATTCGTTGCATTGAAGCGATGATCGAACCACCGCCTTGATCACCGACCAAAGCCAAGTAGCCATCGCTCTGTTCGCCGAGAGTGCCGGCCAGCTTCGCCGCATCCACAGCCGCCTTGGCTTCCGGGGTGGCCTGAGCCAGAGCATTGCCGCCAGCGAGACTCGCACTCAAAGCGATAGCGATAAGAGTGTTGCGCATTTTCATGGGTTAAATCCTAGAAGAGGTTCGGGTTTTTATCGACCAGGGCCTGAACTTCCTTGTCCAGTCGAATCCGCACATCGGCGTCAAGCTTGGCATAGATGTTGATGGGATCGACCTTTACATGGATCGTTGGCGCACAGGCGCTGAGCGCCGTGGCCAGGGTTGCGATCAGGAATATTCCGCGCTGGATCATCATAATTCCATCTTAAGGCCGTTTCGCCTGAACGGGAGATGAAGGAGTCACGGCAATATCTTCGCCACGACCACCCCGCCATATATCCGCAATCGCGGTGACAAGTTCGCCGAAATTGAGGGTCGTGTCCAGGGTCAGGTCAATTGCGGTGCCAGAGGGCAGGGGCAGGGGCTTATCAAATGCGGTCCCGTTGGCCAAAGCCGAAAGACTGATTACGGTTTGCTTCTTGATCACGGGATCGTGGCGACCCTTGATATGGAATAGCATATCCAGGCGTTCACCCGGCGCACTATTCACCTGGGCATTAAACGTATCGAATGCCAGGTTTTCCATAGCTTGATAGGCAAAATCCTGTACCGCGTTGCTGGGGGCGATAGTACTGGATGAGGAGCCGGCGGAGGTGCTGACGCCGGTCAGAGCCTCGCGGGCGATGGAGATTCGCCCGGGACCCACGGCGTCTAAGCGTCCCTGTAGAAAGTGAATTCCCTTGGGGCCCGCGTCAAAGGGTAGCCTCCCATTGATAATAGCGGTCACCTTGATGGATGAGGCCAGACTGGAGCCTGCGATAAGGGCACCTAGGTCAACATGGTCGATGAGCACCGCACCTTGCAGGGTCGCATTTGGCTCGAGACTGATTTGTAAAGGTTCGACGGAGATCCGGCCAGCTGCCAGAATAGCGGTGGCGCGTTGAATGTTCAGGGCCGATTGGTTGAGGTCAAACCCAATCTGGACCCCCGTCAGCGGGACCACACCATCGACCCGGCGCACGGTCAGAGTTTGGTTCGCTGCCGTGATCATAGGTACCAGGCTGGTAAACTGTACTGCACCGCCCAGATCGATGACGTCACCTGCCGGTGTGGTGAAACCGAGATCTCGCGTTGTCAGTGTGCCGCGGCTGGTAAGATGTTCCGGGGTCCAGTCGAATGCGCCGGTAAAATCCACATGACCATGGGTGCGGCGCACAACACCTAGTTGCGGGGCAAAATCCGCCGGCTGCAGCCCGCCGTCAAGGAAGTTCAGATCAGTTGCAGAGATACCTGCGTGGCCAAGGCGGGTACGAAGGTCGTGATGCACATTGATTTTTGCCAACGGCACCCCTTTGGGTGTCGAGAGGGAAATGTCGCCATTTAGAATTTTCTGCGCCAGATCAGCCTGTCCATTGACGATCATAGGGGCGAACCGCTTTTCGGCAGCTGTATCAACCAGCGCGACCTCATGAAGCTTGAGCTTGGCAACAGTCGGGCCGGCTGGCGTGCCTTCGGCGGCGATTTGTAAAACCTTGCCGTTTAGGCTGACGTCGCCACCCTGTAGGTCGACATCCTCCAGCCGACCGTGAATTGCCCAACGACCACCGGCAAGGACAATCAAGGGGCCGTCGCCGCCGCATAGGCGAAGAGATCCCCTCAAAGCTTGAGCAGACCTTCCGCCTGGCGGCTGCAGACTTAGGGCCGCGCACTCCGAAAGTGAGAAGCCAAGGCGTGTCGGCGTTGAGGTAGCCGTACCCCGGACTTCGAGTTTCAGGCCCTTGGCCGCTGGCAGGTCCAGAGCGGTCTTAAAGTCTAGATCGGCGCTGAGGCTGCGACTATCGCCTGCCCAACGCGCGACCTGAAGTTCCGCTTGCGGCAGTGCCCCGCCACTGAGCGCTAGGTCAAGAGCACCAGAAACCTGTCGAGCCTGAACCTGGATCAAAGGCACGCCGGGACGCGGTGTGAGCTTGAGCCGTGCGCCGGACCCTGAAGTCAGATCCACAGGGGCCAGAAGGTCGAGGAGGCCACTGCGGCCCTCCGTCTGCAAGCGCCAGGCCAGGGCGATCCAGCGGAAATCAGTCATGGCCCGCTGTGTGGCAAGGGCATAGGCGGGTGAGGCCTGATCCAGTTTGAGCTTGGTGATCAGACGCTTTGACTGAACTGCATTTAAGCTGCCCCGGCCGATCAGTTTGCCATCCAGGCGCACACCGCGATCACTGGCAGGCCCGGTAACGGCGATGGTCATGTCGCTAAGTCGCCCCGACGAGGTGTTCACCGACTTAACGCCGATTTGACCGCTCAGGCGGCCGCTCCATTGCAACCTCTGGCCATCAAGGTTCGACCGCAGCCCCCCGACCTGCACACTTGCGGCGACATGTTGGGCTTGAGTTGCGCCATAGGAAGCGCGCTCAAGACTGGATTGGGCATTCAGCGTGCCGGTCAAGGACAGGCCCTTTTCGTCGGCGGCCAGGACCCCTTCGGCGAGACCATGGGTCGTAAGGTTGGCGACGCTGTTGAGTCCGGACCTGGCTTGGCCGGCCTTCAGGTCGATCAAAATGCGTGTGCGACCGTGCAACCCAGAGCCGTCGGGATAGGGCAGGCGAGCCCAGATGATCACGCTGGCATCCCGAGCCTGGTTTGGCCCCACAGCTAGAGTTTGGATGTCGGACGTAAGGTTCGCGGTCAGTACGCCGCCGCTGCGCGTCACCGACAGGTGTGCGCCGGGTGAGACGATGTGCTCGCCAGAACGTGTCAGGTTGAACTGTGCCAAACGCGCGTCAACCGCGTCCAGTTGTCCGCCACGTGCCGCGACGCGGCCCGTCAGGCTAAGCGGCCCGTAGGGTGTCTCCAGGTCCAGTGTGCCATCCTGGATCACCACATCGGGCAGTAGTGTACCCGGCGGCAGGGGCTGGGCCAGAAAGTCGTGGATGAGCTTCTGCAGGACCCCAAAGTTCAGACGATGTCCATCATAGCGCGCCGCGAGGTAGGGCCGGACAATGATCATCGAACTGGGTTGCACCCCCAAGTCTTCACCGTTCCATGGCCCGGTGAGGCGAAATTTTAATTTCACGTTGTCGGCGCGTAGCACGGGTGCGCCGGCCGGGCCCAGTCGGATACGGGCCTCCAGTCCGGTCAGGGAGAGAGCCCGGACATCCAGGTCAGAGTCTATGCCGTGATCTTGAAGCCATGACCGCGTGTATCGCTCGATGATCAGACCCCGAAGCGCGTAGGTGACCCCCAAAGCCACCAACACGACCACAAGGATCACGCCAGCAATAAAGGTCAATCGCCACAGCCGGTTTGAAGAGTGCGGCGTTGACGGCTCGCGCTGTGGCTGGGTCATTCGATTGCTGTGTAGTGACCTGCGCGGCTCACATCAGCCCCTACTTGCCGCCGCCGCCGGTGATCTCCTTGATCATAGCCTGAACCGGAGCCTTCCCACCGGCGCCCCAAACTACTTTGAGATGGGCGAGCGTCCTGGCGGCGGCATCTTCGAATTTCCACTCACAACCATCGAAACGGCAATCACTAAACGTGGGTGTCTCGCCGCCGCCATAAACTAGGCGGCAGCCGCGAAATTCACACTCAGAAAAGTCTTCGCCGTCCAGCCGGACAGTTTCGTGATTAAAGATCGTCGAGGTTTGCATGGCGAGGTTCAGGCTTCTTCGGCGTCGTCCGCGCCATCGCCCCCCGGTGCGGCGGGCTGATCATGTTCGCGTTGAGCGCGTTTGAGAGCGGCCTTTTCGGCCAGCTTCGCCGCTTTCAGGCGCTCGCGCTCCATACGCTCAAAAGGATAGTTGGGCTTGCGCGCCATGGCTTTCAGTCTCCGGTTCGAAATCAGCGCCTGCAATCTTCGCCCGATCTCGTCCGGGCGCGCCTTGCCGCGGGCGTAGCGGGCGTTGGGGCCTTTGCGCAAACCTAAAGTGCAAGCAAGAGCATTTTAGGCGACCGTCACCCCTCCGCGAACCGATTTTTGCCCACTCGGCGGCGATGCCCAGGACGACCCCAAAGGCTCCCGAGCGACCTTGCTAACGCCCGGGCTACACCACCAAATGGGACACGACCAGAAGCGCCAGCTCGTCAGCCAGAAAATCTACAGGGGGAGACGCTCGACCGCCCTGGCTGGGGCTGCCAAGGCAAACTTTACAGGGGCTTATATTGTAGTCCAGCAAAGACGCCTCGATTGATTTAGCAGACGTTTTTGCCCGAGCCCAAGGCCCTCGGAGGGGGCTAAATGGGCCTCTACTTGTTTGCCTTGAAAGTGCTCGATTTGTGATTGACGCGCCGCCCGAAATATATTGACGTTGCTATCGTCAATGGGAAATTGACAACAATCGGAGCCCCTGATCGCTGGCATCAGGGTCGTTTTCGATAAATATCGTTAGAGGGAAACAAGAATGTATTTACCCAAGATCCTTACCGGCATAGCGATGGCTGCGGCCGCTTTCGCCGCCACAGCGGCTCATGCAACCATCACGCTCCTTGATCTGGAAGACCCCGGTTATGGGGCGACCTCCTACTCTCTGAATTTCACCGCCAGCGCCGGTTCCACGACCCTGACCATCGTTGGCTATCAGGTGCCGGCCGAAGAAACGTCGACGTTCAACTCAGTCACCCCGACTGCTGGCGGCGGGAATCTGTTGGGCGCGGGCTGGGCGTTCAGTCCGGCACCCTGTGGCAGCGTAGCCGGCCAATTCGCTGACGGCTCGGGCGTCAACGAATTGGAATTCCTCGGCGTCTTCGAAGACTCATTCGACAATTACTCGCAGACTTTCGCCACCACGCCGGGCACGAGCTACACTGTGGCGCTAACGTTTACCGATTACCATTCTGGCCCGAGCGGATTCCATGTTCTGGTCGACGCTTCCGCCGTTCCGGAGCCCGCCTCCTGGGCATTCATGCTGGTTGGCGTCGGCGGCCTCGGTGCCGTGATGCATCGCCGCCGTTCGGTGTTGGTCGCTGCGGCCTGAGCAACCTCGTCCAGCGATAAAATGAAGGGCCGTCCGCAAGGGCGGCCCTTCTTCTTTGACCTCAAGCCGGACCACCTTTGAGCCGCAAGGGTCATTGTTTTAGAGGCTCGGTTAAATCTCGGAATGGCTAGGCGATGCCGATGATTTCGATCTCTGCGCCACCAACAATGACGGTGTCGCCAATGGTTTTGCCCAGCAAGGCCTGCGCCAGGGGTGAGATATAGGATATGGCCCCAGCGGTGGGATCAGCCTCGTCTTCGCCGACGATGCGATAGGTTTGCCGCCGGCCATCCTCGCGATCAAACGTCACGCGGGCACCAAATCGGGCGGTGTCGCGTTTACTTTCTGTGGCCACTAACTGGGCACTAGCGCGCCGCGAGGCGTAGTAGCGTAAGTCCCTTGTAGCGCGTGCGATCGGGGTGCGATCGGCCTGGACATCGGCGCTAGCTTTGGCCGTGGCATAGGCGGCGCGGGCCGAGGCCAGCGCCGCGTCGAGGGCCGCGAGGCCTTCAGCCGTTACCAGATTGGGATGGCTTGAGATTGGCCGATCCGGCAGATCAGCGGCAGCGGACTCGGCGTCCTGTTCTTTGGTGAAGGCGACACTCATGACCGGGCCAGAAAGCCACGAAAGCGCGAGGTCTCCTAGCAAAAACGTTCGCCTATTGCCCCCGACGACGCCCTTAACCCACGAAGGCACCGCCGTTGACCTGGATCACCTGCCCCTGGATGAACTGGGCGGCCGGGCTCAGCAGGAATTCCACCATGGCACTGTAGTCATCGTCCGCCGTCATCCGCCCCGAGGGGTTTGACCGGGCCGCGCGTTCATACAACTTTTCGGCTGCGCTCTGGCTGCCCAGCATCTGGGCGACCGACGAGGTTTGCACCAGCCCTGGCGACACAGCATTAATCCGCACACCCCTCGGCGCCAATTCAGGGACCAGATAGCGGATCAGACTTTCGGCCAAGGCCTTGCCAACCCCAAGAGCCCCATAGCCGACCTGAGACTGTCGCGCACCGGCGCTGGAAATGAAGACGATGCTGGAGCCATCGGCAAGCTGCGGCAGCGCGGCCTGAACCAGATATAGAAGCGACAGCCCGTTGGTTTGCATCGCTTGTGTGAACCGACGTGGGTCGGCTTCCAACAGAGACGTGGGCCAGATCGCCGCGGCACTGTGGACGATGTGCAGCGGGCCGCCACCCAGGTCGCCAACCTGGGTCATCAGGCTGTTCACCGCTTCAATATCGCCAACATCGGTGACGAAGGCCTGGGCGCTGGCACCCTTGGCGATCAGGCTGGCGACCGCAGTCTCAGCCGCCTTTGAGTCGCTATGATAGGCCAAAGCCAGAGTCTCGCCCGGCCGTGCCAGTTTCAGGGCGATGGCCAGGCCGATACCCTTGGTTCCACCGGTGACGAGGGTCGTCATGGCCTCAATCCAGGTCTTGGCCGTTCATGCCGGCGTTTAGACGTGCACGGGCCACCAAATCAGCGACGATGGGACCCAATAGTTTGGGATCAGAAACCGGGGGTACCGTTGGGCCACGATGCCAGCCTTCTGCAATGGCCAAAGAGCCGCCGCTGGCCTCGAATACGCGCCCGCTGACGCCGGCCGAGTCCTCACTGGCCAGCCAGACCGCTATGGGGGCGACCCAGCGGGGATTGCCGCTCTCGCGCCGCTCGTCTGTAACCGGGCCGCCGAGATCCTCAGTCATGCGCGTCAAGGCTCCTGGCGCTATGGCATTTACCGTCACCCCATACCGTCGCAACTCCCGCGAGGCGATAATGGTAAAGCCGGCGATGCCCATCTTGGCCGCGCCATAATTGGACTGACCGATATTGCCATAGATGCCAGAAACTGAAGAGGTGTTGATGATCCGTCCGTTGACACTCTCTCCGGTAAGCTTGTTCAGTTCCCGCCAATAGACGGCGGCGTGGTGGGCGGGGGCGAACGTGCCTTTCAGATGCACCTGGATCACGGCGTCCCATTCCGCCTCGGTCATATTCACCAACATGCGGTCGCGCAGGATTCCGGCATTGCTGATCAGGACATCGAGCTTGCCAAAGGTGGTGACCGCCTGATCGATCATGGCCTTGGCCTGGTCCCAGTTTGAGACATCGGCGCCATTGGCCACAGCCTCGCCGCCGGCGGCCTTGATCTCGGCGACCACCTGAGCTGCCGCAGAAAGATCAGCGCCGGTGCCGTCTCTCGCTCCACCCAAGTCATTGACCACGACCTTGGCCCCCTCTTCGGCGAGCATAAGACAATATTCACGGCCGATGCCGCGCCCACCACCGGTGACAATCGCCACGCGGCCCTCACATAAACCCGTCATTTATACCCTCCCGAATAAGTCTAGCGGCCTCCGTGGCCGGTACTGCGTGACCATCACGCGCCGCCGCCGCGAAATCCAGTAAATTCCCCCGTCGCGAACCCTCGATTTCGCTTCATGCAGTCTTGTGCTGTTTAGGGGTGGCGCGAAATCACATTTCGCTCTCGGTCCAGACGCATGACCAGATCAGCCCGAGATGGCATTTCCTTGAGGATATGCTCGGTCAGTCTCTGATAGTGCAGGACGAAGCGATCAATTTCTGCATCGCTCATGGCGAGGTTTGCCGTGCGTTTGCTCGCGGTGCGCAAAACTTGCTCCTGTTGACGACGCCAGCCAGCGACAACGTCAAAGTCTGGCGCGGCGATCAAAGCCAAGAGATCGATCCGGGCGAAAAGAGGCTGGTAGTCTGTGGCCAGGCGCGCATTAACCCATGTTCGCCAACGCCAGTCTGGGTCTTCGTCCCTTTCCAAGGCGTTAATCGGTTGGACCAAGGCCGCGTCGGACTGTGGCAATGCGCCGACACACCAGCCTTCCAGGATGACCACATCGACCGGTCCTGTAGTGACATCCCACTCCGCTGACGCGCGACGTGTATCCAGCGCCTTGTCGAAGCGCGGCATGGGGACCGGGCCAGTCTCGCCCAATGCATTGATCATCGAAAGGCCCAACGCCGGGTCGTGCGTCCCGGGGACGCCTCTCACGCCCAAAAGGGGATGAATGTCTGTCAGAGCAAGCCGCTCTTCGCGGGGCAGATACAGGTCGTCCAGGGCCAGGACTGTGGCGCCTATGCCGCTTGCGCCTAGGTTCTGCGCAAGGGCAAGGCTGGCGGTCGATTTGCCACTACCTTGGGCACCGCACAGGCCGATGACAAATGGCCGCCTTTTTATGTACGGGAGGCGGGACGCAAGAGCCGCTGCTAGGCATTCAACGATGTGGTCCCCAGGGGTAGTTGGAGTCACAGCCGCTCGGGGATCACCACTTGCAAACCGCGATAGGCACGCAGGAAGCAGGATTTCAGCCGTACTGGCTCGCCGACCATCTCGATCTTGGGAAAGCGCTTGAAAATTTCTTCCCAGACCACGCGCAATTGCATCTCGGCAAGGCGATTACCGACGCAGCGATGTATGCCAAAGCCGAACGACAGATGTTGGCGTGGGCGTTCGCGGTCGATGATGAATTCATTCGGGCGGTCGATGACGGTATCGTCGCGGTTTCCCGAGACGTACCACATGACGACTTTGTCGCCTTTTTTGATCTGCTTGCCGCCAAATTCAATGTCCTGGGTCGCGGTGCGGCGCATGTGAGCGACGGGTGTCTGCCAACGGATGATTTCCGGTACGGCATTGACCAAGCCCGCCGGTGCCGCACGCAAAGTCTGATAGGCCTGCGGATATTGATTGAAGGCCACCATGGCCCCGGTAAGCGAATTACGCGTCGTATCGTTGCCGCCGACGATCAGCAGCAGGATATTTCCCAGGAATTCCATGAACGGCATCTCTTTGGTCGATTCGCCGTGAGCGAGCATTGAGATCAAGTCGTTTGCCGGCGGCGCGGCGGCGCGCTGCGTCCACAGGTTCTGAAAATACATGGCGCAGCCGATCAGTTCGGCGCGGACCTGCTCCTGAGTCATAGTTTCGCTCTGGTCGGCGGTGGCCAGGTCCGACCAATAGGTCAGCTTGCTGCGTTCCTCGAAGGGGAAGTCGAACAGCGTCGCCAGCATTTGCGTGGTCAGTTCGATTGAAACGCGTTTGACCCAATCAAACGGCTCGCCAATCGGCAACTCATCCAGGATTTTGCCGGCCCTTTCACGGATGATCGGTTCCATATTGGCTAGATTGAAAGGCGAGACGATCGGGCTGATGACCTTGCGTTGATCGTTGTGTTTGGGCGGGTCCATGGCGATAAACATCGGCATCTGAAAATCTTCGTCCTGATCGAAGATCGTGATGCTGCCCTCAGACGAAAAGGCCGCGTGGTTGGTCTCCACAGCCATGATGTCGTTGTAGCGGGTGATCGACCAATAGGGCCCGTGCTCACTCTGCGCGGTATAATGTACGGGGTCTTCGCGCCGCAGACGCTCAAAGAACGGCCATATGGTATTGTTTTCGAAGCGTTCTCCCAGGCTCAGATCTATCTGATCCAAAGGCGTGGCATAGGCCTCCGCTTGGGCGGCATCGAAGGCGAGAGCGGCGTCATCGGCCATGGGGTGTTTCCTTGCGTTGGAGTTCGCAAACAAACACAGAAGACACGCTAAGAGCAACCATGCCGGAGCGGAAGAGGTGCAGGCGCTCAGCTGGCGGGTGTTACGGCCGTAATGAAGTTCAGACCGTCGGCACCAGGGGCGACGCGTACTGATCCTCCCAAGGGGTCGTGGTCGATCAGATACTGCACGAGTACATCGTCGCCGTCAGCGGTCATGGCTACAAGCCGGGCATCGTCAGGCGCGCGAGCGAT
>JAYTXQ010000132.1:0-23724 GCA_043742825.1 Caulobacteraceae bacterium | reverse complement strand
GCGCTCTTTACCCGCGGCCTGACCCCAGGCATGATCGGACGCGCGGTGCACCACGCCCTGGTCAATCTGTCCGAGCCGGTGGTGATCATCAACGATATCCTGCAGCTGCGGCTGAAGCGCGCGGCGGCCAGCACCGGGCGATTCGCCCTCAATTCGACGATCGGCCTGGGCGGTATGGTCGATGTGGCCGACCGCGCGCATCTGCCGCATCACGACAACACATTCGGCGATACCCTGGGCCGCTATGGGGTTAAACCGGGTCCCTACCTGTTTTTGCCCTTGGTCGGTCCGTCCACGGTTCGCGACCTGTTCGGGGCGGGAATAGACTCGGTGAGTAACCCGGTCTTCTTTCTGCAATTCCCCTACAGCAATACCGCGACTCTCGGGGTGGGGCTGCTGACCGGCCTGGATGCCCGGGCCGAGGCTGAACCCGACCTGAAAACCCTGCTGGACGGGGCTGCAGATCCCTATGCCACATTGCGCTCGACCTATCTGCAATCTCGCCAGGGTGACATTGATGAGGCGGGAAAGCCCCTCGTGCTACCCAACTTTGATGATCCCGTCAGCGAACCCGCTTCGCCGACTGAGGTGCCAGGCTCAGGTGCCGTCTTGCCCCCGACCGCCAAGGACCCTGCGGCCCTCGACAAACTGCCAGATAAGAAGCGCGGGAGCCCCGATGGCGATATCGCGGGCGCGCTTGACCAGGGAAAGTGCCAAAGATAGTTCGGGCCCCAGTCCCAAAACTGGCCCAATCAGTATATAGGCAGCTTCCTGAACGCCTATTCCCATGGGTGCGAAAAATCCGGCGGTTCTGGCCGCACCCACAAGGCTCTCGACGGCGATGATCGCCTCCAGGCGGATAGGCACGCCGCCTACCCATAGGGCAAACCAGGCCCCAATTGCGCTGGCTACCCAGGCGCACAGGTGCAGCGCCACTGCAGCGGCGATACGCGCCGGATGATCGTAAAGGGCGTTCAGGGCTCTGCCCAGGTCGCCTGTGCGCCTGGCCGCCTCCGGGGCGAACCGCTGCGCCAGCTTTTCTGCCAGGCCAGCGCCTCGACGTTGCAGAGCCAGGAGAGCGACTGCGGCGGCCGTTGTCAGGGCGAGGCCGAGGGCGACGGAGACCACAAGCCCCCCCCGCGCGTTTGATGGACCAAGCCGTACGACCAACAGCCCCAGTCCCAGCCCGATAAATCCCAATTGTGCGATCAACTCGGTGGTCACATCCACCACGGTGGTCGAGAAGGCCGCGGTGGGGCTCAACCCCGCCAATACCGCCGCTCGCGCACCAAAAACAAAACCCCCGACATGCGAGAAGGGCAACAACTCACCGGCGGAGTCTCGCACCACACGAGCCAGGATGTGACCACTCAGGCGTGCAGAGCCACCAGCAGGAGAGACCACATACCAGGCACCACCGAGCAGGCAAAAGGGTAGGGCAGTATAGAGGCATAGGGCCCCAAGCCCCCGCCAGCCGATGCGCGACACCGCCAGAAGAACGCTGGCAAAGCCGAAATAGCCGACGATTACCGTTGCGACCGCCAAACCCAGAACCATAGCCAAGGCGACGCCGAGTTTCATCTGGCAATAAAATCGGCAAAACCACCGGTGCGCACGCCCTGTGCTAGGATCGCGGCTTTCGCTGAAGGGCCCAACAGGGCCGCAAGTTCATCGGCATAGCCATAGCCCGGAGCCGCACCCGGGAAATCGCTACCCGTGGCCGGGTGCATATAGATTTCACTCAAGCCTGGGGGCAAGGCGTCGATCAGTCCCGTCAGTCGGCTGGGGGTCATAGCCCCGCTCCAGCGCAATCCAAACACGTGATCGGGGGCGATCAGTCCTGCTCTCCGCACGCGGTTGCGGGCCAGGTTGGCCCAAAGATCAATGACGGGTGCGGCTGGATAGGCCCCGGGTTCAACCTGCCGTAACACCGCGCGCGGTTCCATGGGCATGCGCACGGCGTTTAAGCCAAAGCGCGCGCCGATTTTGAGGATCAGCCCTGCGATGGTTGGGTGAAGATGAAAGTGCTTGTGGGCATTCACGTGGTCCAGCCTCAGACCAGTTTCGGCGAAGCGTTGAAACTGAGCGGTGATTTCTGCTTCCAACTCGCGGCGGGCAGCAGGGTTAAAAAACATCGTGGCCCCCGCAGCAACCATATTTGTTAAAAATCGCCCGGACTGATCAACAAGATGAGGGATGTCTGCTGCGGGCAGGGCCGGGCGGCCTTCGACCAGGACCAGATGCAAACCCACCGCCAGCCCGCTGAGGTGCCTGGCCCGCGACACGGCATCGGCAACGGCCGCGCCCGTCACCATCAGGCTCGCGGCGGTAAGCACGCCCTCCACGTACGCCTGTTCAACCGCATCATTAACCTTAGTGGCGAGGCCAAAATCATCGGCGCTAATGATCAGGCCGGTCGGGGCGGGCGATGGGTTCAAGTCGATGTCCGGTTGTGGGGGTCAATTGGAGTGGCACTCTGAATCCCGCTTTCGCCCAGATTGCGGTAGGGCTCAAGCCTCTGCCGAAACTTGGCCAAAACGCTGAAGCACGCTTGTGGCCCTACTGCGCGTCGGTCGATGCCTCCCTTTGCAACCGAACCTGAGTCTCGGCACGCCGCCAGCGGGTGCCGGCGCGCAGGACATGCGTCCATGACAGTAAACATAAGGAAGGGGATTTTCTGCGCCGGGAATTAGTGCAACAGTTCGGCTCAGCAGACTGTTGCCGGGGGAAAAACACAGATGGCATCGACTTTAGCGACCTACCCGATTTTTCAGTACGCCTACTATGTGAACGACCTGGAAACATCGATCAACAAGTGGGTCAAGCTATACTACGCCGGCCCGTTCGTCGTGGTCCCCCATCACGTCACGGACAAATTTCACTACCGCGGACAGGATATCGAAGCGGATGTGTCCTACGCATTTGGCTATCTGGGCGACATGATGATCCAGTTCATCCAGCAGCATGACGACCAAGCGTCGATCTATCGCGATATGTATAAGGCGGGCGAGGAGGGCTACCACCACCTTGGCCTGCTGGTTCACGATTTCGAGGCGGAGTACGCGCGTATGCAGAAGGCCGGCTTCGTCGATGCCTGCCGCCTCTATGCCGATAGAGTGGACGCCTGCTATTTCGACACCCGCTCGGTCAATGGCGGCTTCACCGAACTACACGGCGACCCTGGGCACATCCTGGGCACATTCGCCCAATGGAAGCGCGCCCACGAGTTGTTCAAGCCTGGCGACAACCCCATCATGACCCCGTAATCCGGCCGCGGATCATGGTTTCCAGACGGCGCGCCTCTCCGGGCTGTTTTCGTTTTCAAGCGGTGTCAGTCGAGCATGCTGGTCGGTTCGCGACCGCCCCACCTGACAACGTCTCAAGTGGTGACCCACCCGCCGGCAAACGGAAAGATCTGACCACAGAAGAAATTGCTCTCCTGGGAGGCGAGGAAGAGGGCCAAAGCCGCTTGCTCCGATCCTTCCGACAGGCGCTGGGCGGGTACCTCACGCATTAACCGCTCGCGAATTTTGGGATTGTCCAACGCGTCCGGCGCGTAGCCACCGATGGTCCAATTTTGGCCAATCGCGTTGATCTGCACATTATGCGGCGCAATCTCGGCTCCGACGGTTTTAACGTACGCGTGCTGAGCGCCCCGAGCAGCAGCATAGGCCGAAACGAGTGGCACCGCGCGAAGCGGCACAGCGCTTGTCACGACGATGATCTTGCCGGCTCGCCGAGCGATCATCTGGGGCAGCACAGCGGTGACAAACCGCATGGTCGGATGGACAATTCGATCAAAATGAGATCGCCAACCCTCCTCTGTCTGCGCTTCGGCCGGGCTCATAAATGACGCAGCGCCCTTGCGGGCCCTACCTGGCAGGTTGACGACAAGCACATCGACACGGCCCGCAGCGATCACTGCGCGCTGCGGCACCTGAATATCATCTTCATAGTCGCCGATGTCTTCAATGACCGCTGCGCCTTCCGCACTGAAGCGCTCAGCAATCGCCGGACCCATATAGGCATCAGCCGCCGTTATCAGGACGCGCTGATCCGCAAGTCTGCCTTTATGGTTTACGTTCAACGTTCTTTACTCCGCTGCCCAGAGACTGAAACTGACAGGGCGGATGAGATCTATCGTCTAGCAGCAATTCAGCTCAATCGTGAGGTTGACGAGCCGTTAGGCATCCAGGCGAGCGCCCAGCCATCACCAGGGGTGAATGTCGCCGTTCCATTTAAAGAACTTGCCCGTCGCTTCCATCGTCAGATCGGCGATCACTTTCTGGATACCCAGGGCGCTCTCCTGGGGCGTGATGTCGGCACCTGCGCCGCCCATGTCGGTCTTCACCCAGCCCGGATGAATCATCGCGACGGCGATTTTGTCGCCTTTCAAGTCGAGGGCCAGGGTCTGCATCACCTTGTTCACGCCGGCCTTGGCGCTGGAATAGGCGTAAGTGGTCCCGAACGGCCAGGTCGAGGCGGCCAACTGGCTGGTGACGGTCATGATCTTCGGGTTGGCCGACTTGCGCAGGTTCGGCAGAAAGGTCTGGACGACCCTGAACGGGCCGATCGTCATCACCTTGAAGGCGTCGATCCAGGCGTCGAAGTCGATGGCATCAAGGGTCTGGGGGTTTCCGCCCAGGATACCGGCGTTGTTGATGATGATGTCGATCGGCTGGTCGCCGACCGCCGCCGCCCCTGCTTTGATCGAGTCGCCGTCGCCAACATCCATCGCGTGCGCGGTGACTTTGCCACCGGAAGATGCCATGAGCTGCTTGAGCTTGTCGGCGCTGCCCGGCGAGCGGCAGAAGGCGAACACCCGGTCGCCCGCCTTGGCGTAGGCCGTGGCGAGTTCCAACCCGATGCCCCGGTTCGCGCCGGTGATGATCACATTAGCCATGTCTTCCTCCTCAGTCGTTCCTGTCAGCTCGTTTATTCATGGCATGCGGCTTCACTGGCGTCATCCGGCAAATCCGGAATAGGGTAGGATATTGGACGAGGCGCAGAGCCCTGGCGGGGGGAGAGGCAAGCAGATGAAGTACTATGAGGTGGCCGAGGCCAAAGATATTTCTGGGCTGCGGCTGGTCCTGACTGCCCACGTACCCGGTCCCTGGGGCGAGTCGGCCAAAGCGATCTTCGACTATAAGAAGATTCCTTACACGCCGGTGGCGCAGTATGCCGCCAAGGCGAACGACGAACTGGTCGCCTGGACCGGCGTCCGCAATGCGCCCAACGCCATGTACAATGACGAACCGCCGCGAACCGGCTGGTACGAAATTCTGATGCTGGCCGAGCGGCTCGCGCCTGAGCGCCCGCTGTTGCCGTTGCGTTCCGAGGATCGCGTCACGGTGCTGGGCATCGGCGCTGAACTCCTGAGCGAGTGGGGCTGGATGTGGGCGCGGCGGGCGATGATGGGGACACCCTATGCGGGCACGCCCGACCCTGCCCGGGTCGCCAAGCTCTCCCGCCCGCCCTGGACGCCGGAAGACATTGCCAGGATGCGCGCCGGCTACAGCGCTTCGGTCGGCGGCGCGGCCGAGGCCCCAGCCCGTTGCGCCGATATTATCCGCATGCTCGCCGCGCGACTCCATCGCCAGAAAGCCGAGGGATCTGTCTATCTGGTCGGTCATTCGATCACTGCGGCGGATATTTATTGGGCAATCTGCGCGATAGCCCTCGACCCGCTGCCGCACGCGGTCAATCCGATGCCCGACTGGATGCGGATGAGCTACGACATGATCGGACCGGTGCTGGAGGCGGCAAACGACCCCATCCTGTTGGCTCATCGCGACGAGATCTACGCCCGCCACCTCAAGCTACCGATGGACTATTGAATTGCGTTTGCGAGCCCGGGCCATCCCAACCGCCTGACCGCACCATCCTAAAGATTGGTGCACTTCGTCTGACAAAGCCCCCTTGACCTAATCAGTAGCGATCATTGTTCATCACCTTGGTCCATGCCGCTCCAAAGTCGTCAACGAATTTGCGCTGGGCATCCGACGTCGCGTAGACCTCGGCGACCGCGCGCAGTTCGTTGTTGTAGCCAAAGCTGAGATCGACGGGCGTTGCAGACCATCTGTTCTGACCGTTTGCCCTATCCTTGCCAATATACATGGCCCCCTGCGGATTGGCCTTGATCCAGACCGTATCCATACTGAGCAGGTTGACAAAAAAATCATTGCTCAGCACGCCAGGTCTCGTGGTCAATACGCCGGCGTTTGTCTGGCCCTCGTTGGCGTTTAGCGCCCGCATGCCACCGACCAATACCGTCATCTCTGTCGTATTGAGACCCAGAGTGCTCGCCTTATCGATCAGCGCTTCTGGCGGTGTCAGCCGCTGTCCTGGCTTGTAATAGTTGCGGAAACCGTCAGCCTTGGGCTCAAGATAGCCAAAGCTTTTGACATCCGTCTGTTCCTGGGCTGCGTCCATACGGCCCGGCTTGAACGGCAGGGTGACCAACGTCCCGGCATCTGCGGCAGCCTTTTCAACAGCTGCGTTGCCGCCGAGCACGATGATGTCCGCCAGCGAAACCGTCCGATCACCATGGTCACTATTGAAGCGGTCGCGAATAGCTTCCAATTTGGGCAGCACGATTGCCAGTTCCTGCGGATCGTTAACCGCCCAGTTCCTTTGCGGCGAAAGCGCCAGGCGACCTCCGTTGGCCCCGCCGCGCCAATCGGTATTGCGGAAGCTGGCCGCTGCCGCCCACGCCGTTCTGACGAGCTGTGGCACGCCAAGCCCGCTAGCCATGATCTGCTGCTTGAGGCTGCGAATGTCGCCTTCGGAAATCAGCTCGCCCTTTGCAGCGGGGATCGGATCCTGCCAGACAAAGTCCTGCGCTGGGATTTCATTGCCCAGATAGCGCGCCTTCGGTCCAAGATCGCGGTGGGTCAGTTTGAACCAGGCGTCGGCTAATTCGTTCTTGAATTGATCGGGATGCGCACGATAGCGCTCGACAGCTTCAAGGTATGCCGCGTCCATCTTCAGCGAGACATCGGTCGTCAACATCATCGGAGGGTGACGCGTCTTGGCGTCGAACGCATCGGGAACCAGGTTTTTGGCCTTGGGATCATCCGGCTGCCACTGGGTCCCCCCGCCGGGACTCTTGACCTTGACCCAGTTGTATTTCAACAAATTGGTATTGTAGTTATCGGTGTACCGCGTCGGCTGCTGCGACCAGGCACCTTCCAGCGGTGAGGTGATCGCGTCCTTGCCGACCCCTGTCACGCAATCGCTATGCCAGCCAAACCCTTGCTGCTCAATCGAGGCGGCCGCAGGCTCGTTGCCCTGACACTGCTTTTTGTCGTGCGCACTGTGCGCCTTGCCAATGGTGTGGCCGCCCGCGATCAATGCCACAGTCTCACTGTCATCCATGCCCATGTTGGTGAAGGTCTGACGGATGTCGTCGACCGCATGGCCTGGATCGCCGTCGCCCAAATGGCCTTCGGGGTTCACGTAGATGAGGCCCTGGGTGCTGTTGGCGAGGGGTTCGATTAGCTTGCCGTCCGCATCGTAACGCTGAACGGTGAGCATTTCACGCTCAGGCCCCCAGAAGACATTTTCCGCGGACCAGTCATCGACACGACCGCCGGCAAAGCCAATAACCTTGAAACCCATCTGCTCAAGCGCCACATTGCCGGTCAGCACAATCAGGTCACCCCAGGACAGGGCGCGACCATATTTCTGCTTGATTGGCCACAACAGACGACGGGCCTTGTCCAGGTTTGCGTTGTCTGGCCAGCTCGAAAGCGGTTCGAACCTTTGCTGCGCGCCGTCCTCGCCGCCGCGTCCGTCTGCGGCACGATAGGTGCCCGAGTTGTGCCAGGTCATCCGGATGAAGAACGGCCCGTAGTTGCCGTAGTCCGCAGGCCACCAGGGTTGTGAAGCCGTCAAAAGCTTGGCGATATCCCCCTTTTCCGCGCTGAGGTCGAGGGCGCTGAACTCGTGGGCATAGTTGAAATCGCGATAAGGGCTGCTGGTCTGCTCGTTGCGACGCAGGGCGGTCAGGTCAAGCCGGTTCGGCCACCATTGCTGATTCGTCTTGCCGGTGACCCGATCCTCATTTGTGGTTGGGGGGGAAGCAAGTGGCTTCGCCATTTCTGATGGCGGTGGCACAGGTTGCTGCGCAGCGGCATTGCCAGCGGCAGCAAGGGCGGCAAGGGATACTGCCGCAAGGGCAGCCGCGCGAAAATTCTGTAACAACCCCGTAATCCTCAAAAAGCATTATTAGTGGTAAGCGTATCAACACACAGTAGACAGACAATACTTTCAAATGGGTTTTGTCAAAGCCAATTCTTTACTGGGATCTTTTGACAACTGGCGTTTCACCGGATCTTCATTTTGACTGAGAAAATTTGAAAATGTACAACGTGATACTCGGAACACGAATTAGTTATGCCCATCTGCATGGACGGTGCCACTCCAGGGCTTTCCACGACCTGAGGTCTGAGATCGGTCCGGAGGGAAACCCGGCTTCGAGGCCATCGCGCCTCGAAGCCGGGTTGATCGTCTAGACCGCCGCAACTGCTGCGCGGCGTGAACGGCGCTGCACAGCGCCCAGTGCGCCAAATCCGACCAGCATGAGAGCCCAGCTCGACGGCTCTGGAACTCCCGCTAGGCTGACCGAAACCTCGTAGGGTCCGCCGGCGTTCGCCTGGACGCCACCGTTGTTGAAGTAGTACCCACCGGTCACGACGGAGGGGCGGCTGAGGACCGTCGAGTCAACCGTGTTTCCGAAAACAGCGGTGCTTCCGTTCACGTCTGCAATGCCAATGTAGTAGGCAGTGTTGGCGGCGAGAGAGATCGTGGAGGTTGGCGTGAACGTCAGAAGTTGAAAGCCTGACGTTAAGCTACTGTCGGAGCCGGTGGCGATCAAAGTCGCCGCGCCTGGGCCGGCTGCGCCGGTGTCCGTGAACAGATCGACCGTGAACTGGTTGGTCGACGCACCGGTCGATGAAAGATTGAGGGTGACAGATGAAAGTGTGGCGGCACCATTAGTAACGAAACGGTCGGCCAAGACTGGCCCGGCGGCCGCTAACGGATCGCCGCCGTTTTCCGCGCCGCCGGTCGTGTCGTAAATGACTGTAGCGTTGGCCGCGGTCGAGATTACGCTAAACGCTGCGGCGAAAACCGCAGCTTTTACAAATGTCAGGGACTTCATCACGATTTGTTCCTATTCCTACTAATGTATGCATGGCCTCCGGGCATGATGGCCCACCTCTGCACACCCGCCTGCTATAATGCGATGGGAGGTGGCACAAATCGAAAGAATCTTAGTTAGATATCGATCCAACCTATTTGTTGCGTTCTTTTCATAGTATTTTACAATTCAACCGGTGCTGTCAGTTGCACGTCGACCTGCCTCCAGTCTCGTGCAACTCGACCAAAACTCAGCGACCCACAGCCCATGACTGACCTTCAATTAGCCAGCGCGGTCGAGCGTTATATCTTATGGATTCCGCCGCTGAAGAGGTGACACTCCCCGCTGAACGGGTCGTGGACTGATGCACGCATAGAGCTGAGTTTCTGCAAGGTCTTCATTCAATGAAAGCGGGCCATTGCCCGGCTTCGTCGTCGGAATGGGAGGTGACTGTTCCCTGCGTGGTTGTTCCTCCCGCCGCCTATCGCCTGGTGCTCGACGCCACCGATCTCCCTCCGAGCAGTGCCCCGTATGAGTATAGAGTGTCGGTGACGATGGTTTTTGGTCGACCGTGGCACTTCATCGCTTTGTTGACGAATTTCAGCGCTGCGGCATTGTCCCATGATATCCTGACGCGTGGTACAGTTCGTCTGACAAAGCCGTCGCCGGGATGTTCGGCAGGGGTGGGAACTCAGCAGGCAGAGCCTTGCGCGCGGCCGTCTATTCAATCAATCCGTGCAGGGTCTCGATTTCGGCCAGATCCATCGGCAGACTCCCTTAACCGCCGATGGTGCGTTCCGTCGGCCAGAAGGGCCTTCGCAGGTCGCGTTTGTTGACCTTGCCCATGGCGTTGCGGCCGAGGTCAGCCACCATATCGTAGCTCCTGGGACATTTGAAGCCGGCCAGGTGCTGGCGGGCGAAGGCGTCGAGTTCCTCGGCGGTCGGCGGATCGGCGGGGTCGCGTGCCATGATCAGGGCCTTGACCGCCTCGCCCATCGCCCCGCCAGGCACGCCGATGGCCGCCACGTCCGCCACCTTGGGATGACGGATGAGCACCTGTTCGGCCTCGGCTGGATAAATGTTGACGCCGCCGCTGACGATCATGTCGCTGACCCGATCGGTGATGAAAACATAGCCATCTTCGTCGACATAGCCGACTTCGCCCAGGGTGAAGACGCCCGGCCGCAGGTGGGCCGCTGCGGTCTTCTGCGGATCGTTGTGGTAGATGATCCCCCGCCCGGTCGTATCGTGGAAATACAGCTGTCCGACATCACCCTGCGGCAGGGGTTCGCCGTCCTCGCCGATCACCAGCAGTTCGAACGGTGGCAAGGTCTTGCCGACCGAGCCGGGCTTTTGCAGCCATTCTTCGGAAGAGATCATGTTAGTGGTGCCGGATTCAGTGCCGCCATAGGCCTCCATGAGCACCGGGCCGAACCAATCGATCATCGCCTGCTTAACCTCCCGCGGGCAGGCGGCCCCGGTGTGAGGAACGGCGACCAGGCTGGACACGTCATACTTGGCGCGAACCTCAACGGGCAGCGAGAGCAGTCGCTGGAAGTGCGTCGGAACCATCAGCACGCTGGTGATCTTGTGCTGATCGATCGTGGCCAGGACGGTCTCGGGATCGAAGCGTTTGACGGTGACCAGCGGCTTGCCGCCGCCGAGTTGTCGCGTCGAGCCCAGCGGGCCGGTGTGGTAGAGTGGACCGACCACCATGCCGGGGCCGGGCGCCGCAAGGGCGACCTGATCGCGCAGGGCCTGGAAGAACTCCTCAAGGTTCTGGGCGGCGGGGAACATGTTCGGCGGCGTGATCGCGCCCTTCGGGCGGCCCGTTGTGCCGGATGTATAGTGCAGGTGAGGCTGCGGCACACGGTCCGTTGGCGGCTCCACGTCCTGGCCGGAAGCAAGGAATTCCTGCCAGGGGATGACGCCCGGCAGATTGGTTCGCCACCCGATAACCGTCTGCACGCCCGCGCGCGCGGCCGCCTCGAGCCCGACCTGCGCCGTTTCAGGACCGACGAACAGCAGGGCTGCGCCTGCGTCGCGGAGGATGTAGGCGACCTCTTCCGCCGTCAGGTGAAAGTTGATCGGGATCGACGAGACGCCGGCGTGATAGCCAGTCAGATAGGCGAGGACGGTTTCGACGGCGTTATTGGCGAAAACGCCGATCCGCTGCTCAGGGTTGAGACCCCGGGCTAGCAGGGCGTTGGTAGCTCGATTGAGGATCAAATCAATCTCAGCCCAGGTGATCACGCCGTTCTCGTCGGCGAGGGCTATGGCGGCAGGTTGCGTCTTGGCCTTTTCGGCAGCGGCTAAAGACATAGAGTGAACGATCCGATCAGGTGTGAGGGAGGTGATGAACCGGCGAAACTCGGAACGATCTCGGGTGCTGGCAGCCTAGAGGTCATTAAGACTATCCACAGATGACGCATATTTATACAGATATGCTTGCGTTGAACGACCGCAAAGCGACCCTAATAGCCAAATAGCAGATTGTCTTGCGCCTTCAGCGCGTTCGTTCAGGAACCCATCTGTGTCTATCTGCGTCATCTGTGGAAAAAAATTCTTGAATCGTTAACTCACCCGATTGCCCCGGTCCTGAGCCTTAATAGCCTTGAGCGCCAACAGCGATATAGTGGCCTACGGCTTTTCCGACAAAGCCGCCCGATGCAAACTTAAGCTAAATCGTGAGGCCCGCTCTTGACCCTTCTGTTCGATGCGCAACTTCCGGTTTTGGCACCCGTCGCCGGCGGCGGCACTTTCCCCGTGCGACGCATTTTCTGCGTCGGTCGCAACTATGCCGCCCATGCGCGGGAAATGGGCAAGGACCCCGATCGCGAACCCCCGTTCTTCTTTACCAAGTGGGCCGAAGCTGTGATCGGCGACGGTGCCGTGATGCCCTATCCCCAATCCACCAGCAACTTTCACTATGAAGCTGAACTGGTCGTTGCCGTCGGCAAGCGCGGGCGCGACATTGCTTTGGCCGACGCGCTGGACCACGTCTGCGCCTACGCTGCGGGCCTGGATATGACCCGCCGCGATCTGCAATTTGTCGCCCGCGACGCCGGCAGGCCCTGGGACGTCGCCAAGAATTTCGAGGCCTCCGCGCCGCTGGGCCTGTTGCACCCGGTCAGTGACGTCGGACATCGGGTCTCAGGCTTAATTCGCCTGTCGGTCAATGGCGTGGTCAAACAGGACGGCAACCTTAATGAAATGATCTGGCCCGTCAGCGATATCATCAGCATCCTCTCGGGATTCTATACCCTGGAGCCTGGCGACCTGATCTACACAGGCACACCGGCGGGGGTCGGACCTGTTGCGGTTGACGACAAAATGGTGGTCAGCATCGCCGGCTTGAGCGATCTGACGGTTACCGTTGGGGCACCGACAGCGGCCTAAGGCCAACCGCCGGTCGTGCCAGCTCAACCACGACCGGCAGATGAATGGACCCCAGCTTAGGGCCTTTGCGGACGCTCACGGTTTGCCAGGCACTGCCGGCATAGACGTGATCCAGGGCAAGGAAGGGCAGGGGTGCCCATAGTTTGTGACGACTCCAGGGGCGGGTGGGCCAGGTGAAGAGGCCGTGTGTGCGCCGGGTGATTCCGAACTGGGCGTCCTGGTGGCCCAGAGCGAAAGACCAGGGTGTGGCGTTAAAATCACCCGCCACGATCAGGCTTGATCGATCAAAGCCTTTCAGACCGTCGGCCAGGCGTTGGGTTTGGATCTGCCGCAGATCTGGCGGCACGGGCCACAGGCTATGGATGCCGACAACCGTAAACGCGCCGTTGGCATCGGCAAGCGTGGCCCAGGCTCCGGAATGACGGCCGTAGGAATCGGGGGAGGGATAGACACCGGCGCGTGTTGGCTGATGCTTTGTCAGGATACGCGTCGTGCAGGGCGCTCGAGCGGGACAGTGCGTGATGTAGGGATATTTTTGATGCAGGAGCGCCAGAATGATCAGGCTGTAGTCGGTGGCTTCCTCGACAACGATGATATCAGGGTCCTCGGTTGCGATCCATTTGGCAGTCCCGATGGGATCGACATTAAAGCTCCACAGATTGATCTGCACGACCTTGATCACCTGAGTGTTCGGCGATCGGGTCACGGCCAGAGGCTGCGTCGAGACCAGATCTGGCACCATCATGCAGGCGGCGATGATGATCGCAGCGCTTGCCATAATAATCGACAAGCGACGGCCCCTGCGTTCCGACGCCAGGGCAAGCAGTCCGGCAAGCACGCCGATCGATAGGGTGACCGGCGTGAAATGGGTCAAGACGTCTAGCCACCCGCTTACCGCACCGCCAAGGCTAAGCAGGGCGACAACAAGGCTTAGAAGAGCGAAGAGCCGGGCCGAGAGGGAAATCCATCGAGTCATGATGCGTTCAATACCAGCTTCCCACGCAGAGCTTGATGACTTTATGCGGAACAGATGCAGAGGCTGGATCAAGCTCTGCTTATAAGTGTCTAGAGCAGGATTCAGATTTTTGGCGGTTCCGCCTAAAATCATCCTGCTCTACGTCAAAACCTGCAGTTGGCTTGACCTGCCCCGGTGCCGGGGCCTAGGCGCTGCGGTTATGCGGCTTGCCGATTTTGATTTTGACCTGCCTAAGTCGCAGATTGCTCTGCGGCCCGCTTCACCGCGCGACGCCGCGCGCCTGCTTGTGGTTGATCGGCAGCAGGATCTGGTGGAGCGGCGGGTCTGCGACCTGCCAGGCTTGTTGCGACCAGGCGACGCCTTGGTTTTCAACGATACACGGGTGATCGCCGCGCGCCTTACCGGGCGGCGGTTGCGCCAGAATTCGACAGTCGCGGTTGAAGCAACTCTGCATCAACGCCTTGGCCCGGCGCTCTGGTCTGCGTTCATGCGGCCTGGTAAACGACTTGCCGTTGGCGACCGGGTTCAATTTGGCCTCGAACTTGATCGAGCCTGCCAGGCGTCCAGCCTCGGCGCAACTTTGATCGAAAAACGCGACGGGGGTGAGGTGGTGCTGGCCTTTGATCTGGCGGGACCTGATCTGGACTTGGCAATAGATGTGCATGGGGTCATGCCTCTGCCCCCCTATATCGCTTCTCAGCGCCCGCAGGACGATCAGGACCGGACCGATTACCAGACCATCTATGCCCGCCACAGCGGCTCGGTGGCTGCGCCCACCGCCGGTTTGCATTTCACGACCGAGCTTTTGCAGCGGCTTCGGTCGATGGGGGTAACCACCCACTTCGTCACCTTGCAGGTCGGTGCAGGGACATTCTTGCCCGTCAAGACCGACGCGCTGAGTGACCACAAGATGCATGCCGAGTCAGGCGAAGTCAGTGACGATACGGCCAGGAGCCTCAATGCCGCCAAAGCGGCGGGGAACCGCGTCATCTGTGTCGGCACCACATCTCTGCGCTTGCTGGAGAGCGCCACGGGTGATGATGGCCAGCTTAAAGCCTTCAGCGGGGAGACGGCGATTTTCATCACCCCTGGGTATAAATTTCGTTTTGTCGATGGCCTGCTGACAAATTTCCACTTGCCGAAATCCACCCTGTTCGTGCTGGTCTCGGCATTTTGCGGGGTTCAGACCATGCGCGACGCATATGCCTGGGCCATTGCCAAGGGTTTTGCATTCTACTCGTACGGCGATGCCTCATTGCTCTGGCGCGAAGCCTGATGCCAGTTTTCGCCTTTGACATAGAGGCCACGGACGGGGCTGCGCGGCGCGGCGTCTTACGGACCCCGCGCGGCGATATCTCTACACCTGCCTTCATGCCCGTTGGCACCGCGGGCACGGTTAAAGCTCTGACCACCGATCAGGTTGCGGAATCCGGGGCCGAGATCCTGCTCGGCAATACCTATCACCTGATGCTGCGTCCGACCGCCGAGCGGGTGGCGCGCTTAGGGGGCTTGCACCGGTTCATGCGCTGGAGCGGGCCGATCCTGACCGACTCGGGGGGCTTTCAGGTGATGTCCTTGAGTAAAATCAGCAAGGTGAAAGAAGACGCTGTCAGTTTTCAGAGCCATATCGATGGCTCAAAGCACCTTTTGTCACCGGAAAGATCGATCCAGATTCAAGCCGATTTATTGGGTTCGGACATTATCATGCAGCTTGACGAGTGTGTGTCCTGGCCGGCGGATCACCAGCGGGCTTCGCAGGCCGTGGGTTTGTCGGCGCGTTGGGGCGAGCGGTGTAAGCGCTCTTTCGGCTCTCGAGATACCCAGGCCCTCTTTGGCATCCAACAGGGATCAACATTCGAAGACCTGCGCCGCGAATCCTCCGCTCGCCTGATCGATACCGGCTTTGACGGCTATGCCATCGGTGGTCTGGCCGTTGGCGAGGGCCATGGCGCCATGTGCGAGGTCCTGGACTATGCGCCGGCGATGTTACCGGCGGATCGGCCGCGCTATCTGATGGGAGTGGGCAAACCTATTGATCTTGTCGAGGCAGTGGCACGCGGCGTCGATATGTTCGACTGCGTTCTGCCCACCCGGTCAGGGCGCCACGGTCAGGCCTGGACGGCGACCGGACCGATCAATCTGAAAGCTGCACGTTTTGCCGACGACGATATGCCTCTGGATGAAAGCTCGGATTGTCCCGCCAGTCGCGATTATTCCAAGGCCTATCTGCATCATCTGGTAAAGAGCCAGGAGATCCTGGGGCAAATTCTGCTATCCTGGCATAATCTCGCATTTTATCAGAAACTTATGAGTGAATTGCGAAATGCGATACGCACCGGAACGCTAGCGACATATCGCAAGGCCTTCGCTGAGAGCCATATCCGTTAACGCGGTGCGTACTGGGGTTTGGGCCCTGTGTCAGCCGGACGAGGCCTGGTTGGATTGGCGTGATTGGGTGCCGCCGGTGGCAGACAGCGGCGCATTTCGGCGATGCCTTTGAGGTAGCCGCGGCGTGCGCTGCCGGCGTTGATCGCCTCCATTACTAACTCGTCATGCCGCTGAGCGCCTGAAAGCGTCCGCAAATAGCCGTGGAAGGGCAAAAGAGTTTCCGCCGCGCCGTGCATCAGGGCCAGAGCAACCCTGCTCCCCTTTTTGTTGAGGCTGGGTTGCTGTGCGGACTCTGTAGAGTCAAAATCGGCCCCAAGGGCGTACGTGAGGTCTTTGACCTGTCGAGACAAATCGACACAGCGAACCGACATGGGGCGTTTGTAGGGGTCGGAAATCGCATCCAGCAGAATCGGCGGAATTGCCTGACGCACAAGGTTGAGATCATGCAGCGGGGCGCTAACCGCATTGGGTACATTGGCCATGCCCGCCTGCTCTGGCGTTTGTAGCTCAGAGGCGGGTTGAGACGGCTCAGGCGGCGGTGGCGCTGCGGCGACACTGCCGACTGCGAGGCACAGTGATAGGATGGTTAAGGGAATTGATCTGTGCATTTGACCCAAAAATACTCCGTTTGCTCACAGGCATCACATAATATGGCTCCGTTGTGGGTTGCAGTGCAAGGGACCGAGCGACTATGGTCTGCGCCGCTTCGGGCCGGTAGCTCAGTGGTAGAGCACCCGACTTTTAATCGAGTGGTCGTGGGTTCGACCCCCACCCGGCCTACCAAAGCGTCATGGCCGCAAAGAATCGTGCGGCCCCGCCGGGAATCCGTCTATTCTGTCGTCGATTCTCCCGGACATATCCTCGCCAAATGTTATCTCTAGGTTTGTGCCATGCAGGTCCTACCCACCGCCAGCCGCGCGTATTCTGACTAGATTGGTGCGAAAGAATAAGACCTTTCTCGGCCTGGGACTGGCGCTGTGGGGTGTCGGTCCCTGCACGGTGATTGCCGCAACGTCGAAGGCGCTTGTGCAAGGCGAATTGAGCGGTGGGCTACGCCAGCAGATTATACAGGCTGTGGGCGAAACCGCTGCGGCTCCGGAAAGCGTGCTCGTAGCCCGACAGCGTGCGCGTGAGGCGGCGGCTGATGCCCTCGCTCTGTTGCGGTCAGAGGGTTATTATGAGCCCCAGGTGGTGCCAGACGTCCTGACCGAGACGCCCCCGCGAGCCGTAATCCAGGTCATGCCCGGACCTAGATTTCGATTTTCTGCCCCCAAACTGGCGTGGGAGGGCCAGCCTCCTGCGGCAAATTACGCACGCATCATATTGAAAGAGATGCAGATTATGACAGGCTCACCGGCGCGGGCACAGGATGTTCTCGATGCCGAGGGGCGTATTATCGGTGCCCTGCAGCAGCATGGATATGCAGACGCTGAAGCCCGGCCTCGAGAGGTCGTTGTCGATCATGCCGACCGCTCCGTGACCCCGACCTTTCGCATCGCGGCGGCGGATCTGGTGCATCTAGGCGCGATGTCGCTGACGGCAACCGGTCGAACCCACATCTCATGGCTGCGACGGTTGAAGTCCTGGAAAACAGGGGCGACCTATTCACCAGCGTTAGTGGCAAAACTTGAGCAACGTCTGATTGATACGGGCGTTTATGAATCTGTGACCGTCGCCATTGCACCGAAGGATCAGACTCGGGCTGGCCTGCGCCCTGTGCTCGTCAGCGTGGCCGACCGGCCGGCGCGTACCTTGGAGGCGGGCGCTGGCTATTCGACGACCAGAGGCTCGGGCGCGGATGGCAAGGTCGTTTTTTACAATCGTCTGGGCCGGGCAGACACTCTCACTTTGTCGGCGCGTCTATTTGATATTCAACAAAAACTTGACCTCGAACTGGCCCTGCCAGACTTCGCTCGGCCTGACCAGATATTGAAGGTCGGTGGCGGACCTCTGGCTGATCGAACGGCAGCCTATGATGACCTTGGGGGCGGTGTGCGCATTGATCTGGAACGCCATTTCACCAAGACCACCTACATCACCGTCGGGGCCGCAGCTGACTATGCTGCTACCAGGGAGAAAAACGCAGTCAATCTTTTAGCAACCCCGGTCGGTGTAAATCTGAAACTGGCTGTGCTGACGGGTTTGGCGGCCTTTGCCCTGGATCGCTCGAACGACCCACTCAATCCGACACGCGGCTGGCGTCTCGAGGCACGGGCAGAACCGACGCTGATCGCCGGGGACCGCAAACTTGAATACCTAAAGGCGCAAAGCCAAGTCAGCGCCTATCTGCCCTTGCAACGCGATGCCGCAACGGTTTTGGCGGCGCGCATCCGATTGGGGGCAATCTTTGGCGGCTCGATCCCCGAAGTGCCGGCGGATCGGCGATACTATGCTGGCGGTGGGGCCTCGGTGCGCGGATTTGGCTATCAGGCTGTGGGCCAAAGGCTTTCAGACAACACGCCGATCGGTGGTCTGTCCTTGGTAGAAACCTCGTTCGAGGTGCGCCAGAAATTGTCTGCACAGTGGGGAGTAGTTGCCTTTGTGGATGCTGGCACGATCGGTTCGCAAACGATCCCGCATTTCCGCGCCTTGAGTATCGGGGCCGGCATTGGGGTGCGGTATGACCTGGGCTTTGGCCCTTTCAGACTGGATCTGGCTACGCCGATCAACCCGAAACGTGGGGATGGGCGCATTCAGATTTCGGTCAGTATCGGCCAAAGTTTCTGATGTTCCCCCGACGCCTGGTGACGCGACGCTTTATCGGATGGGTGGTCCTGCCCCTGTTCCTGATCACCTGTCTGGGGCTGGCTGTCCGTTTCGTGCCCGGTACCGACTTCGGGCGCGGTCTGATCGAAGGCGGGCTCAATGGGATGAAGTTCGGCCAACTGGGGCATTTGCGCGTTCAGGGACTGGCGGGCGATCCGTGGGATGCGATCTCGATCCGCCGGCTCAGCCTGGCCGATAAGGCCGGTGAGTGGGTCCTGGCCAGAAATGTCACACTGAACCTACGCGCGTCTGATTTGCTGCATCGGCAAGTCCATATGACGCAATTAAACATCAGGTCGATCACGGTGCTGCGCCGGCCGACTCTGGGCCCGCAGGACAATGGGCCTGTGCACCCGCTACCGCTGGGTGTCAAAATTGATCATCTCCGCGCGAGAGCGGTGTTTGAACCGGCCTTCGCTGAGCAAAGGGGTGTTTATGAACTGAGCGGCATTATAGACATCCAACGCTCTGAAAAAACAGATATTTTTCTCGCCGTAACCAGTATTCTGTACCCTGGTGACTATCTGCGACTACGCTTTGACCGGGAGAATAAAACCGTCTTCACGGCGGAGGTTTCAGCACTTGAGGCGCAGGGTGGGGCCCTGGCTGGCAGTTTCGGCCTGGCGACACATCAGCCATTCATGCTGAAGATGCATGCCTCCGGACAGGGGAATCACGGCGATTTTCTATTACATACACAGGTCGGCGTTGATGAGCCCTTCGCGGCGACGGGGCGATGGAGCCCGCAGGGCATTGAGGCCTCAGGGCAGGCCCAACTAACCGCTTCGAGCCTGCTGACCGATCAGGCGAAATTATTTGGACCCCAGGCCAGTTTCCGGATTTCGGGGGGCGAGACGTCAGGCTCCCTGATCCCGATGACCCTGGAGGTGACGAGTCAGAACCTCAAGCTGCATGCCCAAGGCTCGATTGATCTCGATCAACAGGCGGTCGGTCCGCGAGGGGTGGTGGCCGATTTGCGGGTGACCGATCCGACTTCGATGTTGGGAATTGGAAAATTCGGCTCCGCGCATCTGGCCGCAAAGCTCACCGGGAACCTCAACACCTGGCTGGTTGCGGGCTCGCTGGAAGCCCAGACCCTGACGGTTCGCGACTATACACTGGCACGTGCGATGGGCCCGGTTCGACTGGAAGGCAAGTCCGGGGCCTGGCGCGCCAAGTTAGAAATCGCTGGCAAAGGCGGAGCAGGCAATGGCATCCTTTTCGCCTGGCTAGGGACCGCGCCGTCGGCGGCACTGGACATGACCCAATTGGCAGATGGACGGCTTTTGATCAGCAAGATGAGTCTGGTCGGCGATGGCATCACCGTTAAGGGCACCGGGGATCGCGGCCTGTTTGGCGAGTTATCATTCAAAGGCGAGGCGCGAGCGACGCGGTTCGAAATGGCCCACGCCGGTGGACATGGAGCGGCTTTCGCAACCTGGGCGGCCCGTCAGCCCGCGGCCGGCCATCCCTGGCAACTGGGCTTTGATGCGACCGGAGATAAATTTTCCACAGGCTATCATGATTTGGACCATCTGTTGGGACCCTCGGCACATGCGCGGGCGGAAGGTACCTGGGACGACGATGTTCTGAGCCTTAGCCGTATGACGCTTGAGGGCAGCGGGGCCAACGCCAGCGGTGCGGGTTTGGTTGGGCCTGCCGGGGGTCTGAAACTGCACGTTGACTGGCATGCCCGTGGCCCCATTGGTCTAGGCCCTTTGCAAATCGACGGGGCTGCCAGCGGCACAGGCCAGATCGGCGGAAACTTTGACCACCCCACGGCGGCATTGCAGGCGCAACTGCCTCATCTTGATTTGCCACAGTTACCCGTCTCGGCGGTGCGTTTGAACCTTGATGTCGCCTGGGACGTTTCCGGTGCCAGCGGACGCATTTCGGCAACAGGTGCCAGCGACTTTGGCCCTGCTCATGCGATGGCCGATTTTCGCACGATGAGTGACACCTTTGCTCTGAGCCATATCGACATGGTCAGCGGCGGAGTCTCTGCCCAGGGCTCGGCGACCCTGGCGGGCAACCAGGCCACCCTGGCGGACTTGCAGTTTTCCGTTGAGCCGGGGGCATGGCTAAGTGCTGGCCGCGCCACGGGCCGCGTGAGTATCTTTGATGGCCATGGTGAAACCCAGGCGAGTCTGAAGGCGCAGGCGCGAGGCGCGATTCTACGCCAGGGTGGAATGCGTGTAGCCACTCTGGATCTCACCGCCGACGGACCGCTGGCACACCTCAATTATAAGTTGAGCGCGGCAGGCCAGGCGGCGGGAAACCCCTGGCGCATTACTGGCATGGGGCAACTGCAAAACACGGCGGCACAAACTAGCGTCGTCTTCACCGGGTCGGGTCGTTTGCGGCAAAGCAATCTTCGAACTCTTGAGCCCGCACGCTTAACCCTGAGCGGGCCGCAGCGTGGCGGCCGCCTGCGGCTGGGTGTTGGCACCGGCACCGCCGACATTGATCTAGCGTTCGCAGCCGGCGCTTTACGTGCGGCGGTCAAGGTTGCGGGTGTTGATCTGGCGCTTTTCGACTCTGCCCTTGTGGGCAAGGTTGAGGGCTCCGGCTCGCTCAGCGGCAACGGCGAGGCCCTTAGCGGCGACCTGCAAGCCCACCTCACTCACGCGGGTGCCAAGGATGCCGCCGAACCACCCACCCTGGGTGGCTCGGTCGTGGCCAGGCTTCGTCCTGGAACCTTGAGCCTCGATGCTAACCTTACCGATGCCCAGGGGCTGAGAGCTCAGACATCGATCATCCTGCCTGCCGAAGCCTCCGCATCGCCTCTGCGCATTGCTATCAACACCCGTCGCCCGATCCGAGGTAATTTTGCCATCGACGGTCAGATCAAACCCCTGTGGGACACCGTGTTTTCCGGAGCTGGCAGCCTGGCTGGACGGGTAGACGCCAGCGGTAAGATCACCGGAACCCTCGCCGATCCCAGTTTCATCGGCACGGCGGCCTTGACGCAGGGCCGCTATCGCGACTCCGGGGCCGGCGTCACCCTCCAGGGTCTGACCTCGCACGCAGTGGTTTCGGAAAATGCGGTGGATGTGGCCGATTTTGCCGCGACTGATGGCGCGCGTGGCAGCGTCACCGGCTCAGGGCGCTTAAGCCTCCTGCGCAATGATGCTTCGAGTTTTCGGTTGAATTTCAAAATGTTCCGCCTATTCGAAAATGACATTGGCCAGGCCTTGGCTAGCGGCGGCGTCACGGTCAGCCGCGCCGGCGACGGGCATGTGAAGCTGACCGGGGCTCTGAACATCGACCATGCCCTGATCGCCGCTAAAGCCCCTATCGCCAGCGGCGTGGTGCCCATGGAAGTGGTCGAAATTAATCGCCCTGTCGATGAGGCCCAAATCGTCGCCGTCGCTGCAAATCATCAACCGCCCATGGCCCTGGATGTAACGCTAAAGGCACCAGGCGGCATTTTTGTCAAAGGACGTGGATTGAATGTCGAGCTTAGTCTAGAGGCCCAGGTCGGTGGAACTCTGGCCCAGCCCAGCCTGAGCGGTTTGGCCCGCGTTGTGCGCGGCGACTATAATTTCGCCGGCCAGAGGTTTCAGATCGATGATCGCGGCACTATCCGCCTCGGCACCACAGCCGAGACCATTCGCCTGAACCTGACGGCCACGCGGGAAAATCCCACTCTGACTGCGGTGATCCAGATCCAGGGCACGGCTGCAAAACCGATCATCATCCTGACCTCGACACCGGTCCTGCCTAAGGATGAGGTGCTCTCTCAGGTATTGTTTGGCGCATCGGCGGCTCAGTTGAGCCCCTATCAGGCGGCCCAACTTGCCTCGGCGGTCTCGGGTCTGGCTGGCGGTGGCGGCCTGGATCTGATCGGGGGCCTGCGCAACTTTGCTCACCTTGACCGGCTCGCCCTTGGCAGCGGAACCACCACGCCGACTACGCCCGGCGGCGTCGGCACCTCAACCGGCCCGACGATTGCCGGCGGCAAATATCTGACTGATAAGGTCTATCTCGAATTGACCGGTGGTAGTCGAGAGGGGCCGGGCGCTCAGGTTGAATGGCGTATCGGCAAACACATATCCGTCGTCTCTCATGTCACCAGTCAGGGCGAGCAACAGATTTCCGTCCGCTGGCGTCAGGACAAGTAGGAAGGCCAGATGACCCTCGATACCTCAATCTGCACCCAAGCGGCCGGCGTAACCTTTCCAGTGATTGATTCTGGTCGCTGCGAGGGCAAGGCCGATTGTCTGTGGGTCTGCCCCTACGACGTCTTCGAAGTGCGAAAACTGACAGCTCATGAGCGTGGACGCCTCGGCCTGTTGGCGCGGGTGAAAATCGCTGTCCATGGCGGCAGACAGGCCTTTGTTCTCAACCCTGACGCCTGCCATGCCTGCGGCCTGTGTGTCAGGTCCTGTCCGGAAAACGCCATCCGCCTCACGCGAATTTGAATCGGTGGAATGAGGATCGTGATTAGCGACAGCACCTTCGCGCCTCGCTCACGTGGGGACTTGATTGTCCAGATGACACGACCCACCACTGGGCCAGACGTTCCGTATTAATACAGCCTTCGGTCTGACGATGAATGCTGTGTTCAGTAACCCGTGGACCTGAACCCCTTGGCCAAGCTTACAGGGGGCTGGAAAACGTGCTCAGATGCGAGGGCCGCCCTGCAGCCTGCGGTCAATCACGGCCGTGTCGAACTTGGTTGAGGGGCTGAAACGGGCCATAATGCGGTCGATTACGTGTTGAATAAACAATATCATTTTACTTCCCACTATTAGTCTGTAAAACAATACCTAATCCTAATATAGTTTTTAGGATGTTTTTGACGAATCATACCAAGAATATATTTTCAAAAAACAGGTCAGATAGTTCCATTTGCTGATTTTCTTTTCAGACTATATCGTCCCAACTCCCGTTATAGCGACATTTAGCCGCATAAAACAATAAATCAACTGAAATTTCGAGCGACCGACGTGGGAGATTGTCAACAAAGGTGAAATGGCAAGTTCTGCACCAATCAGGGGGCGGGAGAACTCGCACCACGGGCATCGGCGGCTTGGCTCTTGGAGATGGA
>JAYTXQ010000131.1:0-9360 GCA_043742825.1 Caulobacteraceae bacterium | reverse complement strand
ATCGGCAAACGCGCCGCAGGCAACACCCTGGATGGTGTTCAGCGCCTGGAGTTTCCCGAGTGATCATTCTGCCGCCCGACCTCGCGGCCGTGACCAACGACCGGCTGGCGATCCTGGACGCCGCCTGCGATCGCGAACTCAGTCGCGAGATCAAAAAGGTCGCCTCGCCCGCGTTCCATCGCGCGCTGCGCCACGGCCTGGACGTCGAAGCCGAGATCGAGCGCAGACAGGCGCGCCCCTAATGCCCCGCGTCGCCTTCAAACAGTGCGATCTTGAGCGCGTGCTGCGCGCAGCCCAGGCTGTGGGCTATTCCCATCCCTCTGTGGATATTCTGCCCGGCGGCACCATCCGGCTCTTGACCCAGGCTGCCGCCGTCACACCCGTAGGCCGCTCGCCATGGGATGATTTCGAGCATGCGGATGACGATTAAGCACGTCCACACCGTCACGGCGCGCGGCAAAACCTATCGCTATGCCTGGCGCGGCGGCCCGCGACTGTTCGCCCAGCCCTCAGATCCCGCTTTCCTGGCCGAGATAGCGGCCGTGACGGCGAACAGCCGAAAACCTGACCCCAGCGTCATCAACGGCCTGATCACGGCCTACAGGGGCTCTCAGAGCTTCGCCGACCTGGCCCCAGGCTCGCGCCGCAACTGGCAACCGTGGCTGGATCGCATCGGCACCCACTTCGGGCGCATGGCCGTCGCCGACTTCGACCATCCCGCCAGCGTCCGCCACATCCGCACCTGGCGCGACAAGTACCGTGCGACCCCACGCACCGCCGACATGGCCATGCAATGCCTCTCTCGCCTGCTCAGCTTCGCCGGCGAGGAGGGTCTGCTCCTCAACAACCCCTGCGCCAGGATCCCCGGCCTTTACCGCGCCGATCGCTCTGACCTGATCTGGACCGATGCCGACCTGACCGAACTGGCCGTCCACGCGCCGGCCGACATCACCCGCGCCGCGCGCCTGGCGGCCCTCACCGGCCTGCGCAAGGGCGATCTGCTGCGCCTGTCCTGGTCTCACGTCGGCCCCCGCGCCATCGAGATCGCCACGGGCAAAAGTGGCGGCCGCAAGACCACGCTCATCCCCATCTACGCCCAGCTGCGCACCCATCTGGAAACCATCCCGCGGCGGTCAACCACGGTCCTGACCAGCGCCACGGGCCGACCCTGGGGTTCAGGCTTCAACGCCGCCTGGAACAAAGCAAAAATCGCTGCCGAACTGCAACGCCTGCACTTCCACGATCTGCGCGGCACGGCGGCCACGCGTTTTTACATCGGCGGCCTGTCAATCCGCATGATCGCCGAAATCATGACCTGGAGCGAGACCCGCGTCGGCCGCCTGATCGACCGCTACGTCAAGCGCGACGAGCTGCTGATCGAGGCCATCCGCGCCCTCGACCGGAACACCCCCGCAACGCCAATTGTAAAACCGATGTAAAACACACCCCGGCAACTGTACCGCAACCCATGCTAAGTCATTGTTTTTGCAGTGGAGCGGGTAGCGGGAATCGAACCCGCATCCTCAGCTTGGAAGGCTGCTGCACGACCATTGTGCTATACCCGCGCTCGCCCTTGCGGGCATGCAAATGGTGCGCGTGGTGGGGGAAGCAGGACTCGAACCTGCGAAGGCGTACGCCAGCGGATTTACAGTCCGCCCCCTTTGCCACTCGGGACATTCCCCCTCACGCGCGTTGCATCATCACCCAACTTGGGGTCAGAAGCATGTCCGAAACCGACGAACACCTTCATCTGATCCCAAAATCGGAGCGCGCCTTATAGTGGCCTCGCATCAGCAACGCAACGACCGTGGCGGACCTCGCCGGGCCCCGCAAGAGAATGCCGCAGACTGGGTCTGGGGCTGGCACGCGGTGCTGGCCGCATTGAACAATCCCGCCCGCCCACCCCCACGTCGGCTACTGGCAAGTCCGGACCGCGCCCGGGCTCTGGAGAGCGAATCACCTGGTCAGTGGACGATCGAAGAGATGGACTCTTCCAGCATCGGCCGGTGCCTCCCGGCCAATGCGGTACACCAGGGTATTGCTCTGAAAACACCGCCCTTAGAGCCGGTGCCGCTGGAGGATCTGACCCAGGCCGGTCGAGGGATAATTCTGATGCTCGATCAGGTGACCGACCCCCAGAATGTCGGGGCGATCTTTCGCAGTGCCGCGGCCTTTGGCGTGCGCGGTGTCGTGCTGCAGGACCGCCATGCCCCTGCCCTCGCCGGATCCCTGGCCAAGGCGGCAGCTGGGGCCATAGATCGCATCCCCCACGCCCGCGAAGTCAACCTTTCGCGAGCCCTTGAGCGCCTGGAGGTCCTGGGCTGGAGGGCCGTCGGCCTGGATGGCGGCGCGGCTCAGGACTTGGCCGAGGTGCTAGATGGCGGTCCGACGGTGCTGGTCCTGGGGGCAGAGGGCGAGGGCCTGCGCCGCCTGGTCGCCGAACACTGCGACGTTCTGGCCAAAATCCCTATGCCCGGCGACTTCGAAAGCCTGAATGTCTCCGCCGCTGCAGCGGTGGCGCTATACGCCGCTAGTCGGGCGGCAAGGTGGAGGGGATCTAGCGGGATGAAGAAAACCTTCCTCCCATAAAGACAGACAGGAGACGTCACGTGGTTTCACCTGCCCCGAAACGCTCCGACCATGCAGCAATGTCGGCTTCCTCGATCTTGCGAAACAGCACCGGCGGGGTGGTGAATTTTCGCCCCGCGGGCACCCGCGACAGCTCAGCGCCGACGTCAGAATCAGGCCAGGTTGGAACGGTTGGCTCGCCCAATCCCGCAGCTATAGCCTGCGCTGTAAAGGGAATGATTGGCGCGCTAATTCGTGCGTAAAGGGCCGCGAGGTTGATCGCAGTGCGCACAATCACGGCGGCACGAACCGGATCGGTCTTGATCGCTGTCCAGGGGGCGGCCTCCTGGAGATATTCATTGCCCAGGACCCACAGTGCGCGCAGAGCCTGCGCGCTCTTGCGCACCTCGATGGCTTCGAACTGCTCGGTCAGCTCGGCAAGCTTTGAGGCGACATCAGCATAAAGCTTTTTCTCCAGCGGACCGGCCCCGCCGCCAGCGGGGACCACGCCGTCAAAGCGGGTCTCACAGAATTTCAGAATACGGTTGACGAAATTGCCCAAGACGTCAGCCAGATCGCGATTCACCGCCGCTTGCAAAAGCTCCCAGGTAAAGCCGCTATCGGAGTGTTCAGGACAGTTGGACGTCAGATACCAACGCCAGGCGTCGGGCGGCAGAATTTCCAACGCTGAATCCATGAACACCCCGCGTCTGCGTGAGGTGGAAAATGCCCCGCCATACCAGTTGAGCCAGTTGAAGGATTTCAAGGTATCAACAGTCTTCCATGGCTCGCCCGAACCGAGAATCGTCGCAGGGAAGCTGACAGCGTGAAACGCAACGTTGTCCTTGCCCATGAACTGGACATAGGACACATCCGTTGCTCCTGCGTCCTCGCGCCACCAGGACTGCCAGTCACCGCCGACCGCAGCCGCCCACTCCTGAGTGGCCGCGATGTATTCAATCGGCGCGTCGAACCAGACGTAAAAGACCTTACCTTCGAACCCAACTCGCGGCTGTCCGCCCCGCGTAACCGGAACGCCCCAGGCGAGGTCTCGGGTGATACCCCGGTCGATCAGGCCCTCATCCAGGTGCTTATTGGCAATTGACCGTGTCAAAGCTGGCCAGCCGAGCTTGGAATCCACCCACTTTCGGATTGCCCCCTGAAGCTTGCTCTGCCGTAGATAAAGATGGCGTGTGTCGCGGACCTCCAGATTGCGCGATCCGGAAATCGCTGAATAGGGAGCGATCAGATCAACTGGATCTAAAAGCGCGTTGCAGTTATCGCACTGATCACCCCTGGCCTGAGCGAAGCCACATTTGGGGCAGGTGCCTTCGATGTAGCGATCGGGTAGAAAGCGAGCGTCATCAAGGCTATAGACAAGCTTATCGAGGCGCTCTTCGATATAGCCATTGTCTTCCAGAATATCAGCGAAATGCTGGGTCAGAGCGGCATTCTGCGGCGAAGATGAACGTCCAAACCAGTCCCAGGATAACCCGAACTGACGACCGATCCGGTGTTGTGTCTCATGGAACGTGCGGCAATATTCGGCGACGTCCTGACCCGCAGCCGAGGCGGCCAGCTCTGCTGGCGTACCGTGTTCGTCTGTGGCGCAGATATAAAGCACTTGATGGCCTTGGGCACGTTTAAAGCGCGCATAGACATCCGCCGGCAGCATCGAGCCGGCCAGATTACCCAGGTGCTTGACGCCGTTAATGTACGGAAGCGCGGAAGTGATGAGGATGCGAGCCATGGCGCGGGCCGTATAGGGCGCCAGCGCACATTTTCCCATGCCCAGCGCCCGACATTGTTCACAGCCGGTTGCCAGGATCACCTTAGCCGGGCCATAAGCCCCCCTAAGTCGGCCGGCTTAGCTCAGTTGGTAGAGCAGCGCTTTTGTAAAGCGAAGGTCGCGGGTTCGAATCCTGCAGCCGGCACCACCCAAGATCGATCAACTCCCGCGCGAAAGGCTTCCAGATCCCTCCCGAGCCCCTGCCCCTGCCCGGTATCGTTGCCTGGACCGTGACCAGCGGCGAAGATGGCATGCGCACTCAGGCACGGGGACTGGCCAGGGCGGTGGCGCAGACGGTGGTAGAAAAGCAGGTGCCGATAAGGTCGCTGTGGACCTGGGGCAAAACCCCCTTCCAGACCCCGTGGCCGGATCTGATCATCAGTTGCGGGCGGCGTGCGGTTTGGGCCGCCTTAAAGGTTCGCACCGCCAGTGGGGGGCGCACTCTGGCGGTACATGTTCAGGATCCCCGCACCTCACACGCTCAGTTCGACCTGATCATCGCCATGGCACACGACAAGATCGCACCCGCAGCAAATGTGATCAAAGTCCCGACTGCCCTGCATGACGTCACCGGCAGCAGGCTCGCGGACGCAGCCGAAGCCTGGCGCGGCAAATTGGCTCATCTTGGGCATCCCTTCGCCGGGGTCCTGTTGGGTGGCCCGACGGCACGCGGCGGTTTCGCCCTTGCCGACCAGCAGCGCCTGATCAGCGGGCTCAAGGGATTGCGGTCAGCCCAAGCAACGGCCCTGGCGATCACGCCGTCACGGCGCACGCCCGCAAGTCTGATTCGCCGCTTAAGTGATACCTTTGCAGACGATCCCGGCGTCTTCATCTGGGACGGTCGGGGTGCTAATCCCTACCTTGGTATTTTGGCACTGGCTGAACGTCTGATCGTCACTGGGGACAGCGTCTCGATGATCTCTGAAGCCCTGTCAACGGGCCATCCGGTAGAGGTTCTAGACCTGAATATCCGCGCCTTTCGCCCGTTCCTGAACCGACTTCTGGAGCAGGGCCTCATCCGCCATTTCGCTGGGGAACCGGAAATGTGGACAGCCGCCGAACCGGTGAATGCTACAGAAACTGCTGCAAAAATCGTCCGGGCGCACCTTCAGGCGGCTCGAACAGGCGTTGCGGGAAATGCCAGCTGATCGCGGGCGCGCCAGTCGTCGGTCACATAATTCATGATCACTGAACGACGCACGCCGCAGATTCGCCTTTGCGCCAGACCGTGCCAGGTCGCCTCCCCGGGGACGAACATCAAGGCGGTATTAAGGGTGAAAGGCGGGCGCGTGGCCCAGGTCCCGGCGTCGGCATAGATATCAGTTCCCAGATCGGCCTGGTCTGGTCCGCCGTCGAGATAGATCAGAAGCGTGAAAGTCTTGACCCCCAGGTCGGTGTGCGGTTCCAGCCAGAAGCCATCTGTGTCCTGAGCATACTCAAGGCGCACGAAACTGCCCGCCAGATGCGCGCCGGTGATTGCCTGGATCTGAGCCACCACAGCGGGTGATTGAAATGCACGCGCCACAGCGTCACAGGCGGGCAAGCGGGCATTGTTTTGACCGGCGAAATATTGCCTCTGGTCATTGTGTAGTTCGCGTTTGCCCGAAACGCCGGCAAGATCGACGTGGGGAAACTCGAGTTCAGCCAGTTCTGCGGCCAAGGGCTGAGGAAACACATCAGCAAGAATCCAATGCTGGTAGGGTTGGTCAAACGCCTTGGCCGCAGCAAAGGCTCCGCACAGGCTCTCGACTACTGTGTCAATCAGACTCACGCGATCAGATCCGCGCGCCGCCCGGCCCACGGCTGAGCTTGTTCAAGTTGGCTGGCCAGACGAAACAGCGTTGCTTCATCCCCCGCCCGACCGACAAACTGCATCCCCAAAGGCAGACCTGCAGCACTCCAGGCCAAGGGTACGCTCATGGCCGGTTGACCGGTGACATTGAAGGCCTGGGTATTGGGCATGAACGCAAACAGGCGCTCAGCATAGTCTCGCCGCCCAGCGCCCTCATCATGCAGCGCCCCGATGGGGATCGGCGGCTGACCAAGCGTGGAGAGCAGCAGTACGTCATAGGTCTCAAAGAACCCCGCCACCAAGCGCCCAAACATATGTGCTGCCTGTATCGCAGCGATATAGTCCGCCGCCGCAATCGTCTTGCCATGCTGGTACATGGCAAAGGTCAAGGCCTCGACTTCGCCCGTATCCAGGGCGCGGCCGCGCCGGGCGATTTCGCCGTCCAGGGTCGCCGCGACGCTGGCGGCGACGACGACACCTGCGGCGGCCCGTACCGCCATCAGATCGCCTGGCAGAATTGCCTCTTCCACATGATGGCCCAAGCTTTCGCAAAGGCGCGCGGCGTCTCTCACTGCACCCATGCATTCAGCGTCCAGAGCCTCGCTGGCTAAGGCGGCAGTGGTGAAGGCAATGCGAAGGCGACCAGGATCACGGCTCACTTCGTCTACAAACGGTCGTGCCGGCGGCGAGGCCCAATAGGGATCACCAGGGACCGGTAGGCAGGCGATATCCAGCAGCGCCGCACTGTCGCGCACCGAGCGGGTTACCGCGTGCTGCATGGAAAATCCGCCCCACCCCTCATCGCCCGGTGCAAAGGAAACCCGTCCACGCGATGGTTTCAGGCCGAACAGGCCACAACAGGCTGCGGGGACGCGGATCGAGCCGCCTCCATCGCTGGCGTGGGCTGCGGGGACAATGCCGCCCGCCACAGCCGCCGATGCACCGCCTGATGAGCCACCTGGGGTGCGTGAAAGGTCCCAGGGGTTGCGGCTAGGCCCAAACAGGTTCGGTTCGGTCACAGGTTCCAGACCAAACTCTGGGGTATTGGTCTTGCCGAAGATGACCAGGCCGCCGCGCTTATAGCCATCGACTAGGGCACTGTCGGCTTGGGCTTCAACCCCGTGGAGCAGTCGCGAGCCGGCGGTGGTTACGGTCCCTTTGAGCTGCGCGCCCAGATCCTTCAACAAAAACGGCACACCGCCGAGTGGCCCTGATGGCGTCCCGTTCTTGACCAGGGCACGGGCCGCCTTATCGAATCTTTGGGTGACGGCATTGAGCCTTGGGTTTACCGCATCGGTTCGCGCCAGAGCGGCTTCGAGCACCTCGGTGGCGGCGACCTCACCCCTCGAGATCAAATTCGCCAGGCCAACAGCGTCCTGGGAAAGATAGTCAGCTTGGTTCATGGCGGAACTTTCGTCTATGCTCGGATCAGGTTTTCATCGGACCACAGGACGGGCGCACATCCAATGGCTGACGGCATCGAAATTTTCATCGACGCCGATGCCTGCCCGGTGAAGGACGAGGTTTACCGCGTCGCGGCGCGATATGCTCTAAAAACCTGGGTCGTGGCCAATGCCTATATCATGGTGCCGCCCCACGCCCTGATCGAACGCGTCGTTGTCGAAGCTGGCCCCGATATCGCCGATGACTGGATTGCCGAGCATGCCAAGGCGGGCGATGTTGTGATCACCAACGATATCCCGCTGGCAGAGCGAGCCTTGAACCGAGGTGCCGCCGCCATTGCCCCTAACGGCCGCGCGTTCAGCGTCGATTCAATCGGTGCGGCCGTCGCTCAACGCGCCATCATGGAACAAATTCGCTCCACCGGCGCGATCACCGGTGGCCCCAAGCCCTTTGACCGCAACGACCGGTCGAAGTTTCTCCAGACCCTGGACGAAACCATCGTGCGCCAGCAGAAGCGACGGCGATGATCCAGATCACACCTGAGCTTGAGCTAGACGAAAATGAGCTGAGTTTCACTTTCATCCGCGCCTCTGGCCCCGGCGGCCAGAACGTCAACAAGGTCTCCAGCGCCGTTCAGATGCGGTTCGACGCACGCACCTCGCCCAGCCTGCCCAACCCGGTCAGCATCAGGTTGCAGAAACTGGCCGGCGCGCGGCTGACCCTTGACGGGGTGATCGTCATCACCACCAGTCGCTTCCGCACCCAGGAAACCAACAAAAGCGACGCAGTTGACCGTCTAGTCGCTCTGATCGCCAAGGCCGCTGTCGAACCGACCAAACGCCGCCCGACCCGCCCCACCAAAGCCTCCAAAGAACGCCGCCTCGAAGGCAAGGCACGCCGCGCCGGGGTGAAAACGATGCGGGGGCGGCCTGCGGATGGAGAGTAGGACATTGGCGACACGCCCGTTCTCGCCGTCGCGGGTGGAGCCTGCCCCGACAACTATTCCCAATCCTCGATGGCCAGCCCCGGCACGCGCCGAAATTCTTGGGTGTTGTGCGTGATCAGGATGAGGTGGCGCGCGAGGGCCTGTCCGGCAATCAGCACATCATAGGGGCCAATGGGTTCACCATTCCGCACCAATTGAGCCCGCACCTCGCCAGATTGACGGGCGTCTTCATTGTCGAAATCGACGATCTGAAACTGCAGCGCGTCAACCCGGGCAAGGTTTTCTTCCAGACGCAGACCGCGGTAAGCCCCGTAGAAAAGCTCATGCGCGACGATGGCCGGAATTCCGAAATCCGCGGGCCGGTGTTGGGTCAAACGGTGGAGTACGCTTAAATTACCTCGCAATAGCGCGATGACCGCATTGCTATCGAGCAGATATCTCATCGGAAGACATCTAACCCTTTACGATCCTGCTCCGGTGGTCGCTCCGTCGCAGCCCGCACAAAGTCGCCATCGAGCGGACCCGTGAGCGCGTCCAACCAACCCCAGTCTTCCACAACGGGTTCGAGGATTACGGCGTTGCCGTGGCGGCGAATTCGCACCTCCGAAGTTTCGAAGCGGAACGCCTTTGGCAGACGCACCGCTTGTGAACGCCCAGACCAAAATACCTTTGCGGTTTCCATAACTGCGCCTCCTGCCAAGCACTGTATACAGGAAAGATATATACCAAATCCGAAACATTGGCAAGAAGAGAACCAATGCTTGTCGGTAGCTAACGATATGTCCGGTTTTCGTAGCAATCCATTTGTCCGGTTTAAGCGGGATAGATGGGATGCATGCGGAGATACGAATGGCACGGATA
>JAYTXQ010000130.1:0-10706 GCA_043742825.1 Caulobacteraceae bacterium | reverse complement strand
CCCACCGACTTATGCTAAGTTTGAGCATAAGTCTGATGACCATATAGGCCCAACCCGGCCCAGGGAAAAGGTGTAATCGACCGAAGGCGGAATATTTTGGTTGAGCCAGGACAACACGCGAAAATAATCCAAGCCTACCTAAGCCCGGACCAAGGGCGCTTTGCCCTGTCTCCACGAACTTCACGAGCGCGCGTCAACAGGTATGGCTAGGGTTCATCCGCGCCCATTTGCGTTACAACACTCGTTTTGAACGTAAAATTCTGGCCTTACACTGGCTCACGTTGGCGGTGACCCTCACGCTTCAGGCATAACCCGTACCGTCGATACCCTCTCAATCACTGTTGCAACCGCTGCGGTGACGGCGCGCACAAACTCTGTTTTACAGCCTCGCCAGGTCCCGCTCCGCCGCTTCGATATAGCCGCGCGTCAGCGGTAGAGTGTCTACCTTTTTGCTCAATTGGATTTGAAAATTCATATGGTCGCCGTGGCGAAAACCGGCCTCGGCGCCGGAGAGATAAAACTCCCACATCCGGCAGAACCTTTCATCGTAAAGCGCCAGAGCCTTTTGCCGATTGGCTGCAAAGCGTTCCCGCCAACACCTCAGGGTTTCAGCGTAGTGCAGGCGCAGGATTTCAATATCAGTGACCCGCAGCCGCGCCCGCTCAGCCGAAGGCAGAACCTCCGAAAGCGCGGGGATATAGCCGCCAGGAAAGATGTATTTGGCGGTGAAGGGATCGGTGGTGCTGGGCGCGCACCGACCGATGGAGTGGATCACAGCCACGCCGTCGTCGGTCAGCAGGTCGGCGACTTTATCAAAAAACGTCTGATAGTTGGGCCGACCCACGTGCTCGAACATGCCCACCGAGATAACGCGGTCAAACCGCTCGTTCAGGTCGCGATAGTCGGTCAGAGAAAATGTTACCCGGTCTGCCAGGCCGGCCGCCGCTGCCCGCGCCCGCGCTGTCTGAAGTTGTTCGCCCGACAGCGTCACGCCGTGAACCCGTGCTCCGGTCCATCTGGCCAAGGCCAGGGCCGTACCCCCCCAGCCACAGCCGATGTCCAGAACTCGCGCCTCGGAAGACACCGCCAGCTTGGCCGCCAGGTGGCGTATCTTGGCCACCTGAGCCGTCTCCAGACTGGCGTCCGGCGTTTCAAAATAAGCGCAGGAATATTGCAGGTCTGAATCGAGAAACAGTCGGTAGAAATCCACCGACAGATCATAGTGATGCGCCACATTGCGCTTCGCTGCGATGCGTTCGTTGCGCTCCTTTCGCTGTTTCGTCCACCAGCGCCTTACCGCGCCCGGCTGTTTGCCCACCGGCCGCTTAGCCATGTTACGCACGGCAACATCGATCAGGTCGTGGACCGTGCCTCTGTCCATAACCAGCCGCCCATCCATATAAGCCTCCCCCGCGCCCAGCGCCGGGCTGGTGACGATTCGCGCCAGGGTCAGGCGATCGGCGATCCGCACGGCGACCTTCGGCTGCGTCCCATCGCCGAACCGCTTCAGGCCGCCGCCCGGCAGCGTCATGTCCAGACCGCCGTCCTGAAACATACCACTCAGAATGGTCGTGATATCCAAGCGCGAGGCTCCTTGGGAGAGTCGAATACTGACCTTCATTTACCGCAGTAGCCTTGACTCGCAAGAGCCAGATACCTTATTGAGCCTCGTTGGCACTCAACCGCCCCGGCTGCTAACGCCTGGGCTTTGAGCGACCACACTCATCATAGGTTAGCATTGGGAGACTATATCCATGGCGTTTCGTCCACTTGGCGACCGCGTCCTCGTTAAACGCATCGAGGAAGAAGAAAAAACCAAAGGGGGCATCATCATCCCCGACACCGCAAAGGAAAAGCCCCAGGAGGGCAAGGTGGTCTCTGTAGGCCCCGGTGCCCTTGACGACAGCGGCAAGATCCAACCCCTGGACCTGAAAGCCGGCGACAAGATCCTGTTCGGCAAATGGTCGGGCAGTGAGATCAAACTCGACGGCGAAGATCTGCTGATCATGAAGGAAAGCGACGTTCTGGGCGTCCTGGATTAATCCAACCCCAAAGTTTCACGCCTTTCCTAATCTGAACCCTTATTGAAAGAGAGAGCCTCAAAATGGCAGCTAAAGACGTCTATTTCTCAACCGACGCGCGCGACAAGATGCTGCGCGGCGTCAACATCCTGGCCAATGCGGTCAAGGTGACCCTAGGCCCCAAAGGCCGCAACGTGGTGATCGAAAAGTCATTCGGTGCCCCGCGTTCGACCAAAGACGGCGTCACCGTCGCCAAGGAAATCGAACTGTCTGATCGGTTCGAAAATCTCGGCGCGCAGATGATCCGCGAAGTGGCTTCCAAGACCAACGACAAGGCCGGCGACGGCACGACCACGGCCACGGTTCTGGCCCAGGCCATCGTTGTCGAAGGCACCAAGTCGGTCGCCGCCGGCATGAACCCGATGGATCTGAAGCGCGGCGTCGAAAAGGCCGTCCTCAAGGTCGTCGAGCACATTAAAGCCACCTCCAAGAAAGTCACCACCAACCAGGAAATCGCCCAGGTCGGCTCGATCAGCTCCAACGGCGACAGCGAAATTGGCAATATGATCGCCAAGGCCATGGAAAAGGTCGGCAATGAAGGCGTGATCACGGTGGAAGAGGCCAAAAGCCTGGAAACCGAACTCGACGTCGTCGAAGGCATGCAGTTTGATCGCGGTTATCTGTCGCCCTATTTCATCACCAACGCCGACAAGATGGAGGTCGTGCTCGAAGACCCCCTGATCCTGCTCTGCGAAAAGAAGCTCTCCTCGCTCCAGCCTCTACTGCCGGTGCTCGAAGCGGTGGTGCAATCCAGCCGCCCGCTACTGATCATCGCCGAAGACATCGAGGGCGAAGCCCTGGCCACTCTGGTGGTCAACAAGCTGCGCGGTGGCCTTCGCGTCGCCGCCGTCAAAGCCCCCGGCTTTGGCGATCGTCGCAAGGCCATGCTGGAGGATATCGCTATCCTCACCAGCGGCCAGCTGATCAGCGAAGATCTGGGCATCAAGCTTGAGAACGTCGGTATCGAGATGCTCGGTAAGGCCAAGAAAGTCACCATCACCAAAGACGACACCACCATCGTCGATGGCGCGGGCGATAAGGCCGACATCGAAGGCCGCATCGGCCAGATCAAGCGTCAGATCGAAGACACCACTTCGGACTACGACAAAGAAAAGCTGCAAGAGCGTCTGGCTAAACTGGCCGGCGGTGTTGCCGTTATCCGCGTTGGCGGTTCGACCGAAGTGGAAGTGAAAGAAAAGAAAGACCGTGTTGACGACGCCCTCAATGCCACCCGTGCGGCAGTTGAAGAAGGAATCGTCGCCGGCGGCGGCGTCGCCCTGCTCAAGGCCGTCAAGGCCCTCGAAGGCCTGAAAGGTGACAACGCCGATCAGGACGCCGGCATCGCCATAGTTCGTCGTGCCCTGCAAGCCCCGATCCGTCAGATCGCCGAAAACTCCGGCGTTGAAGGTTCGATCGTGGTCGGCAAGATCATGGAGAACGCCAGCGCCACCTACGGCTTCAATGCGCAAACCGAAGAGTATGTGGATATGATCGCGGCCGGCATCATCGACCCGGCCAAGGTCGTCCGCACCGCGCTTCAGGACGCAGCCTCAGTGGCCGGCCTAATGATCACCACCGAAGCGGCCATCGTCGAAGCCCCGAAAAAGGCAGCTGGCGGCGGCATGCCCGGCGGCGGCATGGGCGGCGGAATGGGCGGCATGGGCGACATGGACTTCTAGTCCACGAACCTACCGTTCGAGCGAAATGAAGAAGGGCGGGGCCGTGGGGTCCCGCCCTTTTTCTTTGGAATGGCGCTGTCCTGCTTCTGACGACCGCGTGGCGAACTCTGGTTTGGCCCGACGATCAAATCCAGAACTCCGCGGTCCCCGCAGCGCAATGCGCGGGCAATATGCGTTGGCCGGCATTTTTGTAGCCGAGTGAATGCATCAACTCCGCAACCAAACCTCCGGCGGTGGCGGTTCCCATTTTATGAGGTCCATAGTCTGGGCCGAGTGCGACTTGGAGCATGGGATCAATTCCCGCCATCGCGGGCAAGCCGGCCTTTGTGGCTGTTATGGCCGAAAGTCGGCCTTCCTTCGAATTGATAGCCTGATGCATCTTGATCGTGATCGGGTCATCATTCGTGAGGCATTTTTCTTCGGAGTATGGAAGTCCCGCCTCCTCAATCAGGGTTTTCAGCGCAGCGCCCTCGGGCGTATGGCCTAAACGACATGCGTTTCGATAAAGTTCGGCACGTTCATGCAGCGGCATCGCCTTCAATCGCTTCGAGGTCCATTCACTTGCCATCAGTCCGTCTCCGCCAATTCTGGATATTTACGTCATCGTCACACAGCGCGTTCTGTAGTTGCGAGACCTGCACGGGCACCGTCGCACACTATGGCACAAGACCCTTGAGCTCAAATCTCACAGCACCCAGGTGCCGTTTCGCGCGATCTCGTCGTGCATGGCGTCCGGGGCTAGATCAAGAGTCCAAGGCCAGACGGCCAAAACGTTTGGCCAGGTCACCGCGCCCATCTCTATTGCCACCGTCGCGAAGCATTCTGCGCTCGAGAGCGCGGAAAATACACCGGCGTCGGGAGCATGTAAAAATGCGTTAAGGTCCGCAATTCCCTCCAACCCGTCGTTGAAGCGAACACGCAGGCAAAAGTCTGGCAGAGCCTCGACTTCAGCGACGTTCCAGGGAATGGCGCTCAGGACAGGGGCGCAATCGGCTTCGGCGTTTTCTTGTTCGAGCATAGCTTTCAACCCTCAAGCAGATCACCGCTATGGTCAAGCGCCCGCTCCACTGCCCCCAAGTTCGCTCTCGATCATCATCAGCAACGTGCGGGCGATGTCCATTGAAGGCAACGTTCTCGGGCGCAGGATGCACGCGATACCGTCCAAGGTCTGCCGTGCTGATCTCATAGCCGGCTGCCTCGACAAGCTCCTGAACAATGACGTCAAGATCGCTTGGCAGTCTCATTGATACATCCCTCACTTGAGCTTTGATCTCGCCACTGTCGCTGAAGCCTCAGCAACGACGACATTGCCAACACTACGTGGCGAGCACGACCGGAAGGTAGACCGGCCCCATCTGCAACTGCAATTCGCCCGGCCGCTTAAGCTATCGCCTGTAAGCCCCTGGTCTTCACCAGGTTGAGCAGCTTGAGCGACGGTCCGTTGGGCCGCTTTTCGCCGCGTTCCCATTTGCTGACCGCGTCGCGGCGGACGTTCAGGTATTGCGCGAATACGGGCTGCGAGACCTGTTCGCGCTCCCTCAGCGCTTTGATCTCCTCAGCAGCCATCGCCTCTACCGGCGTCAGGCAGAGGGCGTTAAACTCGCGCATGGTCGCCTTGTCGATGACGCCGGCACGATGCAGGCCGGTCGCGGTCCTGTAAACCGTGCCCAGAACGCCACCTTCATTTCCGCTTTTCGTTATCATCATCGCTCCTTACCTCTGCAATCTCACCGGCGGTGCTTGCGGCTGCCAAAGCCTCAACGTCGAAATCGAAGAAGGCGTCAGCCAACCCCTTCAAGGCTTTCAGCTCCTTCGGCGTGACGTTCGCCTTATCGTTCTTTGCGAAACCGTGGACGAGGAAGCTGTGTCCCGCGACCCTGAAAAGAATGACCGTTCGAAAGCCGCCTGACTTGCCGCCGCCTTGGCGAGCGATGCGCTGCTTGAAAACGCCGCCACCCAGATCGGCATCAAAATGGCCAGCCATCACTGCGTTAGCTGCGTCGAGCAACTCTCGATCTCTCAGATTCGCCTTGCGAGCGAACCGCGCAAATTCCTTCGTCTTGAAGACACTCATTGGATCCCTGTGTATCCATTTTTTATATAGCTCTAAGGACTATAGAGTTCAAGCGCGGAGTCGCGGACCGGGGCGTCGAGCCGGTCGCGATCAATAGAGCGCGTCCATCCCCCTTCATTCCCTCGCCAACCCTGGCGGCGGCACGAAACTGACCCTGCGATTGGCGAAGTCTATGGTGACGCGACGAAAGAGGTGCAGCATATCCATGCCGAGCAACATGGCCGGCTCTTTGGCCAAGCCAAAGCGGGCGAAGGGGTGCGCGTCGGCAAAGGCTACGGGCGTGTTCATCAGCACAAAGCCGCCGAGTTTGATCCTGGCGATCAGGGTATAGTCGGCGGAGACATATTTTCCGACCACACTGAGCATTTGAACCCGTTGCGCCGGGGCTTCGCGCACCAATGACGCCGCCAACCGGCGCATGGCCAGATTGCCCACAGCGAACTGAGCACCGGTATCAAGAACCACGCGCAGGGACCTGGGCCCCAGGCTGGAATCCACCAGGATCAGCTGGCCGTACTTTGATCTGGCCATGACGATGACGGCGCCCTGGTCGTCAAGTAACGGGCGTTCGTGCTTTTTTGCGGTTCGAATTTCCATGGTGTGTTTGATAAAATCGATGACGACCTGATGACCCTGGAGGCTGTCGACGCCCAATAAACCCTCCGCGCCCAGGTCACTTTCGGCGAACACCGGCGCGATAATGTCGTGGACCTCGACGTCTGGCGCGATCTGCAAGGTGGCGATCTTGACACTGGGGATCAGGTTGGTCCCGCTCATGGAATGAACCTTGACCGTCTCGCCGAAGGGTAAACCCAGGGCCGCAACGACGCGCGAAGACACGGCCGAGCGATCAGCGCCGGTGTCGATGATGAAGCGAAACGGCCCGCGGCCATTGACCATGACCGGCACAGTGAAGCGCAGGGTTTCATCCGTGGCCAGGCTGATCGACGCTTGGGCTGCGGCATCGGGCAGGGTGGGGAGCGTCGCGGTAGGCTCAGGGCCCGACGCGCGGCCAGGCGTCGCGCCGGACCATAGGGCAAAAGCTGCGGTGGCAGCCCAAACGATTCGGCGACTAAATTTCACAAGGGGCATGAGCAGGCCTGAAGACGGAGCTGTACGCTACTTCGCCTGCGCCGCGCCGTCCATGTTTGCCGCAATCGTCGGTGAGCGCGCGAACGGCATCAGCTGCATTGGTTGTTGCTGCCCGAAAAGTGCACTACGCCTGAGCCCTCGAGAGCCAGAGAGCCCCGGGAGGTCAACGCTATGGTCTACGCCGCCAGCCGCGTCTGTTATGACGCCGACAGCCACATTCTGGAAACCCTCGATTGGGTCAGCAAATTCGCCGACCCCGATATCCGCGAGCGCCTTCCACCCCTGGCCCTGGGGGCTGCGGGCAACGCTACCACCAGTTTCATCGCTAAAGCGCAAGCGCGGGTCGCCGACGCGGCGAAAACGGCCCTGATCGACAGCAACGTGATTGCCGGACCCAAGGGTTGGGCCGCTTATGGGGCCTTTGATATCGCTGAGCGGCGAAAGGCCCTGGATGATCTGGGATTTCACGGCCAGCTGGTATTTTCGACCTTTTCCGGAACCCAGTATCTGGCATCCACCGACCCGGAAATCCTCTACGGGGGCTTACGCGCCCACAACCGGGCGATGGCTGCGTTCTGTAACCACGATCCCCGCCTGATCGCCGTCGGCCAAGTGGCCCTGAACGACCCCGCACGGGCTCTGGCCGAGGTCGAGGAGGGCCTGCGTCTGGGCATTGGCGCGTTCTGGATCCCAGCTAGCCCCGGCGGCGACCGCTCGCCTGGTCATGCCGACTATGATCCCATTTGGCGCACTTTGTCTGAGCACCGCGTGCCCTTCGTTTTGCACATCGGCGCAGGCACGCGCGTGCTGCCCAAGGCCTATGAAAATAACGGTAAGCCCCGGCCCACTGACCTGCTGGGCTGTGGCGAGAACCTGCGGGTCAAAGACTATATGGTCCTCGCCTTCGCGCCGCAGATGTTTCTGTCAGCCATGGTTTTCGACGGCGTGTTCGAGCGGTTCCCAGACCTGCGCGGCGGTGTCATTGAGCTGGGAGCGGGCTGGGTGCCCGGCTTCCTGCGCCAGCTCGACCTGGCGCAAAAGGCTTTTCGCAAAAGTGATCCGTCCGTGGGCGGCCTCAGCCTCAGGCCCTCCGATTATATCCGCCGCCAGATGAAATTCACGCCCTTTCCCGGCGAGGACGTGGGCCGGATGATCCGAGATGCTGGGCCTGAACTCTTCCTTTTTTCCAGCGATTATCCGCACCCGGAAGGCACCACCGACCCCATCGGTCGCTTCGAGCGTACGTTCGACGGCATCGATGAGGATGCCAAGGAACAGTTTTACCGACGCAATTTCGAGGAGATGCTGAGCCTAGCCTGACAGTCCGGCGCGCTTAGGAAACCGTCAAGAATAATCGCTTCAGTTTGCACGCCGTTGTGTCTTCAAGACTCAACCACGAACGTCACGAACCCCACGAACCGACAGTTCATTTCGTCTCGGCTGCGATCCGCGGCGCAGCTGTTGATCCAGATTGATCTTGCCCAGCGTTCGTGAAGTTCGTGAGGTTCGTGGTAAAAAAGTCGAGGTAGCCAGATCCGTGCCGCATTCGATTATATTCCCAGCGTGCCTTAGTCAAAGCGACGACTGCAGCGCGGAAGGCTTACCGATACCGCCCATGGTTATTTCCCGTCCACGGAAAAAGCCAGCAGCACATTGGTGGCATTACCGCCGATATTGGCCGCGCCTTTGAATCCTGACATCGTGAAGACCATACCGTCGGCGACCACCGGACCCATACCGTCGATACTGCCACCGGGTTGGCCCTTTACCCCATTGACCGTGTCATATGTCTGGGCTGTGGTGCTGAAGGCCCAGAGGATCTTGCCGCTGGTGGCGTCATAAGCACGAAACCAGCCATCCATTGTGCCGGAGAAGACGACCCCCGGCATGGCGGCAGGCGGCGCAGACTGGGCACGCACGCATTCCCCCCGCAGGGAATCGGTCGAGCGGTCGCCGGCATAGTGACAGGGGGCTTTGGGCGCGGGCACGATCCAGATACTTTTGCCTGTGAGGGGGTCAAGCGCCGTCAGGCCGGGTCGCGCAGGATCACTCTTCCCCATTCCTGGAAAAGGAATTTTGTGCTCTCGTAGATAGTCGGCGAAAAGGCCCACTGTGTCCGCATTAGCAACAAAAACGTTGCGGCGGTCGGCGGCCATCCCCCACTCGATCCCGCCCAAGGACGAGCCAGCGCCCACGCGGCTGGTCCACAGGCCGCGCCCGCTATCGGGATCAAGCCCATAGACCAGACCCGACTTTTGCCCCACGACCAGGATCTGACGCCCACCGGGCACGGTGAACAGGATCGGGGAGGCCCCAAAGTCATAGTCAGGGCCAGTCGGATTTGGGCAATTGGAGCCCTTTTCAGAACCACTGCAGCCAAGGATGAAGTTGTCCCCTGCCGTGGCCTGGTGTTTCCAACGCACCTTGCCCGTCACAAGGTCAATTGCTGCAATGGCGTCTGCGCCACGGGTTTCCGCGGCGGTATAGCTGTCGCCGGTGGCCACATAGACTAGGCCCCGTCGGTGATCGACCGTGGGGGCGGACCAGATGGCCCCGCCCGCCGGGCCCTGCATCGTTACGCCCATGGCGTTTTTGCCCAGGGGGTGACGCGGCTCATCGATCGGATAGGCCTGCCAAAGCTTCGCTCCAGTTTTCAAGTCCAGCGCCACCAGTGACCCCCGAAAGGTGCAGCAGCCATAGGCGGGCGCGGCGGCGGTAACCTCTTCGATTGACGAGACCGGCACCAGCAAGCGGTCGCCGGCCACCACCGGCGCTCCTGTCATGACGGTGGCGGGATGGCTCTCAAGGGCCTCGCTTTTCCAGATTTCTTTGCCGCTCTGGGCATCGAAGGCGCGAACCGAATGCGTGCCGGAACTGACGAACAATGCCCAGCCACTGGGGGAGTTCGCCAGCCGCGACAGCGCCGGGGTTGAGCGCGCATAGACGTCTGTATCGATCCAGTGCACACAGCCCAACCGGGCGTCCAGGGCATAAAGCCTGCCATTGCGATTGGTGATGAACAGCCAGTCGCCGACCACAATGGACTGGCCGCCGCCGCTCATGGCAAAGGACCATTTTACCTTCAGATGTGGCACATCTTTTGCCAGCAGGCGGGGGTGCGGTTGAAACCGGGTCGAAGCGGTATCAGCGCCTACCGACGTCCAGTCCGAAACGCCTGTGGCGATATTGGCATTTGTCGCGCACATCCTGTCTGCTGTCTGGGTCGTGCCAGGGGTCAGATAGATGGCGATGGACTTGATCTGATCGGGGTTGAGCCCGCTGGCCATAGGTGCCATGGCCCCGGACGTCAACGCGGTAATGATATCGCCTCGGGCTCTGCCGGCGAGCGTCTGGCGATTTGGTGCGCGTCCCACCGCCGGCTCGTGGCAACCCTTACAGTGTTGGTCAAACAGGGCACCCCCCTCGGCAGCGGCGATGGCTGACGCCGGGGGCTGGGCAGGCGCAACCGAGGCGAGGACAAAAAATAGCGTCGCGGCGAGGGCCAATCCCGGCGCGAACCACGTCGTCGGTTTCATTTTCGACCCTCCCATCCTAACGCTTGCTACATGGCAGTGGGTAAATGAATAAATCAAGCCACAGCCAAACGAAAAGGACCCTCATCTGATGACTCAACACTTCGAGCTTAGCGGCCGTGTTGCCCTGATCACCGGGGCCTCGTCCGGGCTGGGCCGGCGGTTTGCTCGGGTTCTGGCGGCTAGCGGGGCTAAGGTCGTTCTGGCGGCGCGGCGCACCGATCGCCTGGCTGTGCTGGCCGATCAG